>VTPM01000054.1 GCA_008638125.1 Pelagibacteraceae bacterium
CATAAAAATTATTATTCAAATTATAAAATTATTCTCTTAACTGAGAAATATTTTCAAAAAATTTTAAACTTTCAGGATTGCTTAGGATCTCAAGATTATCTATTTTTATTCCATTAATCACATTCCTAACTGCAAGCTCAACTACTTTTCCACTTTTAGTTTTTGGAATTTCTGGAACTTTAATAACTTTTGCTGGAACATGTTTTGGTGAGCATCTTTCTTTAATTATCTTTTTAATTTGTAAAACTTTAGACGCATCTAATTCAATATCATCCTTCGTGGTAACAAAAAGTATAATTCGTTCATCATTTTTCCACTTCTGACCAACAACCACTCCTTCAGTGATGAATTCAATATTTTCAACCTGGCGATAAATTTCAGACGTCCCAATTCTAACTCCTCCAGGTTTAAGTGTTGAGTCTGAACGTCCATGCATAATAAAACCATTTCGTTTAGTGTGTTCAATAAAATCACTATGATGCCAAGTATTTTTATATTTATCGAAATATGCTTTTTGATATTTTTGATCATTCTTATCATTCCAAAATTTAATTGGCATTGTTGGAAACGGAGCTCTAACAACCAATTCTCCTTTATTGCCATAAGAAACTTGTTGACCTTGCTCATTAAACACATCAACATAAATTCCCAGACTTTGCCCTTGGATTTCACCTTCATAAACGCCAGAAAATAAATTTCCTAAAACAAGACACCCAACCATATCTGTTCCGCCAGAAATTGATGCTAGCTGAACATTGTTTTTAAAATTTTTATAAACATATTTAAAACTTTCAGCTGATAAAGGCGAACCAGTTGAAGCAATAATTTTTAAGCTATTAAGCTTAAATTTTTGTGCACTAAAATTTTCATTTCTAAGATGGTCAATATATTTTGCACTAACGCCAAAAAGAGTAATCTTTTTTTTATCACAATAATTTATTAAAACATCAATATCTGGATAAGTTGGAGAACCATCATAAATGTAAACCGATGCCTTGACTGCTAAAGAACCTACCAACCAATTCCACATCATCCAGCCAGTTGTAGTATAGTAAAATAATCTATCCCCTGGTTTAACATTTCCATGCAATAAATGTTCTTTATTGTGCTCAATTAAAACATTTCCAGCACCGTGTGTTATACATTTAGGAACGCCTGTAGTTCCGCTTGAATATAAAATATAAATTGGATGATTAAATTCAAATTTTTCAAATAATTGATCAATTTCACTTTTTGAAATCAATTCATAAAAATTAAAATATTCTTTTTTTAATATTAATGATTTTTGTGGTTCATAAGAAAATACAATTACTTGTTTAATCGAAGGGATCTTTTTTAAAATATTTTCAACTTTATCTAAAATATTGATTTTTTTTCCATTATAAAAATAATAGTCACAAGTAATTAGGATTTTTGGTTCAATCTGACTAAATCTATCTACAACTCCTTGAATACCGAAATCGGGTGAAGCGCTAGACCAAATAGAACCATTCTTGGCACACGCTAAAAAACTAATTATTGTCTCAATTTTATTCGGAACATAAGCGGCTACTCTATCACTTTTAGTAATATTAAGTTTTTTTAAAGCTGATGAAAACTTACAAACTTTATCGTACAATTGTTTCCAGGTTATTTGTTCCTCGTAACCCGTTTCTGACAAAAAATTAATAGCTAATGAATTATCTTTTTTTGAAAGGAGGTTTTCAGCATAATTTAATTTGGAGTCTAAAAAAAATCTTGTTTTATAAAATAATTTATTTGATTCAATTATTTTTTTTCCTTTAAAACCTTTAATTTTGCAAAAATCCCAAAACTCAGACCAAAAAATTTTAGGATTATTTACTGTCCACTGCCATAATTTAAAAAAATCTTGATCATTTTTTAAATATTTTTTTTTCTCTAAAATATTACAAAAATTATTTAAAAAAGATGACTTAACATCATCTAATTTAGGTTTCCATAATGCCTTGGAACTCATAATAAGCTAACTTAGTTTATTTTTTGTTCAGGTAACAATCTTAATTTTTCATCAAATATATGTTTTTCAAAAAACTTTGAATATTTCTGGTAACATTTTAGCATTAATAAAGAGATAACAAGACCAAAGAAGATTCTAGCAAAAATTACTCCAGAGTAATGTCCTCCAACCAGAAGCATTAATAACGTGTCCTCAAATAATGCATGAATTAAATTAATCATTAGTATTGATAAAAAAACACTTTGTTTATCTATTTTTCCAGAATTAACCTCTTTAATTAAAATTCCACCACCAAATTGTAAACCAAGTGTAATCCCAACAATAATAATATTCATTGCTGCATCACTAATGCCAAAAAATTTTAATGGAGGAGATAGAACCCGTCTAAGAAATTTTTCAACACCAATTAATTTTAAAATCTCTAAAAAAGTAACCATTACTACAATAATGACAAAAACATAGATGAGATTAAAAAATTGATCCTTTAACCAAATTAAAAGTCCTGGCTCAGGTGGATCAATCGTAAATGTCATGACAAATGTTTCAGACAAGAAATTAAAGTGAGAATAAATTACATTTAAGATCCAGCAGGAAATAAATGTGCCGATAATTCTATAAAAAGTTGCAAACCAAAAAGAAACACCTGCTGATTTAGATATGGCTGACTCTACTGGTAAATTATGACTCAATAGCATGGCTACTGTTAAAATAGTTATTTGAGCAACCGTTAAATCTAATGATGGAACTAAATTAATGAATAAAATCAAAGCAGCATAAATGTTTACAACGATAGCAGTGACTAAAATAATACCAAGTTCAGCTGGAAGCCCTATGACTTTCATTAAAGGCTCAAAGAATTTAGAAAGTAATTCTATGGCCCCTATTTCCTCTAAAAATTTTACAATAAAAATGAAAGGAATTAAGATTTTATAAAGCGGGATTGTAACATCTTTAATTTCTTGAGCTAAATTCTTAAAAAACATAAAAATAATTATTGCTTATCAATCCAAGCTGCTAATTTCTTTACTCCAATAGCAACTTTAGGAGCATATTTTTCAATTAATTGATCGGTAATATTTGTCTTAACATTAATCTTTTTCAAAAATATCGAACCATTAAAATCTGTAAAAGCCAATCTTACAATCAAGTGGTTTGGCTTAAAACCAAAGACAGATCCTGGAAGAGAAGCTACCCCTATTTCATCCAACATTGCTTTACTCAATTGATCTGAGGTTTTAAATTTTTTCGAATACATTTCAAACATTAAATAAAATCCACCTTCTGGGATTGAGGCCTCAACGTTATAAGATTGCAAATGTTTAGATACATATTGACCTACAGCTTGTAAGATTTTTTTAGTTTTTATTTTATATTCTTGCAAGTTTCCTCTATAGGCTTCAACTGCTGCAAATTGAGTTGGACTATTAACTGTAGAATAAGCCTCGCTAGCTAATTTATTTAAATTTGTTAAATAATATTTATGTTGATTAGGCACAGTTAAAAACCCTAATCTCCAACCTCCAGCACCGCACCATTTAGACAATCCACCACTAATAAAAGTGCCTTCTGGATAATAGGTTGAAATAGACTCATATTTTCCACTAAAAGTTAAATCAGCATAAACTTCATCTGAAAGGATGAATATTTTATGTTTTCTTGCAACTTTAGCTAATTCTTTTAAATTTTTACTAACTAAACCAGATGGATTATTAGGTGAATTTAAAAATAAAATTATATTTTTAGATTTTAATGTTTTTAATTTTTTTTCTAAAACTTGTGCAGTTGGATACCAATTATTTTCTTTATTTGTCTCAAGCCAATGAATTTTATTATTAGCTAATCTAGCTTGAGGTGCATAAGACACCCAGCTTGATTGAGGTATAATTACATCGCCATTAAAACACATATGCATTAAATACATAGATGTCTTTGAACCTGGTGTAATTAATACGTTCTCTCTAGATAATTTATTTTTAGTAAATTTTGTTAAATGTTTAGCAATTTCATCTCTTAGAGCTGGTAATCCTTGCATCGGAAGATACTCATTTTGAAATGCATTTTTTTTAAAAACTTGAACAATTTTTTCTGGCACTGGAAAAGGAGAAAGTCCAAAGCCAAACTTATAAATTGTTTTGCCTTTAGCAATTAATTTTTTAGTTTTTTCATTTATCGATAAGGTGGCAGAAAAATTTATTTTTTTTATATTTTCCTTAATTGGATTTTTCATATTTTGATCAAAAATTATAAGTTGGGTTACTTGATATACTTAATATTACCTTTAAAGTTAGCAGAAGTAAAAACGCCACCTTGAAATAATAGAGCCATTTTATCTTTATATTCATTTTTAGATAATGATTTAAGATTAAATCGATCAGCACTATCCTTTGGTTTATAGCCAAGCTTATATGCCCTTGAATTATTCCACCAGGATTTTTTGTTTTTTGAAGCTCCATAAACAATTTCATGATGCATAGACTTATGCTTAATGCCAATATCTACTAATTGAGTTAGGTCATCATAACTAATCCAGGTTGAAAGATGTCTTCTGTCTTCAGGAACTTTAAGACATGAGCCAATTCGAATGCACATTGATTTAATGTTAAATTTATCAGCATAAAATCTTGATAAATCTTCCCCAAAAGCTTTGCTTAATCCATAATGACTATCTGGTCTTTGCGTTGATAGTTCATTTAATCTTGTTGTTCTTCTGTGAAAGCCAATGGCATGATTGGAGCTAGCAAATATTATTCTTTTAACCTTATTAACCCTAGCTGCTTCAAAAAGATTGTAGGTACCGATGATGTTATTTTGTAAAATATTTTGCTGAGTATCTTCAATAGGTATAGCTCCAAAATGAACTATAGCGTAAACACCTTTAGTCATCTTAAGTGTATCTTTAATATTCTTAAGATTGCCTAATATAAATTTTTCTTTTTTTTGAATATTTTTCTTCTTTAAATCTGTGCCTAATAAATTGCTGTAGCCTATCCTTGCTAAAGATTTAAATAACATTCCTCCTAGATGACCGGATGCTCCGGTAACTAAAATTTTCTTCTTCATATTATTTAAATTTTGCACCTTTAATATTAAGTGCTGTCATATACAAAGAAGTACTAGCAGTGATAAAAAGCGTGTTTCCTTCTTTTCCTCCAAATTCAACATTAGATACTCGCTCTGGCATTTTAATGTAACCTATCTGCTCTCCAGACGTTGCATAACATGCAACACCATCTCCACAACTTGTCCAAAGATTATCATCGGCATCAAATCTAAAACCATCAAACACATGCTCTGGATCTTGTCTAGCAAACTCAATGGGATTTGAAATTTTTAAACTTTTATCAATTTCATATCTTCTTAAATACTTTACATCACCAGTGTTTGAAATTATCAAATGGGTTTCATCTCTGGATAATGCTACTCCATTAGGTCTATCCATATCAGTAATAATTGCTTCTAAAGATTTAGTCTTTGGATCATATTTAAAAACATAACAACCTCCATACATCATCTTTCCCGGAAAACCCTCTACTCTTTTTGGATTAATAATCCCATAAGGAGGGTCTGTAAAAAAAACTGTACCGTTTGAATGAACACAAACATCGTTAGGTGAATTTAATCTTTTTCCATCATATTCGTCAGCGATTAAAGTAATAACATTATTTTTATCAGTGGTTGTAACTCTTCTTCCACCATGTTCGCATGTTACAAGATTTCCATTATTATCAGTGGTATTTCCATTTGAAAAATTTGAAGGCGATCTAAAAATTTCAGTTTTGTTAAAGTCAAATCCTAACATTCT
>VTPM01000055.1 GCA_008638125.1 Pelagibacteraceae bacterium
TAAATTTCAACGATATCGTCTCTCTTCATGATTTTAGCTACTTTGTACATATAGCTTTGCATAGTTGGCACTCTTGAGTCACCACTTCTATAAACTCTATGACCAAATCCCATAATTACTTTTTTCTTTTCAATAGCATCTTCAATCCAAGCTTTTGCTTTTTTAGGTTTTCCAATTTCTTTAAACATATACATTACTGCTTCATTCGCTCCACCGTGAAGAGGGCCTTTTAAGCTAGCTATCGCTCCAGTAATTGCACCATGCATATCTGAAAGACTGCTAGTAATTGTTCGCGCAGTAAAAGTTGAAACATTAAAGCTATGTTCAGCGTATAAAATCATTGAAACATCAAAAGCTTTTACAATTTCTTTATCAGGAACTTTTCCCAACATCATTTTTAAGAAATTTTCTGAGAAAGATAATTTTTTATCAGGTCTTATAATTTTTTTACCTTTTCTTATTCTAAAATAAGCAGCAACTGCAGTTGGTGCAGCAGCAAATATTCTTAATGCTTTTCTCATATTTGCTTCTTTTGAATTATTTGATGTATCTTTATCTTCTAATGCCATTAAACTCACAACGGTTCTAATAACATCCATTGGATGAGCCTTTTTCGGCATCTTCTTTAAGTCTTGTAAAATTTGTTTTGATAAATTTCGACTAGATCTCTCGTCTTTAAGAAATTTTTTTAATTGTTTTGGATTTGGCAGCTCACCGTTTAGAACTAAGTAGGCAACTTCTTCAAAGACACACTTGTCACAAAGTTCCTGAACCGTGTAACCTCTATAAGTTAGAGAGTTAATCTCCGGCATAACTTGTGAAATAGTTGTTTCATCAACTACGATACCAACTAGACCTTTTTTAATATCTTCACTCATTATTCATGTCCCTCTGTAGAAAAATCAGTAATTTTTTTCTCAGGCGTGTTATATTTCTCATATTCTACTAATTCATACAATCTTTTTCTGGTTTGCATTTTGTTAATAATTTCGTTCTGATGACCTTTCTCAAATATACTTTTTAAACCATCCTCAACATTTTTCATTGCAAGTCTTTGAGAGGTAACAGGGTAGATGACTAAATTATAACCAAGTGATTCTAATTCTGATTTAGTTAATAATTTTGATTTTCCAAATTCAGTCATATTAGCTAGTAAAAAAGTTTTTGAAATTTTTCTAACTTTCTCAAATTCCTTCTCATCTTTCATAGCCTCTGGAAAAATCATATCTGCACCAGCATCTTCATAAGCTTTAATTCTATCAATTGTTTTTTCTAAACCTTCAACAGAGTTTGCATCTGTTCTAGCAATGATAAGGAAATTTTTATCTTTTCTAGCTTTAACGGAGTCTTTTATTTTCTGAACCATCTCTTCTTTGCTAACGAGTTCTTTATTATCTAAATGACCACATCTTTTTTCAGCCACTTGATCTTCAAGGTGACAACCGGCTAAACCTTTTTTTTCTAAAGTCTCAATTGTTTTAGAACAATTTCCAAACCCTGTATCTGCATCAACAATTGTTGGTAAATCAGTTACTTTTGTTATTTGTTCAGATCGATTGCTAACGTAATCAAGTGTAGTTAAGCCAATATCAGGGATACCTAAGTCATTAGATAAAACTGCGCCTGAAATATAAACACCATCAAATCCAATCTCAGCTATTAATTTTGCACACAAAGGATTGTACGCTCCTGGAAATCGTAAAAGTTTTTTAGATTTTAATGCGTTTACAAAGTCTGATCGTTTTTCAGAAGCATTTTTTTTAGTAAAGTGCATGGATGGACTTATATAACTCTATCTTTCTAAATCAAAGATCTAATTAGTTAATATAAAAACACCAGTAAGTATTAATAAAATTGCTAAAATATATTCTATTATTTTTTTAGTTTTAGTGTTGCTAACAAAAATTCTAAGTGAATTTCCAAATAATGCCCATAATGAGATTGAAGGAATGCAAACAAATGGAGCTGTAACCGCAAGGAACATTGTTGCTACAAAAAAGTTTTCATCAGTTGGAAAAAAACCAGAAACAGCAGCAATTGCAACTGTCCAAGCTTTAGGATTGATGAATTGAAAAAGAGATGCTTCATAAAATTTCAAAGGTCTGCCTGTTTCTTTTTTTGTTACGCTAATTGAACCTAACATTTTCCAACTTAGGTAAAGCAAATAAACAAAGCATAAGAATTTCATGTAAAATTGAATTTGAGGAAACTTTATAAAGACATTGCCCAAACCATAGCAAACCAAAGTAATTTGAATGAAGTGACCAAGTGGAATGCCAATGATGTGAGGTAGTGTTCTAAGATATCCAAACTTCATTCCTGAAGCAGTGAGCATTGCATTATTAGGTCCAGGAGTTGCAAACATAATAAAATAATAAACGATTAATGCTGACCACAAAGAATAAGTAATCATAAATATTTTGAAACAATTTTTTCAAAACCAATAAAATTTTTTATAAGTGCATCATGTCTTATTTGTTGAATTGTTTTTTCCGTATAACCATCTTCAACTAATACAAATGGTACTTTAGCATTCGATGCTGCCATTTCATCAACTTCACTATCACCAACCATCATTGTTTTTTTTAAATCTCCACCAATAATTTCAACAACATTTGTTAAATGCCTAGCATCTGGTTTATTGTAGTCGAACGTATCTGCTCCAGCTACGTATTCAAAATATTTAAACAAATCTAATTTTTTTAAAAGATCTACAGCTAAATGCTCTTGTTTATTTGTGCATACTGCTAGAGAAATATTTTTACTTCTTGCCCAATCTAAAAAAGGAACAAGCCCTTCTAAAGGCTTGCTACCATTTGCAATATTTTGGCTATAAAAATCTATAAATTCCTTAGTCATTTCTTTTTTTAACTTTTCATCTGTAATTTCTTCCTTGAAAGACCTTTGCATCATAATCCAAGCACCTTTACCGGCTAATTTTTTAATATCTGATAGATCTCTAGTTTCATGTCCAAACTTTTTCATTACATGATTATGTGCATCCATTAAATCTGGTGCGGTATCAATTATTGTTCCATCAAGATCGAAAAGAATAGTGTAAATTTGACTCATAATTAAAAGAATTAAAAAGAAATATTTTGTGACTTATTTAGAATCTACTTATAATGTAAATAGCTTTTTTTATGAAGTTAAATAAAGCAAAAAAATATAAATTAGAGCAAGAAAAACTTAGAACTGCTGCACTAAAAAAAGGAGTAAATTTAATTGCTCCTGAAACTACATTTTTATCAAAAGATACTCGATTTGGAAAAAACGTAACGATAGAACCTTACGTTGTAATTGGTGCAAAAGTTAAAATTGGAAACAATGTAAGCATTAAATCTTTTTCACATATTGAAGAAACAAGAATTGAAAATAATGTAGTCATAGGCCCTTATGCAAGATTAAGACCAGGAACAGTTCTGCAAAGTGGTTCAAAAGTTGGAAATTTTGTTGAGACAAAAAAATCAGTAATTGGAAAAAATTCTAAAGTAAATCATTTGTCTTACATTGGGGATACCAAAATAGGAAAAAATGCAAACATTGGAGCAGGTACAATCACTTGTAATTATGATGGAGTTAATAAAAACAAAACTGATATTGGTGATAATGTTTTTATAGGTTCAAATTCTTCATTAGTTGCACCAGTTAAGATTAAAAAGAATGCTTTAATTGGAGCAGGTTCAGTAATCACTAAGAACGTTAATCAAAACTCACTTGCCTTAACTAGAACAAAACAAATTGAGATAAAAAATTATAAAAGAAAAAGAAAAAAATAATGTGTGGGATTATAGGCATAGCAAGTAATAAATCTGTTTCTATAAACATTATAGAATCCTTAAAACGACTTGAGTACAGAGGATACGATTCAGCTGGCTTAGCCACACTGCATAATAATCATATTCAGGAAAAGAAATGTACTGGTCGAGTAGAAAAATTAGAAAAAATTTTATTTAAAAATCCTTCCCTTGGAAATGTAGGTATAGGCCACGTTAGGTGGGCAACACACGGGGTACCAAATGAAATCAATGCTCATCCTCATTCTTCAGAAGTAGTCTCAGTTGTGCATAACGGAATTATTGAAAATTCAGATGAATTAAAAAAAGGATTAGAAGAAAGAGGGGCTAAATTTAAATCTCAAACTGATACAGAAGTTATCACTTTATTACTTACTGAAGAAATCAAAAAAGAAACACCAATAAAAGCTGTGCAAAAAACTTTAAAAAAACTCAAAGGAAGTTTTGCTTTAGGAATTATTTTTAAAAACTTTGACAATTTAATCATAGGTGCAAGAAGAGGTAGTCCTTTGGCAGTTGGTTATTCAAAAGATGAAAATTATCTTGGCTCAGATTCCTATGCACTTAAAACAATGACTAATAAAATCAGTTATTTAGATGATGGCGATATCTGTGTTTTAACTAAAAATAGCGTTGAGTTTTACAACCAGAATGAAAGAAAAATTAATAAAAAAGTTTTAATCTTGTCTGACGATAAAAACCTAGCTGATAAAGGTGATTATAAAAATTTCATGAGTAAAGAAATTTTTGAACAACCTATTTCCGTTAAGAATGGAATCAATGAGTATGTAGATAAGATTAAGAACGATATTAACCTATATAATTTTCCAATAGATCCAAAAAAAATAGAAAAAATTGTCCTTATTGCTTGTGGTACAGCTTATTACTCATGCTTAGTTGCTAAGTATTGGTTTGAAGAACTAACAAAGTTAGATGTTGAAATCGATGTAGCTTCTGAATTTAGATATAGAAACATAAAATTTAATAAAAAGAATTTATATGTATTCGTTTCTCAATCAGGTGAGACAGCTGATACTGCCGCTGCACTTCAATTATGTAGAGACAACAAAGTTAAGACATGTGCAATCGTAAATGTAGTTGAAAGCACTATTGCTAGAAATTCTGATTGGGTATTGCCTTTACACGCTGGTCCTGAAGTAGGTGTTGCTTCAACAAAAGCTTTCTTGGGTCAAATGTTAATTCTTTATATGCTTTGTTTAAAGATTGCATCCAGAAGAGAAGAGCTTCCTTTAGATGAATATATAAAAAAAATTAACAACTTAATTAAATTACCAAAAATTATTGATCAGGTTTTAAAACTAGAAGATCAAATTCAATTAGTTGCAAAAGATATTTACGAGTCAAAAGGTTCAATGTTTTTAGGAAGAGGAACGTCTTATCCCATTGCATTAGAAGGAGCTTTAAAATTAAAAGAATTATCTTATCTTCATGCAGAGGGTTATCCTGCTGGTGAGATGAAACATGGTCCATTAGCTCTAATTGAAGATGGTTTACCTGTTATTGTTATTGCTCCAAGAGATAAATATTTTGAAAAGACATTTTCAAATACACAAGAAGTAATTGCTAGAGGTGGAAAAGTTTTATTATTAACTGATAAACACGATATGGTAATTAA
>VTPM01000056.1 GCA_008638125.1 Pelagibacteraceae bacterium
AGATAAAGCAGCTAAATGTAAAATAGCCTGTGGTTTGTATTTATTAATTGCTTTTAATATTGAGGATTCTTTCAGTATGTCTAATTGTTTTTTGTTTAAATAAACAAACTTATATTTTGTTTTAATTTTTTTTAATTCAGTGGCAAATCTTCCGTCACCACCAGTAACTAATATTTTTTTCATTAATTAATTATCGAATATAGATATTTTGAATAATCACAATTGCCATAAAAATTAATTGAGTCCTTTATAGTTTTTTTACTAATCCAATTGTTATTAAATGCAATTTCTTCTAAACAACCTATTTTAAATCCCTGTCTATTTTCAATAGATGCAACAAAATTTGCTGTATCGTTAAAATTTTCTATAGAACCAGTATCCAGCCAAGCTCCACCTCTACCTATAATTTCAGCTGTTAATTTATTATTTTTTTTATATTTGTTTAATAGGTCAACTATTTCTAATTCATTTCTTTTTGATGGCTTTAAAAATTTGCAAAAATTTACTACCTTATTATCAAAAAAATATAAACCAGTAACCGCAAGATTAGAATTTGTTTTTTTTGGTTTTTCTATAATTTTTGTAATTTTATTTTTTTTGTTAATAGTTGCAATTCCATATAACGAGGGTTTTCTAACGGGATGAAGAAAAACTTTTGCACCATTGGTTAATTTAGTGCATTCTATAAGTTTTTTAGTCAGACTTTGACCGTAAAAAAAATTGTCACCAAGTATTAAAGATACTGGTTGATTATTTATAAACTTTTCACCTACTAAAAAAGCATCAGGTAAGCCCCTGGGTTTATCTTGTTCTGCGTATTGAATTTTAATTCCTAACCTATTTCCATTAGGCAAAACTTTTTTAAATTGATCTACTTGTCCTTTGTTAACAATAATCAGAATATCTTTAATTTGCGCTAGCATTAAAACTGATAGAGGATAGAAAAAAAGAGGTTTGTCATACAAAGGAAGAAGTTGTTTGTTTACTGCCTTTGTAATCGGGCTCATTCTTGTACCCGACCCTCCAGCTAGAATAATTCCTTTTTTGATCATATTTTTAACCCCAGTCTTTTCAAATGGCTTTTTCCTTTTAAATTTTTAAAATAATTTTGATTTTGCATATACCAATCTATGGTTTCTGATATTCCTTTTATTAAATTAATTTTAGGTTTCCAATTTAATTTTGTTCGAATTTTTTTGGAGTTTAGAGCATATCTTAAATCATGACCAGGTCTATCTTTAACAAATATAAATTTAGCATTTAATTTATAATTTTTTTTCATTAATCTAATAATTGTTTTTATCAAATTTAAGTTTGATAAATTATTCCCACTACCAATATTGTAGTTTTCTCCAATTTTACCTTTTGTTGATAAGATTTCTAAAGCACGACAATGATCTTTAACATGAAGCCATTCTCTTGAATTATTACCCTTGCCATAAACAGGTATAGGCAAATTATTTAAAATATTAAAAATTATTTTTGGAATAAGTTTTTCAGGATTTTGATTTGGTCCATAATTATTTGAGCAATTAGAAATTATTGCTGGAAAATTATACGTTCTTACATAAGCCTTGACCAAATGTTCGCTGCTGGCTTTTGAAGCAGCATATGGTGAACTAGGTTGGTACTGAAATTTTTCGTCTGCTCTTAATTTATTATTAATAATATCTCCATAAACTTCATCTGTAGAAATGTGTATTAATTTAATTTTTTTTTTAGAATTTTTGTTATGAAATCTTAGAGATTCTAACAAATTAAAAGTAGATTGTATGTTGTTTTTGATAAATGCTTCTGGTCCATCAATTGATCTGTCGACATGTGTTTCTGCAGCTAAGTTAAAAATTAGTGAAGGTTTATATTTTTTAAGAGTTTTTATTATTATTTTTTTATTTCCAATATCTGACTTAATAAAAACATAGTTTGATTTTTTAGAAATTTTTAGATTATATTTATTACTAGAATAAGATAATTTATCTATATTTATTACAAAAAAATTTTTTTTTAAGAAATAATTAACTAGGTTTGAGCCTATAAAACCATAACCACCTGTAATGATAATTTTTTTCATTTAAAATTAGATTATAATGTTTTTTAATATTAGATTGCAAAAACATAATCTTACTAAATAGGAATATTGTTTAAATAATGACATATAAAGATTTAACCATAATAATAACTACTTTTAAAAGTGAGCAAAAAATTAGAGAATGTTTGAGTTCAATAGACCCTCAAGTAAATATAATTTTAATTGAAAATTCTAGTTCTATTGAGTTTAAAAAAGATATTGAAAGTAATTTTAGCAATGTCAGTTGTGAGCTAACAAATGATAACCTAGGCTATGGTAAAGCAAACAATATAGGCTTAAAAAAAGTTAAAACAAAGTATGCTTTAATCCTTAATCCAGATACCGTCTTAAGTTCAAATACATTAGAACTTTTTTTTGAATTCACTAAAACAAATGAAGATTTTACAATCCTAGGCCCTAACCAAAATGAAAAATTATCAACTTTAGATAATCATAAAAAAGGTGAAATAGAATTTTTTGAAACCGATAAAATTAAAGGTTATGCAATGTTTTTGAATATGGAGAAATTAAAAAGCGTAGGATTTTATGATGAAAATATTTTTTTATATTTGGAAGAAATTGATCTATGCAAAAGAGTAAAAGATGCCTATGGAAAAATATTAATATGTCCTAAAATTATTATTTTTCATTATGGGGGACAATCAGTAAATAATGATTATGCTAATCAAATTGAGTTAACTAGAAATTGGCATTGGATGTGGTCATTATTTTATTTTAATAAAAAACATTATGGTTATCTAAGTGCATTGATATTAATTTTGCCTAAATTATTAAGTTCAATTATAAAAATGTCATTTTACTTTTTAATATCAAATAAACAAAATAAAGAGATTTATTCAAAAAGATTTAGTGGAATTATAAACTCTATGTTAGGAAAAAATTCTTGGTACAGACCAAATTTAGATTGATTACAAACCTCTTTAATTATAATTAAAATAATGCAATCAAAAAAAAGTATTCTTGTAACAGGTGGAGCTGGATTTGTTGGATCCAATTTAATTGAAGTCTTATTAAAAAAAACGAATTATAATATTATTAGTTTAGATAATTATTCATCAGGTACTAAAAAAAATCATATAAAAAACAATAGAATTAAATATCTAAATGGAAATACAAAAAATATATTTAATATAATTAAAAAACCTAAACAAATTCATTCTGTTTTTCATTTTGGAGAGTTTGCAAGAATCTATCAAAGTTTTTTGAAATTGAATGAGTGTATAGACTCAAATACTATTGGATCAAACTCAGTATTCAACTTTTGTCTCAAAAATAAAATCAAACTCATTTACTCTGCTACCTCAGCCACACTAGGAAATAACGGGAATGATAAAAATTTATCCCCTTATGCTTTCACTAAAGCTAAAAATTTAGAACTTTTAGAGAATTTAAAAAATTGGTTTAATTTCAAATACGAAGTTATTTATTTTTACAATGTTTATGGACCAAGGCAAATAAGCCAAGGAAATATGGCTACAATTATAGGGATCTTTGAAAATCTTTATAAGTCTGGAAAGCCTTTAACCGTAGTAAGGCCTGGCACACAGACTAGAAGATTTACACACGTTCAAGATACCGTTGATATTTGTTATTTAGCTTGGAAAAAAAATAAATGTAATCACTATAGTATCTCTAATAAAAAATCTTATTCAATCAATGAAGTTGCAAAAATGTTTAATACTAAAATAAAATATTTACCAAGTAGACCAGGTGAAAGATATGCCTCGGCTTTAATAAATTCTAATTTATCTAATAAAGTACATCGTTATTTTGGTAAAATTAATCTTAAAGATTATATAAAGAGTTTTTTAGATAAAAATTCTTAATGTCCAGGAAATTCTATTAAACTTTCAGTAAAATAAGATTTATTTTTAAGCAAATCATTTCCGGGTAAATCAAACAAGTTAATTATAAAAATAAAGCCAGCAACTGTTCCACCAGACAATTCAATAAGTTTTGCTGCTGCTTCTGCTGTACCTCCGGTAGCTATAAGATCATCTATGACAAGTATTTTTTCTCCTTTATCTATAGAGTCTTTATGAACTTCAATTGTTGCTTCCCCATATTCTAATTCAAAATCTATCGAGTGCCTTTCTGCAGGCAGTTTATTTTTTTTTCTCAACAGTATTAATGGTTTTTTAGTTAAGTAAGAAACAGTAGAAGCAAAAATAAATCCTCTAGACTCAATCGCAGAAACTTTATCAAATTCAATTTTTTTTGATATTTCTATAATTTTATCAATTGCAAAATTAAATGCTTCAGGATTTTTTATAAGAGTTGTTATGTCTCTGAATAAAATTCCCTTTTTAGGATAGTCTTGAATTGATCTTATATATTTTTTTAAATCCATATTTAGCTTCAATTACTAGCAAAAAAGCTTTAATAATTAAATGATGAAAAAAAGAAAGCTCGGGATAATTGGTGGAAGCGGTCTTTATAAGATGGAGGGCTTTGAAAAGACTAAATGGAAAAAAGTTAAAACTTCTTGGGGAAGTCCATCAGATGAAATTTTAATTGCTCAATTAGGTAAAGAGGAAATTTGTTTCATTCCAAGACACGCTAGAGGGCATAAAATAAATCCAAGTAATATTAATTTTAGAGCTAATATTGACGCTTTAAAACAATTAGGAGTTACAGACATCATCTCTGTATCAGCGGTCGGTTCATTAAAAGAAAATTTAGAACCAGGTAAATTTGTAATAGTTGATCAATTTATTGATAGAACTTTTGCTAGATCAAAAACTTTTTTTGATGAAGAAATAGTAGCACATGTATCAATGGCTAAACCCACAAGCCCAGGACTAGCTAGTTGCTGTGAATCTGCTTTAAAGAAATTAAACATTAAATATCAAACAGGTGGAACTTATGTTGTTATGGAAGGTCCGCAATTTTCAACTTTAGCAGAGTCTAATTTATATAGGTCTTGGAACGCTGATGTTATTGGTATGACGAACATGCCTGAAGCAAAATTAGCTAGAGAAGCAGAAATTAGATATTGCACAGTTGCTATGGTAACGGATTATGATTGCTGGCATCCAGATCACGAAGAAGTTGATGTAAGTATGGTTATTCAAATTTTAATGAAGAATGCAGCCAATGCTCAAAACATGATTAAAGAAGTCATTAAAACTTTTAAAGATTTCTCAGTTGAAAAAGATCCAGCTAATAATTGTTTAGATGT
>VTPM01000057.1 GCA_008638125.1 Pelagibacteraceae bacterium
ACTTCTTCTCTTGCTAATTGAGCAATTGCTTTTGCCGCAGCAACTTTCATCTCTTCATTGATTTCTTTGGCTCTAACATCTAATGCTCCTCTAAATATGTATGGAAATCCAATTAAGTTATTAACTTGGTTAGGATAATCAGATCTACCAGTAGCAACAATCGCATCAGATCTGACCTCTTCAACTAATTCTGGTTTTATTTCTGGGTCAGGATTAGCGCAAGCAAATATGATCGGGTTTTTTGCCATAGACTTAACCATATCCTTAGTAAGCATATCTTTAGCTGATAAGCCTAAAAAAACATCAGCACCCTTTATAGCCTCTGCAAGAGTTCTTAACTTTGTTTCATTAGCGTGAGCAGACTTAAACTGATCAACATTATCTCTGCCTTTGTAAATAACACCAGATCTATCGCACATAATAACATTTTCATTTCTAACACCTGAAAGTTTAAATAAATTTGTACATGCAATTGCTGATGCGCCTGCTCCATTAACTACAACTTTAACTTCTTCAATTTTTTTTTTCGAAATATCTAGAGCATTAATTAATGCGGCTGTCGTTATGATTGCAGTTCCATGCTGATCATCGTGAAAAACTGGAATGTCTAATAATTCTTTTAATTTTTGTTCAATAATAAAACAGTCAGGTGCTGCTATGTCTTCTAAGTTAATTCCACCAAAAGTATTTCCAATATTTTTTATTGTATTAATGATTTCATTTGCATCATTGCTTTCAACTTCGATATCAATGGAATCAATATCTGCAAATCTTTTGAATAATACAGATTTACCCTCCATCACAGGTTTTGAAGCTAAAGCTCCTAAGTTACCAAGTCCAAGAATGGCAGAACCATTACTAATCACAGCAACTAAATTACCTTTACTTGTATAGTCGTAGGCTGCTTCAGGGTTTTTAGCTATTTCTTTAACAGGTACAGCTACACCAGGTGAATAAGCCAGTGATAAATCTCTTTTTGTGGTTAAAGGTTTTGAGGAGTTTATCTCAATTTTGCCAGACTTTCCTTGTGTATGAAAGTCTAATGCTTCTTTATCTGTGTAATGATCAATCTTGGATTTTTTTGTCATTTGTTTTTAGTATGTAATATAAAATAGTTAAAATCATCAATAATTTAATTTTTAGAACAAATATATGAACTTATTGTCTTCTGCATCAATTTTTAGCTTTTACACATTAATTAGCAGAATCCTGGGATATCTAAGGGATATTTTAATAGCTGTCTTTCTCGGGGCCTCTGTTTATGCTGATGCCTTTTTCGTTGCTTTTCGTTTACCTAATACTTTTAGAAGACTATTTGCTGAAGGAGTTTTTAATGCAGCATTTATTCCTAGTTATACCGAAGCAAATTTAAAAAGTGAGGATGAGTCAAAAAAATTTGCGGACGATGTTTTAAACTTTCTATTAATTATTTTACTGGCAATAGTATTTATTGCTGAAATTTTTACACCAGCATTAGTTTATTTAATTGCACCAGGATTTTCAACAGATCCTTTAAAATTCGACCTTGCTGTGAATCTTACAAGGCTGACATTTCCTTTTCTATTTTTTGTAAGTTTATCCTCTTTTTTTTCTGGAATACTTAATTCTAAAAATAAATTTGCAGCTGCAGCAGCAGCACCAATTATATTAAATATAATCTTAATTTTATCCTTATTTGTTTCTTATTTTTTTAATTTAAATTTTGAATTCAATTTGTCATTTGCTGTTTCTATTGCTGGTTTCATACAATTAATATTCTTAGTTTTTGTAACAAAATTTTATTATAAGCCAACAATTAACTTCAAAATTAACCTTAACCCTAAAGTAAAATTTTTTTTTAAAAAATTACTTCCAAGTATTTTTTCATCTGGTGTCACTCAAATAAATATATTAATTGGTACAATCATTGCATCATTCGAATCTGGAGCTGTTTCTTATTTGTATTATGCAGATAGAGTTTATCAAATTAATTTAGCTATTGCAGGAATTGCTATAGGTACGGTAGCACTTCCAGTTTTATCTAATAAAATAAAATCAGGAGATCAATTTGAAATAAACAATATTCAAAATAAGTCCTTAGAGCTTTCTCTGCTTTTGTCTATTCCAGCAGCATTTGGTTTGCTTATAGCCTCAATAGAAATAATTAATGCTTTATTTGGTTATGGTTCATTCAAAGAAGGAGATATTTTATTGACCGCAAAAGCTTTATACTTTTTTGGTTTAGGAATACCTGCTTTTTCTTTGGTAAAAATTTTATCAAATTTTTTCTTTGCACGAGACAATACAAAAACCCCTTTTTATATTTCTGTTATTATTGTTGTAGTTAATGTCTTTATTTCATTAAGTTTTTTCGATTCTTATGGATTTGTTATTATCCCGATAGCTACGTCTATTTCAGCTTGGTTTGCAGTATTGATGTATTTCATTTTATTAATAAAATTAAAATACTTTCAATCTTCATTAGATTTTTTAAAAAATTGTTTAAAAATACTTATTTCAACTTTAGTTATGAGCGTATTATTGATTTTTTTTCTAAATATATTTGAGGATAAGCTTATTTATAGCAACAATTTCAAATCAATTTATCTTATAATGATTGTAGTAGTTAGTGCAGGAGCATATTTACTTATAGCTAAAATATTAGGAGTATTTAAAATTAAAAATTTTAAAATAAATTAATCAATGGAAAAAAAATTAGTTTTTTCTGGAGTTCAACCAACAGGCAGTTTGCACTTAGGTAATTATTTAGGCGCATTAAAAAATTTTGTTGATTTGCAGAAAAATAATGAATGTATTTATTGTGTAGTTGATCTTCATGCTATCACCGTATTTCAGGATCCTATAGAATTAAGAGATAATATTTTAGAAACAACAGCAGCTTTTTTAGCCTCTGGTTTAGATCATAAAAAAAGTATTATTTTTAATCAATCATCAGTGTCTGGACACGCAGAGTTAGCTTGGATTTTAAATTGTGTGGCTCGTATAGGGTGGCTAAATAGAATGACTCAATTTAAAGACAAGGCAGGTAAAGATCGAGAGAAAGCTAGTGTTGGTTTATATATTTATCCTAATTTAATGGCTGCAGACATTTTATTGTATAAATCTACCCATGTTCCAGTGGGAGCCGATCAAAAACAACATTTAGAACTTTGTAGAGATATTGCGCAAAGATTTAACAATGATTTTAAAAAAAATATTTTTCCCATACCAGAACCTTTAATTCAAAAAAATATTTCTAGAGTTATGAGTTTAAGAGATGGAACAAAAAAGATGAGCAAATCTGATGAGTCTAGTTATTCAAGAATAGATTTAAAAGACTCAGCAGATGAAATAGTTAAAAAAATTAAGAAAGCAAAATCAGATTCTTTACCCATTCCCGAAAGCTTAAGTGAATTGGACTCTAAACCCGAGGCATTAAATTTACTTAATATTTATTCTGATTTAAATAAATCTACACTAGAAAAAACTTTAAATGAAATGAAAGGTAAAGATTATTCATATCTTAAAAACAAATTATCTGAGATTTTAATTGAAATAATTTGTCCAATTGGAAAAAAAATTACTCAATTTTTAGATGATAAAAACTTTTTAGAGAAAGTTATTAATGAGGGTAGTGAAAAAGCAAACAAAATTGCACAAAAAAACCTCAAAGAGATAAAAAACACTGTAGGATTTTTATAATCCAAAATGATATAATAAGCTTATGATAATAACAGAACCAACTCCAAATCCTGATTCACTAAAATTTTTGTCTGAAAATAAAATTTCAGCCATTGGTACTGAAGAATTTCAAAAAAAAGATATTAAAAAAATTAATAATCGTTTTGTTAAAGATTTACTTAATCTAAAAGGCGTTGAACTCGTTTTACTCTCAGAAAATTTTTTGTCAGTTAAAAAAAACAAGGATACTTCATGGGACTCACTTAAACCTTCAGTCATTGCACACATAAACGACTATTTTCAAACACATAATGAACCCATATTAAGCACAAATGATAGTGAAACTAAAAGTATAGAGAATTCAGAAGTGGAAGCGAGAATTATGAAAGTTTTAGACACAAAAATTAGACCGGCTGTTGCAAGAGATGGTGGAGATATTAAATTTAAGTCTTTTAAAGACGGTGTGGTGCACGTCGAGCTCCAAGGAAGTTGTTCTGGTTGTCCAAGTTCATTAATGACCCTAAAACAAGGAGTTCAAAATTTACTTTGCCATTATGTGCAAGAAGTGAAATCAGTGGAAGCTATTTAAAATGAGAAAAATTGTAAGCTATAGACAAAAATTATTATCATTAGCAAGAATTTACAAGATAGATGCCGTACTTGATAAAAGTTTAAGATTAACAACTTATGAAATTGAATTAGAGCTTTTAAAAAACAAAGTTCCCATTCCTTCAAGGCGTGGATATCTAGCCCACAAAATTATAAATGAATTTTTAAAACCTCTTTATATCTCAATAAAAAACACCCTCACCTTTCAATTTAAATTAAGCAAAGTCCTAAAAAAAATATCAAACAATATTTTAAATTTTTTTGTTTCTATAATTTTTAATATTAAGAATTTTTTTACAATTATTTTTAATGCAATTATAGATTTTTTAAACAATCTTTATAACTTTAGAGTTAAAAAAAGAAAACTTGATAGAGTTGTTTTAGGAGGAGCATATGTTTCATTGGTTGTTGCGTTGGTCTATGGTGGTTATTTTTTAAAAGGGCTTGTTACAGATAATATTGACTCTTTAAAAATATCTGTAGAAATTAAAACAGATAAAAATAAAAAAGAAGAAGAAAATTTAGTTACAAATCTTCCTAAGCAAGAAGAACCTAAACCAAAAGATGAATTAAAAGAGCCATCCAAAGCTTTAGACACATCAAAAGAAGAAGCTAAAGAACTTGCAAAAACAAATAATGAGTATCAGCCTGATACTGGTTATGATTTAAATGCTCAAACAGTTTTAAATTTGTTTGAAGATTTAGAGTATGATTT
>VTPM01000058.1 GCA_008638125.1 Pelagibacteraceae bacterium
CCTTTTGCTTCAATCCATGCCTCTCCTTTATCTGATTTGACAATTTTATAAGGAACTTTATTTATGTCTTTTTTAACAGTCTCATCTTCAAAATTTCTTCCAATTAATCTTTTAGAAGCAAAGATAGTATCTTGTGCATTTGTTACAGCTTGTCTTTTAGCAGGCTGACCAACTAATTTTTCATTATTTTCTAAAAACGCAACGATCGAAGGAGTTGTTCTTGCACCTTCTGCATTTTCTAAAACTTTTGCTTGTGAACCTTCCATGATAGCTACACATGAATTAGTAGTTCCAAGATCTATTCCTATTACTCTGCTCATAATTTTTTATCCTTTGTGTCTGGTATATGGGTGTTAATTGCTTCTCTACAAGATCTCAAAATTTAATTTTTTTCCTTATTTTCATCATTTTCTGCAATTTTTTTCTTAGCTATAGCCACAAAAGATGGTCTTAATAGCCTATCTTTTAAAAAGTACCCTGGCTGTATTTCTTGAAGGATAGTGCCTGGTTCAACTTTTTCATCTTCAATCTCAAGCATAGCTTGGTGTTGATTTGGATCAAATTTTTCATTTAAACATTTAATTTTTTTAATATTATTTTTTTCAAAAATTGAAATTAAATCTTTTTCAATTATTTCAATATTCTCAAGGAATTTATTTAAATCCTTATTATCTTTTAAACTTTCGTCATTTTTAATTGATTGGTAAGCTCTTTGGAGATTATCTAAAACTGCAAGAGTTTCTCTAGCAAAATTAAAACCACCATATTCAAAAGCTTCTTTTGTTTCTTTTTCAAAACGACGTCTTTGATTTTCAATTTCAGCTAAGGTTCTAAGAAGTTTATCTTGTGTTTCCTTTAGTTTGTCTTCAGTGGAAGGTTCTTGGTTTTCATTACCATTATCTAACTCACTTTGTTCTTGTTCAGAATTTTCTTGAGTTTCATTAATTTCTTGATTTTTTATCTCGTTCTCATTTTCCATAACTGCTATATAGGTTTAAAAAATGAAATTACTAGCTCAAAATAAAAAAATTAAGGAAATATTAATAGGCACTCATAATAAAGGTAAAATTAAAGAAATTAGCTTTTTACTTGGCAAAAAAATTAAAAAGTTAACTCCCTTTGAACTTAATATCTCGAGCCCAACAGAAAACGGAAAGACCTTTAAATCCAATTCAGAATTAAAAGCAAAATACTTCTATAAAAAATCAAAAATTATCACAATTTCAGACGATTCAGGTTTATGTGTAGATTGTTTGAATAATAAACCTGGAATTTACTCAGCAAGGTGGGCAAAAAATCTAGGAGGATTTAAGCCTGCAATGAAAAAAATTATACATCTAGTAAATCTGAAAAACAAAAAAAAACTCAAAAACACTAAAGCTAAATTTGTTTGTAGTTTAACTTTACAGCTATCTATTAATAAAAAAATTACAGTTATAGGAGAAATTAAAGGAAACATTTCAGATAAGATCCTTGGAAATAATGGATTTGGTTTTGATTCTATTTTTATTCCAAATGGACACAAATTAACATTTGGACAAATGAGTAAAAAGAAAAAAATACTTTTAGATCATCGGTTTATTGCTTTTAAAAAATTAAAAAGAAAGATTAATACTCTTTAAACTTACCAGAGTCAGTTTTATAAATTTTTAATTCTTGCCGTATTTTATTATCTTTGAATTCAAAAGTACCTATTTTTCCTTTTATTTTATCCTTGATAAAAAAATTATTTATAGAAGATATGCCATTATTTTTTTTCCAAACATAATAAATAAGGCCTAATGCATCATAAGCAAGAATTGTAATTTCATCAGGCCTTAAATCAAAAGTTTTATAATAGTTTTCATTATAGTTTTTAAATTGCTTCATATTGATTGAAGGAAAATAAAGATTTTTTACAGAATTTTCTCTAAAGATACTTTCATCAAACCATTGATTAACTGTAGTAAACAAAACAGTCTGATCATCAACATCTGTATAAATAAGTGAAGAAAGTACGCTCTTAAGATTATTACCAAAATCAATTATTATTAATGAGTCAAAATTTACAGAACCCAAAGTATAAAGTCTTTCTAAAATTTCTAATTCTCTTTTTGACTGATCGTCATCTTTTTTTTCTAAAACCTTTTTTCTAGACTCTAAATTTCTTTTTCTTTGATCGTAATTTGTAAGTTTTTCAATTTCCCCGGTTAATATTCTTGGGTCAGGATCGTATTTAAAAACTTCATAGTCATTTAGTTTTAATTGTTTTATTTTTTCATCAATGAATTTTTCATATTCATTTTTTGGATACAAAATAACTGTTTTAGTTCTTTTTTCTTTTGTTAAAAAATCTTTAATAGCATTTAATTGAGACTCTAAACTTATTCCAATATTAATTGTATTTTTTAAAATTCTTGGATCTTTATTAGACAAAGATATAAAAATTGTATCATCATATTTTTCTAATTCAGAAGCAAAAGAAGATGTTGGTGGACCAATAATAATTTTTGCACCATTATTTATAATATCCCTAATTGCATTATTTAATTTTTCTTTATTATCTGAACCACTGTCTCTCGGTATAATGATTATATTGTCATCATCTATTTCTTCCAAAGCTAGCTGTGTTGAAAGTAGCAGTGATGTGCCTAAATCTTTATAGTCTCCAGAGAAAGGAGCTAGAAGACCTATTCTTAATTTTCCATCATTTTCTTCAGCTATTAAATTAGTATTAAAAACAATTAATATATAAGATAAAAATGTAACAACCATTTTTATGAATAAATTCTTACCAGGCTTATATTTAGTATCTACTCCCATTGGAAATTTAGATGATATAACACTTAGAGGTTTGGAAGTATTAAAAAGTTCAGATATCATTTTATGTGAAGATACACGTCGATCAATTAAATTATTAAATCATTATAAAATTAAAAAAAAATTAATTTCTTACCATAAGTTTAACGAACAGAAAGAATTACAAAACATCATAGAATATTTAAAAGGGGGCAAAATTTTGTCTCTAATTTCAGACGCTGGTACTCCAACTTTGTCTGACCCAGGTCTTTTACTAGTTAAATCATGTGTTGATAATGAAATCAAAGTTACCCCAATTCCTGGACCATCATCTGTCACTGCCTCAGTTTCAGTTTCAGGTTTTGATGATAAATATTTATTTTACGGATTTTTACCTAAGACAGAAAATGAACTAATTAAAATACTCACAAAATTAAAGGATATTGATTTTTCCCTAGTATTTTTTATTCCTGCAATAAAAGTAAATTTCTATTTAAAGTTTTTTAAAGAATATTTTTTAGGTAGAGACATTTTTATTGCTAGAGAATTAACAAAAATTCATGAGTCTTTTTACAGAGATAAAGTTAGTGAGATTAAACTTTTTAAAACTGCTCTTAAAGGTGAACTTACTATTGTATTATCAAAAATTTATATTAATAATAATATTAAAAATGACGATGAAATTATTTTTGAAGCTAAGAAATATTTAAAAAAATATAGCTTAAAAGATGTGGTAGAGTTAATTTCAAAAAAAGAAAAAATTTCAAAAAATAAAATTTATGAAATTTGTTTAAAAATTAAAAATGAAAAAAATATACATTAGTTTTTTATTAATAATTCTTTTATTTAGCGGGTGTTCTAATAATCTTCCTACATTTGGAAAGGGGGTAAGCATTGGTTTTGATCCACGTACTGTGGGTATGCAAATTGATGATACTTTAATGCAAAAAAATTTAGTAGCTAGATTAACCTTAACAGATAAAAAATATTTTTTAACAATTCAAGCCGAAGTGTTAGATGGAAGAATATTTTTAACTGGCAAAGTAGACGAGCCAGAGGAAAAAATTAAAATTACTAAAATGGCCTGGGAAACTAAAGGAGTAAGATCAGTTAAAAATGCGATAACTATCAAGGGTCAATCAAATTTTAAAAGCACAGCCAAAGATATTTTAATCACGTCACAGCTTCGTTCTGCAATGATATTTAATAAATCAATTAAATCAGCAAATTACACTTTGGAAACAATTAATAAGAAAATTTATATTTTTGGAATAGCAATGAATGATGATGAGAGAAAAACTGTGCTAGATGAGGCTGAAAAAATTTACGATGTTGAAGAAGTAATACCTACGATTTATTTAGTTTCTGAATTAAGTAGAAATAAAATTTAACTTTTGTAATCAATAACTTCGGAAGAATACGCTGCAATTGAAGCAAGATTTAAAATATCAGATGGAGAAGATCTTAAAGGCGCTACTTCAATTGGAAGCCCCAAACCAATTAACATAGGTCCGATTAATTTTGCTCCTCCAAAAGTTTTCATTAGCTTTACAGAGATAGAAGCACTGTGTAAGGCTGGCATAATTAATACGTTTGCATTACCAACAATTTTTGAAAAAGGATAAGTTTCTTTATATTCTGGATTTAAAGCTACGTCTGGCTGCATTTCACCATCATAATCAAAATCAACATTTTTAGTTTTCATTAATTCTATTGCTTCTCTCACATGCTTTGTTCTTTCAGTTGCAGGTTTTCCAAATGTTGAGTGAGAAAGAAAAGCAACTTTTGGATCAAAACCAAATAATTTTGCAACTCTTGTGCTTGATATTGCTATTTGAACTAATTGTTCTGCTGTTGGATTATCGTGAACATTTGTATCAGCTATAAAAACTGTTCGTCCTCTTGATACCATTAGTGTTAAACCAAAAATTATTTCACCAGGTCTTGCCTCAACTACTTTTGTTAATTTTTCTACTGTTGCAGCATGATGTCTTGTGCCCCCTGTAACCATTGCATCTGCATCCCCACAACCAACCATACAAGCACCCCAAGTAACACGATCATTTCTAACCATATGATCACATTCTCTTTCTAACATTCCACTTCTTTGAAATTTTTTGTAAAGATAATT
>VTPM01000059.1 GCA_008638125.1 Pelagibacteraceae bacterium
ATATTAAATCAATCGAGATTTATCCTGGATCATGTCTTTTTTCGACTTTAGAATTAGACAAAGAAGATAAAATTTATTTATCTGAGCTTCACAATAATGAATTTGAATTATTAAAAAAAAATTTTATTGATGACAAAAGGGTAGTGTGTGAAAAGAAGGATGCGTATGCATCACTTAGTAAAGTAATTAGTTCCTATGAAGGTTCTAGATTGGTTTTAATAGACCCTTCGTACGAAATAAAAAATGAATATGAAAAAGTTTTAAAACTCATCAATCATAATCACAGACAATTCTCAGATGTTTGCTTTATGATTTGGTACCCTGTTTTACAAAATGAAAAGCACATTATATTTGAAAATAAAATGAAGGATTTAAATATTAAAAACCTAACTCACATCAAAATTGATTTGAAGAATTCCTTAATGCGAATGCAGGGAACTGGTTTTTTTATAATCAATTCTCCTCAAAATATGGCTGAAAATGTTGAAAACAGCCTTAATGAAATATTCCAAGTTTTAAAAGAAACTGATGAAGGTAGTCGAATCTTGATTAATCAATCTTAATTAAATTTTTTGATCGTACTCTCCAATTTTCCCAGTCTTTTGTAATAAATCATCAATGAATTCGAATATCTTTTTCTTTCTTTCATCCGTTGTTGGACTTTCTGTAACTACAACTAAAGAAGGTTTGTTAGATGAAGCTCTTATTAATCCCCACGACCCATCTTCAAGTGAGAACCTAATACCATTAACGGTTAAAACATCAGTTATTAATTGATTATCAATTTTAACTTTATTTTTTTTTAAATTTTCAATTGCCTTAACTAATTCATCAACTAATTCATATTTTTCTTCATCTTTACAGAATGGTGCCATAGTTGGAGTTTGGTAAGTTTTAGGAAGCTCATTTAAGATTTCATTTAATTTCTTATTTTGATTATCAAGTAAGTGACATATTTGAATTGCTGAATTAATTCCATCATCATATCCATAACCAAGAGGTTGATTAAAGAAAAAGTGACCACTCTTTTCAAAACCAGCTAGAGCTTTTTCTAAATTTACTTTTCTTTTAATATGTGAATGTCCTGTCTTCCAATAAATAGTTTCACAATTATTTTTTTTTAGAATATCATCTTGCTTATATAAACCTGTTGATTTTACATCTACAACAAATTTTGATCCTTTGTGTTGTTCAGATAAATTTCTAGCAATTAATAATCCAATTTTGTCTGAGTAAATTTCATTACCTTTATTATCAATTACTCCAACTCTATCTCCATCACCATCAAAACCAAAACCTATATCAGCATCATTCTCTTTAACTGTTTTAGCAATTTCATGAAGCATTTTTAAATCTTCAGGATTTGGATTATATTTTGGGAAAGTAAAATCTAAATTACAGTCTAATTCTATAACTTCACATCCAATTCCTCTTAAAATCTCTGGAGCAAAGACACCAGCGGTTCCATTTCCACAAGCAACAACTGCTTTAATTTTCTTTTTTATTTTATTCTTTGAAATTAAATCTTTTATATAAATATTTTTAAAATCTTTTATTTTTTTCTCATTTCCTTTGCCTGAAATAAATTTTTTATTTAGTGTTATATCTTTTAATTCTTTCATTTCTTCAGGTGCATGTGTTAATCCTTTTCGAATTCCCATTTTTACGCCTGTCCAACCATTTTCATTATGGCTAGCTGTAACCATAGCAATGGCATCTGCGTTTAGATTAAATTGAGCGAAATAAACTGTGGGAGAAAGTGCTAAATCTACGTCTTCAATAAAGCAGCCTGTTGAAATTAACCCTTTTTTTAAAGCAGATTTAATCTCTTCGCTATAAGACCTATAATCGTGTCCAACTATTACTCTTGGATTCGTTTTTTTAGTGTGATTAATTATTTGAGTGCCTAATCCTTTACCAAGATTCTCGATGCCTTCTAGATCAATGTCTTTTTTGTAAAGCCATCTAGCATCGTATTCTCTAAAACCATTAGGGTTAATAAGCATATAAAAGTCTCTTAACTATTGTTTATCAACAAAACTTTCCACTTGAAAAAAAATTTAAATGTTCTAATAATGTTCTATTGATGTGGTGTTTTATATAGTGTATCAAACCATATTGAACACAACATATAGTTGTTTAATCAAAAAAAAGCACTAAAAATGAATAAAAACGTATCTTTAGCAATAGAAAAAGCTGTCAGCTCTTTAAGCTCAAAAAATATCAACAAAATTAAAGATAATACACCAAAAAAGCCTGACCTTTTCTCTCTTTCTGGTGAAACTGAGCTGTTTCAAAATGATAAGGGAATCACTATCAAAATTGATAGATCTAGAGATGCAAATTTAACAAATTTTGGAAAAGCGACACTTGATGACAGGTATTTAGGTCAAAGTGAGTCTTACCAAGACTTATTTGCAAGAGTAGCAAGCACTTATGCTGACGATAACCTGCATGCTCAAAGAATTTATAACTACATCAGTAATTTATGGTTTATGCCAGCGACACCTGTCTTATCAAACGGTGGAACTGAAAGAGGTTTACCTATTTCTTGTTTTTTAAATGAAGCAAGCGATAGCCTTAAAGGCATCACTGATCTTTGGGAGGAAAATGTTTGGCTTGCAGCAAGGGGTGGTGGTATTGGAAGTTACTGGGGAAATTTAAGATCTATTGGAGAAAAAATCGGAAAAGTTGGTAAGACATCTGGAATAATTCCTTTTATTAAAGTTATGGACTCTTTAACTTTGGCAATAAGCCAAGGTTCATTAAGAAGAGGTTCTGCAGCTTGTTATTTGCAAATTGACCATCCTGAAATTGAAGAATTCATTGAAATGCGTAGACCGACTGGAGGAGATGTAAATAGAAGATCTTTAAATTTACATCACGGTGTTTTGGTATCTGATGCTTTTATGAGAGCTGTTGAAACTGATGATCAGTGGGCGCTTAGAAGTCCTTATGATGGATCTGTTCAATCAACTATTTCAGCCAGAAATTTATGGATTAGATTATTAACGGCAAGAGTAGAAACAGGTGAACCATACATTATTTATATCGACACAGTTAATAGACAAATTCCTCAGCATCACAAATTAGCAGGTCTGACAGTTAAGACTTCTAATTTATGTAGTGAAATAACTTTACCTACAGGAATTGATAATCATGGGAACGATAGAACAGCAGTTTGTTGTCTATCATCTTTAAATTTAGATACTTACGATGAATGGAAAGACAACACTCAATTTGTAGAAGACGTTATGAGATTTTTAGATAACGTTATGACTGATTTTATTAATAGAGCTCCTGATGAATTTGCTGATGCAAAATATTCTGCAATGAGAGAAAGAAGTGTAGGTTTAGGCGTTATGGGATTACATTCTTACTTCCAACAAAAAAATATTCCATTTGGTTCAGTAATGAGCAAAGTTTGGAACAAAAAAATATTTAAAAACATTCAAGAAAAAGTTGATGCCGCTTCTATAACACTTGCTGAAGAAAGAGGATCATGTCCTGATGCTGAAGACTATGGTATTAAAGAGAGATTTTCTAATAAAACGGCAATAGCTCCTACAGCTTCAATATCAATAATTTGTGGTGGATCATCACCAGGCATAGAGCCGATCGCTGCTAACAGCTTTACTCACAAAACATTGTCTGGTTCTTTTAATGTGAGAAACAAATATCTTAAAAAAGTTCTTCAAAAATACAACAAAGATACAGATGAAATTTGGAGCAGTATTACAACTAATCAAGGTTCAGTATCTCATTTAGATTTTTTAACACCAGAGGAAAAAGATACATTTAAAACTGCTTTTGAAATTGATCAGCGATGGATTATTGAATTAGGTGCGGACAGAACTCCTCATATTTCTCAAGCACAATCAATAAATGTTTTTATTCCAGCTGATATTCATAAGAAAGATTTACACGATATTCACTTTCAAGCTTGGAAAAAGGGATTAAAAAGTCTCTATTATTGCAGATCTAAATCAATCCAAAGAGCTGAAAACGTAACAGCAGGTTCATCAACAGATGTAACTAAAAATGTTTATTCGAAAGGGAATGAATCAAATAATAAAGACAACAATTATGAGGAATGTTTATCATGTCAGTAGCAGAAAAAATTAAACCAACAATACTTGAACCAAAAAAAATGGGTCTATTAGTAGAAAACCCAGTATACAAACCTTTTAGATACCCATGGTGCTATGACGCTTGGTTAACTCAACAAAGAATACACTGGTTACCAGAAGAAGTTCCATTAGGTGATGATGTTAAAGATTGGCAAAAAAATATTACAGCTGCTGAAAAAAATCTCTTAACTCATATATTTAGATTTTTTACGCAAGCTGATGTTGAAGTAAATAATTGTTATCTAAGACATTACACAACTGTTTTTAAGCCAACAGAAGTTTTAATGATGATGACAGCATTTGCTGCAATGGAAACAGTTCATATTGCTGCTTATTCTCATTTACTAGATACAATTGGTATGCCTGAAACTGAGTATTCTGCATTTATGAAATATAAAGAGATGAAAGATAAATACGATTACATGCAGGGCTTTGATGTTAAATCAAAACATAACATAGCAATGACAATGGCAGTTTTTTCTGCTTTTACAGAAGGTCTTCAATTGTTTGCAAGTTTTGCAATTTTGTTAAATTTCCCAAGACATAACAAAATGAAGGGGATGGGACAGATAGTTACGTGGTCAGTTAGAGATGAAACTTTGCACTGCAATTCAATGATTAGATTATTTAAAGAATTTGTTAAGGAAGAACCTCAAATTTGGAATGATAAATTAAAAAAAGAAATCGTAGATGCTTGCAGAACTATAGTAACGCATGAAGATGCATTTATAGATTTAGCTTTTCAAATGGGACC
>VTPM01000060.1 GCA_008638125.1 Pelagibacteraceae bacterium
CATTAGATGGTCGATTCGAGAAAAACAAAAAACCATCATCAGAATGGAGATTTCATCAGGATATTTATGTGAATAAAAAAGAAGCTAAAGCTATCGTTCATGCACATTCTACGTGTGCTACAGCTGTATCAACTCATCAAAAATCTATTCCAGCTTTTCATTATATGGTCGCTGTTGCAGGTGGTGAGGACATAAAATGTACAAAATATGCAACTTTTGGCACAAGACAGTTATCAAAAAATATTTTATCTGCATTAAAAAATAGATCAGCATGTTTAATTGGAAATCACGGACAGATTGCATTTGCAGAAAATTTAGAAAAAGCTTTTGAGCTTGCTCAAGAGGTAGAAAATATTTGCCATCAATATATTAATGCCCTAAGAATTGGAATTCCTAAAATACTTTCAAAAAAAGAAATGAAAATAGTTTTAGGTAAAATGAAAAATTATAAAAGAGGGTAATTTTTTATGATCAAAGTCGGAGAACACATCACATTAGATTTTCTAGGTGTAAAAAAAGAATATGCACCGTCTTTCTATGAAAAAATTATCTATAAAATTGCAAAAGCTGCAAAAGTAGAAATTTTAAATGTAAGCAGCCATGAATTCCAACCTCAAGGCTTTACTTTAGTTGCTTTACTTTCAGAAAGTCATTTTAGTTTTCATACGTTTCCAGAAAGAGGAGTGATTAGTTTTGATTTCTTCACTTGTGGAAAAGTACATCCAAAAGTTGCTCTTAAAATATTAAAAAAAGAAATTGAACACGAAAGAGTTGTCGTAAATAGTTTTGATCGAAGCAGTGTTAGCCTTTACGATGATGTCTATAGCACACCAGGACAAAAGAAATTTTACGTAGTTAATAATGTATTAGAGACATTTACTTCTAAGGTTGGTCAATTTGTAGAAGTTATGAACTTAGAGGAATTTGGCAATGCATTATTCATTGATCATGAGATTCAAGTAGCGGAGAAAGATGAAAAAATTTATAGCTCAACTTTCTTTAAGTCTAGCTATGATCTAAGCAAAAAGAATTCAAATGTAGCTATCATCGGCGGAGGAGATGGTGGGGTTGCTAGAGAATGTTTAGAGAATAACACTTCATATATAGATTGGTATGAATTAGATCCTGAGATAGTTGAGTCTTGCTATAGGCATTTACCAAAAATTTGTTCAAAAGTTAAAAAAAGTAATTCTGTAAATACATTTTGGGGCGATGCATTTGAAAGCATTAAGGCAGTGGAAGACTCTAAGTATGACAAAATATTTGTTGATCTTAACGATGATCAATATTGCATAGATCTTGCTAGAAAAAATATGAAGGGTTTGCAAAGAATTTTAAAACCAGGTGGCGTGATAACTGCCCAAGTTGGTAGTAAAGATAAAAAGCCTAAGCAAGTTGAAAATTGGTGTAAAATTTTAGAAAAAAGTTTTGGAAACGTGACTGTTTCTGGAGCACATATTCCAAGCTTTGACTGCAATTGGAACTTTGCTTCTTCAATTCTTAAATAGCAATTAATTACAGATACGATATATTTATTGAATGAGAGTAGCTTGCGTACAAGTTCTTACCGATAACAATTTAGAAAAAAATCTAAGCAAAGTTAAAAAGCTCATTTTAAAAGCTATAAGATTAAAAGCTGATTTAATCATTACACCTGAAGTAAGTTCAGTTTTTTCTTTTGATAAAAAAAGCCTTTTAAAAAAGTTAACTACGATGCAAAAAGACTCTTTTGTAATTGAGATTAGAAAAATTGCTAAAAAATTTAAGCGTTGGATCTTGATAGGTTCTATTACTTCTAAAAATAATGGAAAACTTTTTAATCGTTCAGTCTTAATAAATCCAAAAGGTAACATTCAAACCTATTATGATAAAATTCATATGTTTGATGTTAAATTAAATAAAAAAGAACAATATTTTGAATCTAGAACTTTCACTCCAGGAAAACAAATTAAAGTTACTAATTTGCCTTGGGGTAAATTAGGTTTTTCTATTTGTTACGATTTAAGATTTCCAAATCATTACCGTTCAATGGCAAAAAAAGGAGCAAGTTTTTTAACCGTGCCTGCAAATTTTTTGCTTAACACTGGTAGAAGACATTGGCACTCATTACTTCGAGCAAGAGCGATTGAAAATTTTTGTTATATCTTTGCTCCAGCACAATATGGAACGCATTATAACGGTATAAAAGTTTTTGGACATTCAATGATAATTTCACCTGATGGTGAAATACTTAAAGAGTTAAAAAAAGGAGAGGGTGTTATCGTGCAAAAGATTGATCCTAAGCTACCTTTTGTTTTAAGAGGTAAAATTCCAAGTTTAACTAAAAATTAGTAGTGAGATTTAACTTCTTTTATATTTGAGCCTAATAAATTATTTATCTCTAATTTAATTTTGGCTCTTTCATCATTACTTTTATAAACAGATCTTGCTAGATCAATAAACTTTTCTCCAAAATCTTTAGTTTTCTCAGCTTCTCTTTTACCATTTTCTATATCCCATAATTTTAAATTAATAGACTTTAATTTATCGATTAAAGGCTTGATCTGAGATGGATCTGGAATAAATTTTTTAAAAGTTTCGTTAAGTGATGTAAGTTCTTTTTCAACATCTTTTAGTTTATTTTCATCACTTATTTTAATTTTTTTGATCTCAAGTATCGTAATCTTATCAATAAGTTCTCCAGCGGAGATTTCTGCCAATATTTTGTCTAATTTATTTACCATCTTAAGTTTTCAAGTATACTATAAATCTAATTTTATAAACTTAAAAAATGTCGAATATTTTAATTATTAAACATGGTTCACTTGGAGATTTAATTCAAGCGAATGGTGCTATTGAAGATATTAAAAAATCAAACTCAAAATCTAAAATTATTCTTTTAACATCATCACCTTACCTTGAATTAATGAATGCCTGTCCTTATGTTGATGAAGTTTTAGTTGATAAAAGATCATCGAGATTAAATTTATTTTATCTATTTGGTTTAAAGAAAAAACTAGAGTCTTATAACTTTACCCATGTATTTGATTTACAAAATTCAAATAGAACAAGATTTTATAGAAAATACTTGTTAAAAAAACCTATTTGGTCATCAACAGATACAACACTTGAACCAGGGCAAAAAAAATCAGATTTTGATCAAGCCCCAGTTCTTGAGCGTATGGAAATTCAGCTTAAAAAAAGTGGAATTAAAACAGTTAACATCATGAAACCAAATCTTAATTGGGCTGTTGTTAATATTAGACACATTACGAAGCATTATTTTGATGGGAAGTATATTTTGTTATTTCCTTTTTGTTCAGCAAAGCTAACAGCAAAGAAGTGGCCATATTATTCTATTTTGATTTCACAATTAAAATCTAGGTACAATAATAAGTACGACGTTGTTATAGCACCAGGTCCTGGCGAGATAGCAGAGGCTAAGATGTTAAACGCTAAAGTTATTTTAGATGAGGGTAGGGCACTTCGGATTAACCAATTAATAAGCTTGATTAAAGATGCAAGTTTTGTAGTAGCCAATGATACTGGACCCGCTCATATTTGTGCTCATATGAATAAATCAGGTTTGGTTTTATTTGGTAGTCACACCTCTGCAGAAAAAGTTAGCATCGAGACAAGTAAATTTAAACCAATTTCAGTTACTGAATTAAGTTTACTTAAAACAGAAACAGTAATGGAAGAAATTAAGAAGGTTTTAAATTAAAGATAAATATTGTTTTACAATATTCTCCCATTTAAATTTTTTAGAAAATTCTTTAGCCTGAAGCCCTAGAACTTTGTATTGATCATTTTGAAAGAATTTAAGAATGGTTTCATAAATTGAATTTAAATCATTGCCATCACACAAAAAGCCAGACCGACCATCGTCTATGGCATCAGCTTGGCCACCAACTTTTCCTCCAATGGAAGCCACACCATAGCTAGCAGCTTCAATGAAAGAAATACCAAAACCCTCAACAGATTTTTTATGCATAACAGAGGGCATTAAAAATAAATCTGCTTCATTCAGCAACGCATTCTTCATTCCTTGATCTAATCTTGGTAAAAAAGTTACTTGTTTTTCAATATCTAATTGTTTGGCCAGGCTCAATAAATTAGATTTTTCCTCACCATCACCAACACAGACATATTTAATGTCAGGGTAGGTAGGGATTAGGTTTTTAATGGTCATTAATATATTTTGGTGGCTCTTTCTTTTATCTAATCTAGCAACAGTTATGATTTTTGGAAAAGCATTGCCAAATATAGATTTAGCGTTAGCTTTATCAGACTGTAAAACAGCAATTGGATAATCTGTGCCTGGATTAATTACATGGATTTTGTTTTGGTCTAAGCCAAGATCTATCCCTAATGATTTTGTATATTTAGAATTAGCAATGATAAATTTAACTTTTTTGAATACTTTATTCATTCTTGTATTCAAGGATGTACCCATTGGATGATTTATTTCCTTTGAATGAATTAAGCAAAAATTTGGAATGACATCTAAAAATTCTTTTTGAATGTGCTCAACACTTTTCCAATGATCAAAGAAAATAGCACTCACTTTATTTTGTTTTAAAAAATCATTAACCACGTAAGCTTTTCTAAATTTTCTAAATAATTTAATTCCACTTACTCTTTGAATATCTAATTTAGATTTTTCATCAAAAGACTTACTGTTATCAAACTCATCAGCAAAAACCTTTACTTTTCCGTGATTAAGCAATCCTCTGGATAGTCCATCCATAAGACTTTGAATACCTCCAACATCAGGTGGAAAATTTCTAGTGATAACTACAAACATTCGATAAGTTTTGTCCTTGGATTAATATTATAAATATTTTAGTATCGAATTACAGCAATTATATGATTTA
>VTPM01000061.1 GCA_008638125.1 Pelagibacteraceae bacterium
CTTGCTTTATCAGAGTCGCCAAATTTAACTGGCGTGAAAGTATCTTTTGATTCAATTTTTAAAACTGCAATGTCCATATAAGGATCTGCGCCTACGATTTTTGCTTTATATTCTTTTTCACCAACTCTTACTACGATGTCTTCTGCATTATTGATCACGTGATTATTCGTAATAACTGTTCCTTCTTTATCAACAATGAAACCAGAACCTAAAGAAGAAGCTTTTCGCTCTGTAGGTTGATTAAAATCTTTAAACATTTCCTCAAACGGTGAACCTGGAGGAAATTGAAATGGAAAAGGATTATTAGTTGTCTTGATTGTTTGCGTTGTTGAAATATTAACAACCGATGGCATTAATTTTTCTGCTAAATCTGCAAATGAATCTGGCGCTGGTCTTGCGCTTAAAGTGTTAAGAAAACTTAGTTGAAATAAAAAAATTGTAATAAATATTTTTTTTATCATTCTCATTTATTGCTTCACGTACCAAACTATTAAAAACCCTAAAATCAAAAAGAATAGTCCCATACTTCTTAATTTATTTTCAGGAATCTTGTCTATGGCTTTCAACATATTTTTTATTCGTGTTGGAAAAATGGCAAAAAGCAGACCCTCAATAAAGAAGAGCAAACCTAATGCCGCAGCCAAGTCTTTCATTTGAAAATTAAATTATGGAGTTTTTATATTCCCTGTTTTACCAAAGAATTTAAAGAATTCGCTATCAGGCGAAAGTACTAAGGATGTCTCACCACCAATTAAAGCTGTTTCATAAGCTTGCATAGCTCGGTAAAAACTAAAGAATTCTGGGTCTTTACCGAAGGCATTTGCAAAGATTTTGTTTCTTTGACCATCGCCTTCTCCTTTTAATATCTGGGATTGCTTATTAGCATTAGCTAATAGAACCGTTACGTCTTTGTCAGCAGTAGAAGTAATTTTTGCTGCAATCTCGGCTCCTTCTGCTCTAAATTCTTTTGCTTCTCTTTGTCTTTCAGTTTGCATTCGTTTAAAAATCGCATCACTGTTTGCTTGTGGTAAATCTGCTCTTTTAATTCTTACATCAACTATCTTAATTCCAAAGCTTTTCGCTTCTTCATTTACATCGTTTTGAATAATTGACATTTGTTTCGCTCTATCTTTTGAAAGAAGCGTTGCTAGTTCTTGCGTACCTAACACACCTCTTATTCTAGAATTTATGATTGTTGATAATCTAGATCTTGCGACCATTTCATTACCAACGGTAATGTAGAACTTTAATGGATCAATAATTTGAAATCTTGCAAATGCATCCACGATTAATCTTTTTTGATCAGCGGCGATAACTTCTTCTGGCGGGTTATCTAAATTTAAAACTCGTTTATCTAAATAAACAACGTTTTGAATGAATGGTAATTTAAATTTAAGTCCTGCATCTGTAATAATTCTTTTAGGGTTACCAAATTGTAAAACGATTGCTTGGTTAATTTCTTGAACAATAAAAGCAGATTGAAAAAGAACAACGCCTAAGACAATGATAACTGGTATTAAGAACTTAGGAGGTTTCATTATTTGTTTTCTCCTTTTTTAGTAAGCTCTGGCAATGCTAAATAAGGAACTACACCTTGGCCAGAATTTTTATCAATTAAAACTTTATCAATATCAGCTAAAACTTTTTCCATTGTCTCAAAATACATTCGCTCTTGTGTTACTTGTTTCGCATTTCTGTACTCATTGTAAATTGCTAAGAACCTGCTCGCTTCACCCTCTGCTGCAGCAACTACTTGTTGTTTGTAAGCATCAGCTTCTTGTAAAATTTTTTCTGCTTCTCCTCGTGCTCTTGGAATAACATCATTAGCATAAGCTTCGGCTTCATTCTTAGATCGTTCTCTGTCAGCTCTTGCTGCTTGCACATCTCTGAATGAATCAATAACTTGACTTGGTGGATCTGCTTTCTGAGTTTGAACTTGAGTGACCTGTATTCCTGATCCATATTCATCTAAAATTCTTTGTGTAATTTGTTGAACGTCTGTTTCAATTTTCAATCTTCCTTCAGTTAAAATAGATTGAATTTCACTTCTAGCTATCACTTCTCTCATAGCAGTCTCAGATGCAGCTTTTACGGTTTCTACAGGACTTTGAATATTAAATAAGAATTTTTCTGCATCTTTAATTACCCAGAATACTGAATAGTTAATGTCCACAATGTTTTCATCTCCAGTTAACATTAGACTTTCTTCAGGTACATTTCCAACGCTTGAAACTCTGCCTGTATCACTTGTAGATCTAAATCCAACGTCTATTCGATTAACTTTTGTAACTTTAGGTGTAAGTGCTCTCTCGATTGGAAGAGGTAAATGATAATTTAATCCTGGTTGAGTTGTTTTAATAAATTTTCCAAATCTTAAAACCACTCCTTGTTCATCTGGTAATACACGGTAAAGACCACTTGCTAACCATAATAAAACTAAAATAACTAAACCTAATAAAATAGGTTTGCCACCACCAGATTTTCCACCTGGTAAAAATTTATTAATCGTTTTTTGAATATTTTTAATAATCTCGTCTAAATTAGGCGGTTCTCCAGCTCTGCCTGAACCATTACCGTTTCCTCCAGATGGACCACTGCCCCACGGAGATTGATTTTTGAATATCTTATCTTTGAAACTCATTACACTCTATATAGTGACTTTATGAGCAAAAACAAGTTAACTACGTAAATTATTTAAGAAAAAAAAGATAAAATTAAAATAATTAATGAGTGAAAATAAAAGCACAAAAAAATTTCTTAAAAATCCAATAAAAGGAACTAAATACACAATTATGGTCTCTAGTGCTAAAGGTGGCGTTGGTAAATCTACTTTTGCAGTGAATTTAGCCTTTGCGCTTAAAAATCTTGGAAAAAAAATTGGCATACTTGACGCAGATATATATGGCCCATCACTTTCAAAATTAATTGGTAAGAATGAAAAACCTAAAAGCGAGGATGGAAAATTTTTAATTCCTCTCGATAGCGAAGGTATTCAGTGTATGTCAATGGGTTTTTTAATAGAGGAAACTACCCCAATGATTTGGAGAGGGCCAATGGTGATTAGTGCAATTAAAACATTGGTTGAAAAAGTTTTATGGAAAGATTTGGATTTTATAATAGTAGATATGCCACCAGGAACTGGAGATACACAATTAACGTTTGCTCAAGATATAAAAATTGATGGAGCTATAATAATTTCTACACCTCAAGACATGGCTTTATTAGATGTAAAAAGAGGGATTCAAATGTTTGATAAAACAGGAATTAATATTATTGGTTTGGTTGATAATATGAGCTTTTTCAAAGGTGATGATGGAAAAAATTATAACATCTTTGGAGAAGGTGGAGTTGAACAGACAGCTAAGGAATTTTCTAAAGAATTTTTAGGTAAAATTCCTCTTCATCAAGATTTAAGAATTGCTTCTGATAAGGGAATTCCTTTAACTGAGTCAAATCCAGAGCACGAAATTTCAAAAATATTTAAAGAAATTGCAGAGAAAATTGTAAAAAAATTTATATAATTTTATTTTTTAACTCTAAGGTTTCCATTAATTCATTCCATTCTCTTTTACTTAGTCCAGAATTTTCGTAATTAATGTCTTTTCCATTAAGCATTGATTTTATTATTTTTAATCCCTTGGCAGAAACATGTGCTGCACCAACCCTGTAATCTAGAAAAGCAGAATGAGTAATTGGAACCCATTTTTTTACAGTTTCTAACATTGCTTCAGCATAAACTCTTATTTCATACTGGGCATGGCTATCAGCTCTTAAAAATAAAAAATTTAATAAATTTAGTAAATCTGTTTTCCAATACCACTGCGTATAAGAATTTAAAGTCAAATTCATTCTTGCGAGCTCTCTTGCTAACCCAACTTTACCTTCATCAATAACTGTTCCATCAAATCTTTCATTAAGCATTCTCTCATAATTGTCATAAGTTCTAACCGCATCATCTTTTAAAATTTTAAGAACCTCGTCTGCCTGATCACCGGTAATCAAATCACCTCTACCTTGTCTATTACTAGATGACTGGGCTGATAACTGACTTTTTTCTGGAATATAAAATTCTTTATCTAAGATTGAATACCTGGCTGAGTATTCATTAACATTTGCTGTTCTATGTCTAATCCATTGACGAGCTATAAATATTGGAAGCTTCACATGATATTTAATTTCACACATTTCAAATGGCGTTGAATGCCAATGTCTCATTAAATATTTAATTAAACCCTCGTCTGTAGAAACTTTCTTAGTTCCTTTGCCATAAGACACTCTAGCTGACTGAACAATTGAACTATCATCGCCCATATAATCAACTACTCTAACAAATCCGTGGTCTAACACTGGAATAGCGTCGTAAAGAATTTTTTCTAATTCAGGAGAAGTTACTCTTTTGGTAACGTTTTTTTGTGCCTGCTGGTCTGCAATTTCTTGTTGTTGCTCTTTAGTTAATTTCATTTTGAATAAACTTATTGAATCTCTCGTAACAAGTTTTATATTAATAATGTTGGTTTTCCAACTATGACGATAAACGAATTTCGTAATAACCATTGCGGACGTGGGGGCAGTACCCACCACCTCCACCATTTACAACTTATGGGGGTGAATCAGATTCGACGGGTGTCTAAAAGTTGTTCTTTCGTTCGAGATAGTTCCGACGTAACGGGCTAATTATAAATGCAAATGAAAAATTTGCTCTTGCTGCTTAATTAACTAAGTTAATTTAAGCAAACGGGGTTTGGGGCACCTGGCAACAGAACGCCCCTT
>VTPM01000003.1 GCA_008638125.1 Pelagibacteraceae bacterium
TTATCCTCACTTATTGCATGGTCTAAACCTCTAGCTAAATAGTCATAGCCTGTATATAGCGTTAAAAAAGCAGAGACCCATAAAAGTATAATTCCAATTGTTTGAGCATTATAATCTTGAAAGTTAATTATCTTATTTCCAACTTCTCCAGTTAATAGAATTGAAATAGAAAACATTTGTAAAAAGGTTTTAAATTTTGCAAGATTAGTTACCGGCATTGAAATACTTAGCTTTGCAAGAAATTCTCGTAAACTTGAAATCAAAATTTCTCTGGTTAAAATAATAATAGCTGCAATAACCTCATAATTTTTTATTGCACCATGCATAACTAGCAAAACCAATGCAGAGCAAACTAAAATTTTATCAGCTATAGGATCTAATAATTCACCTAATTTTGACTCTTCTTTAAGAATCCTTGCTAATAACCCATCTAAAAAGTCAGTAAAGCTTGCTGCAACAAAAAGAAAAAAAGGTATCAAATCTCCATACATACCAGGTAAAAAAAACGTAATAACAAAAATCGGTACAATTATTATTCGTCCAATAGTTAGCAAATTTGGTATTTTTAAATTCATAAGTTTTATTCGTGAAAATAATTATATATTTTTTTTGCAATATTGTCCTCAATGCCTTCAACTGATTTTAAATCCTCAAGACTTGCTGACTCAACGGACCTAGCTGAACCAAAGTGGTTAAGTAGGGCTCTTTTTCTTTGTTTTCCAATTCCAGAAATTTGATCTAATAAAGATTTATTAAAAGTCTTTTTTCTTTTAGCCCTATGAGAACTTATTGCAAATCTATGTGCCTCGTCTCTAAGTCTTTGAATAAAGAACAATAAAGGATCATTTTTTTCAAAAGTAAATTCTTTATTTTGATAATATAGCTTTTCTTCTCCAGCGTTACGATTTTTACCTTTTGCAATTGCTATGATTGGTAGATCATGTAAGCCTAATTCGTTTAATACTTCTCTACTAACAGAATATTGGCCCTTGCCGCCATCAATCATAATCAAATCTGGTAAAGACAATGATCCTGATTGTTCTTTGATAGCTTTAGAAAATCTTCTAAAGAGAACTTCTTTAAGCATTCCATAGTCATCACCTTTGACTGCATCATTTTTTATATTAAATTTCCTGTATCTTTTCTTGATAAATCCTTCATTGCTAAAACATATTAATGCACCAACACAATCTGTTCCTTGAATATGACTATTATCGTAAACTTCTAAATAATTTATATTATTATTAAGATTGAACTTTTTAATTAAATCATCGATCAGATTTGAATTACTTTGAGTTTCATATATTCTTTGAGTTAGAGCCTGTTTAGCATTTTTTTCAGCTAAAGAAGTTAAATGTTTCTCTTCTTTATTTTTTGCTTCTCTTAAAACAATTTCTTTATCTTCTTTTGCTTTAAATGTTTTTTCAAGAAGATCTCTTTCTGAAATAAAATGATTTGTAATAATTAAAGATGGAATGCTCTTGTTCTCGTAAAATTGAGTCAGAAAAGATGATAAGATATGTTCTAATTTATCATCAGGGTCATGCTTTGGAAAATAAGCTTGGTTTCCCCAATTTTGTTTTGATCTAAAAAAGAATACTTGAATACACGTTTTCCCGGAGTCTTTGAAAATACTCACGACATCAGCTTCATTTAAATTAGTTTGATTAATTTTTTGTGAAGATTGTATTTGAGACAAAGCTTTAATTCTATCTCTTGCGATTGCTGCCTTTTCAAAATCAAGTTCTTTACTTGCTTTTTCCATTTCATCAGATAAATTTTTTTGAATTTTTCTTGATTTACCTGAGATAAAATCAACAGCGTCTTCTACAGAAGTTTTATAATCTTTTTCTGCAATGTGACCTACACATGGAGCTGAACATCTTTTAATTTGATATAATATACATGGCCTATCTCTATTTTTAAAAACATTATCATCGCATACTCTTAATAAGAAAATTTTTTGTAAAATTTTAATAGTCCAATTGGCAGATCCTGTTGAAGCGAAAGGTCCAAAATAATAACCATCTCTAGCTTTTTTACCTCTTAATTTTGTTAGTTGTGGCCATTTATCTTTATGACTTATAAAAATATATGGGAAAGATTTGTCATCTCTAAGCAATATATTAAATCGAGGTTTATGTTTTTTTATTAAATTGGCCTCTAAAAGTAATGCCTCACTTTCATTAGATGTTGTTGTGGTTTCAAGAAATTTTGTCAAAGAAAGCATTCTTTCCGTTCTAATCGGCAGGTTAGCGTCAGACACATAACTCTTAAGTCTATTTGGAATATTTTTAGCTTTTCCTATGTAAAGAATCTCTTTTTTTGCACCAAGCATTTTATAAACACCTGGGTTTTTTGGAATAAATGGTATTTTATCTTTTATAATTTTTTTTCCAAGTTCGAGATTATTTATCATTTTCTTTTTTTGACGACTTCAATACCAACAGATGAGGTATTCTTGATTATTTCTGGTTTTTCAATTTTAAGTTTGATTGAAATAATATTTTTATTTTCAAATAAATTAGAAAAAATATCCTCTGCTAATGTTTCAAGTAAAAGATAATGCTTTTTATTTGTAATTGTTTCAATTTTATTAATAACATCTTCATAATTTATTATACTATTAAGATCTTGCTCATCAGGTTGGAGTTTATTGTTAGTATAAATTTCAATATTAAATTTTATGATTTGTTTTCTATTTTTTTCAAATTCGTGTAATCCAATAAAAGTGTTAAATATAAGATCTTTAATGATTACTTTTCTTCTATAAGAGTATTCATCCTTTTTTTTAAAATTAATAATATTTAAATTTTTTTTCTTCATTCTTTAATATTAATTATATCGGGTGTTATCCAAGCAAGACTTTGGCCACTATCTACTGGAATTATTTGACCTGTTACGTTGTCATTATCAATTAAAAATTTAACTGTATTAGTAATATTTTTTAGATCTACTTGTTTGCTTAACAAAGTTGCTTTCCATTGTTTTTTAAAATGTTTTTCGGTTTGTCTTTTATTTTTTAATGTTGGTCCTGGTGCTATTCCATTTACTCTAACATTTGGAGCAAATTTCATTGCACTAACTTTAGTTAAAGTGCCTAACCCAGTCTTGCTTAATGTATAAGATAAAAAATGGGGAGTTAATTTAAAAATTCTTTGATCAATAATATTGATTATATTTCCTTTTTTTTTATTTATATATTTGTAAAAATCTCTTGAGAGTATTGATGGAGACTTTAGATTAATGTTTATGTGTTTATCAAAATTTTTTTCATTAAAATTTTCAATAGAATCATTTTCAAACAAAGAGGCATTATTTATTAAACAATCAATTCCTTTCATTTTAGAAAATGCATAAGGAATTATTTTTTGTGTTTCCTTAGAGTTATTTAAATTTGATTTTAATAAAAAAATTTCCGAGCCTAATTGTTCTAAATCTTTTTTTAATTTTTTTACCTGTATCGAAGATTTATTATAATGAAGTAAGATTTTTGTATCAAAATTAGCTAAAGCCCTAGCGATTGCTGCCCCAATTCTTGTTGCTGCTCCAGTAATAATTATTTTTTTTGCTTCCATTTTTTTGCTGCTTTGTTCACCTTTACTCCTGGCATACCCATAGTCGATCGTCCTTTTGGATAGATTTTATTTTTTAGGTTATACTGACTAATTTTAGGATTCAAATTTATTTCTAATTCACTAGCTTCTAATTTTCTAATTTCATCTCTTATTTTAGCTGCTTCTTCGAATTCAAGATTGGCAGCTGCTTCTTTCATCTGTTTATCTAAAGATTTAAGATGTTTTTTTAAATTTCCACCGATGTTTGATCCTGTGTTTAGCTGAAGATAATCTTTTTCATAAATAGAGGATAAAATATCACTAATGTCTTTTTTAATTGAAGTGGCAGTAATGTTATTTTTCTTATTGTATTCTAGTTGTTTACTTCTTCTTCGATCTGTTTCTTTAATTGCTTTTTCTATACTTTTTGTGACCTTGTCTGCATATAGAATAACTTTTCCATCAATATTTCTTGCTGCCCTTCCAATTGTTTGAACTAATGAAGTTTCAGATCTTAAGAAACCTTCTTTGTCTGCATCTAAAATAGCTACAAGTCCACATTCAGGAATATCTAATCCCTCTCTTAATAAATTAATTCCCACCAAAATATCGAAAACACCCATCCTTAGATCTCTGATGATTTCAATTCTTTCTAGCGTATCAATATCAGAGTGCATATATCTAACTTTCAGTCCATTTTCATGCAGATATTCGGTTAGGTCCTCAGCCATTTTTTTAGTTAATGTTGTTGCAAGAACTCTGTACCCATTGCCAATTACTTTTGCTGCTTCATGCATAAGGTCATCCACTTGAGTCTTTGCTGGTCTAATCTCAACTGGCGGGTCAATTAAACCAGTTGGCCTAATGATTTGATCAATAGTTTCGTTTTGAGTTTGTTTTAATTCCCAAGGTCCAGGAGTAGCAGAGACAAATATGGTTTGTGTTCGCATAGAATCCCATTCTTCAAATTTTAGAGGTCGATTATCCATACAAGAAGGTAATCTAAATCCATATTCTGATAATGTTTTTTTTCTCGTATGGTCACCTTTGTACATCCCATTTAATTGAGGAACTGTAACATGACTTTCATCTACAAAAATAATCGAGTTGTCTGGAAAATACTCAAAAAGTGTTGGAGGAGGCTCACCTGATTTTCTACCAGATAAATATCTAGAGTAATTTTCAATACCATTACATGTTCCTGTGGCTTCAATCATTTCTAAATCAAATTTTGTTCTTTCTCTTAACCTTTGTGCTTCAAGTAATTTATTATTTTTTTTAAATTCAATTAATGTTTGTTCAAGTTCAATTTTAATTTCTTTAATGGCTTGATCAATAGTAGGTTTTGGAGTGATGTAGTGACTATTTGCATATAATTTAATCAAAGAAAATTCTTTAAAAGTATCACCAGTTAAAGGATCAAATTCTTCTATTTTTTTTAACTTGTTTAAATCAAAACTTAATCTCCAGGCTCTATCTTCTAAATGTGAAGGGAATATTTCTAAGTTTTCGCCCCTGACTCTAAAAGTACCTCTAAAAAAACTTTGATCATTTCTTTTGTACTGTAGAGTAACAAACATCCTAATAAGGTCTTCTCGACTGTAGTCATTATTTTTTTTTAAAGTAAGAGTCATTTTACTGTAGGCCTCAACTGACCCTAATCCATAAATACAAGAGACACTGGCTACTATAATGACATCATCTCTTTCCAGGAGAGATCTAGTTGCTGAGTGACGCATTCGATCAATCTGTTCATTTATTGAAGCTTCTTTTTCTATATAAGTATCTGATCTTGGCACATAAGCTTCAGGTGTATAATAATCATAGTAAGAGACAAAATACTCAACAGCGTTATCTGGAAAGAAATTTTTAAACTCACCATATAATTGAGCAGCAAGTGTTTTGTTAGGCGCTAGGATTAAAGCAGGTCTATTTGTTGCTTCAATTATTTTTGCCATTGTAAAAGTTTTTCCTGATCCAGTTACACCAAGTAAAACTTGCTCATGTTTTTGTTTGCTAAGATTTTCAACTATTTTCTTAATTGCCTGAGGTTGATCACCTTCAGGCTTAAAGTTACTTTTAATTTTAAATTTAATTCCTCCCTCAAGCTTTTTAGCTTGGCTGTGAGCAATTTCTAAATTATCTATTTTTTCTTGATAAGTATTTTGCATTTCGTGCTATTAATTTATTTAAAAAAAACATTATAAAATTCAATGAGCATAGTTTCCAACAGTTTAAAACGTATAAAACCGTCACCCACAATAGCTGTTACGCAAAAAGCTAAAGAAATGCGAGATGCTGGTAAAGATATTATAGCCTTAGGAGCAGGTGAGCCAGATTTTGATACTCCAGACAACATTAAACAAGCAGCAATTGCTGCAATCAATAGGGGGGATACAAAATATACTGCAGTAGATGGAACTCCAATTTTAAAAAAAGCCATTCAAGCAAAATTTTTAAGAGAAAATAATTTAAAATTTGAACTTGATGAAATAACTGTTGGTACAGGTGGAAAGCAAGTTTTGTATAATGCCTTTATGGCGACTATAAACAAAGGAGATGAGGTAATCATTCCAGCTCCTTATTGGGTTTCTTATCCTGATATGGTTTTGTTAGCAGGTGGTAAACCAAAAATTGTCAAATGCTATGAAGAAGATGAATTTAAATTAACTCCACAGCTACTCAAAAAAGCTATTTCAAAAAAAACTAAATGGTTGATATTAAATTCACCATCTAATCCAACTGGTGCTTGTTATTCAAAAAAAGAAATAGAAGCTTTGGCTGAAGTGTTAAAGAAAAATAAGCAAGTTTATATTTTAAGCGATGATATTTACGAACATATAACTTTTGATAATTTTAAATTTTATACAATTGCGCAAATTAACGAATTAAAAAACAGAACATTGACTATGAATGGAGTTAGTAAATCATATTCAATGACAGGATGGAGAATAGGTTATGCAGCTGGACCAAAAGAAATTATTAAGGCAATTGCTAAGATTCAATCTCAATCAACAACTAATCCTTCTTCAATTAGTCAAGCGGCTGCAGTTGAAGCTTTAAATGGTACTCAAGATTTTATTAAAACTAGAGCTAATTCGTTCAAAGAGAGAAGAGATTTTGTTGTAAAAGAATTAAATAATATTAAGGGCTTAAGTTGCTTGAACCCTAATGGTGCTTTTTATGTTTTTCCAAATTGTAAAAAATTATTAGGAAAAAAAACCAAGCTAAAAACAGATACTAATTTTGTTGAAAAGCTTTTAGAAAACACAGGAGTTGCAGTGGTGCAGGGTTCTGCATTTGGTCTAGATGGTTATTTTAGAATTTCTTACGCTACTTCAATGGAAAATTTAAAAAAAGCTTTATCTAGGATTAAATCTTTTTGTGAAAAAACTATTTAACGTTTTCTAAATACTTTTCAGTTTCTAGAGCCGCCATGCATCCCATACCGGCAGCAGTTACAGCTTGACGGAATTTCTTATCTTTTACATCACCTGCAGCAAATACACCTGGAATATTTGTTTCTGTAGAGTCTGGTTTAGTAATTAAATATCCCTCTTTATCCATTTCTAATTGATTTTTAAATAGTGATGTAGCTGGATCGTGTCCGATTGCAATGAATAGACCATCAACTTTTAACTCACTAATATTATTTGTTTTTAAGTTTTTAATTTTAATTGCATTAACTCCTTTAGGTTCGTTAGTTCCAAGCACTTCTTCTACTGCGCTATCCCAAATAATTTCAATTTTTTTATTAGCTTTTAATTTTTCTTGTAATAATTTTTCAGCTCTTAATTCATTTCTTCTATGAATGAGGTGAACTTTTGATGCAAATTTAGTTAGAAATATTGCCTCTTCAACTGCAGCATTACCACCCCCAACAACCGCAACTTCTTTTTCCTTAAAAAAGAAACCATCACAGGTCGCACAAGCTGAAACACCAAATCCTCTAAAATCTTGTTCAGTTTTTAAATTTAACCATCTTGCTTGAGCTCCTGTTGCAATTATTAAAGCATCAGCAGTATAGTTTTGTCCGCTATCTCCATAAGCAACAATAGGTTTTTTTGATAAATCAATTTTATTAATATGATCTTGTATCATTTCTGTACCAACTGCCTCTGCTTGAGATTTCATTTCCTCCATTAACCAGGGACCTTGGATAACCTTTGAATACCCTGGGTAATTTTCTACATCTGTTGTTGTAGTTAATTGTCCTCCAGGTTGAGTTCCATGCACTAGCATTGGTTTTAGCATTGCCCTTGCAGCATAAATTGCTGCTGTATATCCTGCTGGGCCAGATCCCAAAATCAACACTTTAGAATGTTTAGGTGATTTGTTATTCATAATATCAGTTATATATAATAGTAAATGTCAAAAATAAAAGCACTACTTTTAACACAGGGTATGCACGGTATGTTAAGTCAAGTTGAAGGCTTAGCAAAAGCACTTAATCTTGAATTTAAGCATCAAACAATCACATTAAAAAAATTTTGGAATTTAATTCCACCAAAATTTACTCCTATTACTGAAAATATTTTAGTTGAGAAATTTTCATGTGATGCAAAAGTAATCATTTCTTGCGGAAGAAAAAGTGTAATTCCTTCTATTGCTCTTAAGAAAAAATTTGGTAAAGACATATTTAACATTCACATACAAGATCCAAAGGTTTCCATAGATAATTTTGATTGTATTGTTTGTCCTGAACACGATGATTTAGATGGAGAAAATGTTTTGCAAACTCTAGGAGCAATTCATTATTTAACTGCAAAAGAAATTAAAAGTAATAATGCATACTTAAAGTTTAATAAAAATAATAAAAAGATTGTTTCCTTAATTATTGGTGGACCTAATAATTATTATGATTTTAATGAGAAAGAAATTGGTTTTTTATTTAATAAAATAAAAATTATTTTCTCTCCAGATAAATACAAATTAATAGTTGTTCCATCTTATCGAACCCCAAAGAATATTATTGATATGTCTTTTGGAGTTTTTGGTGATGATCACGTAGTGGTAAAATCAGTGGATAAAAAAGCTTATTTAAGCGCACTTAGTTTAGCTGACTATATCGTAGTAACAAGCGACTCTACCTCAATGATTTCAGAATCTGCCGTGACAGGTAAACCCATTTACATTGCAAATATGAAAGCTAAAAAGAGTAGTAAAAGATTTAATAAATTCTATAATCAATTTAAACAAATGAAAATTATAAGAGATTTAGAAAATAATATAGAAACATGGGGTTATAATAAATTAGACGAAGCAAGTCGAGTTGCAGCTATTATAAAAAAAAAAATGAATTTAAATGGAATTAATTAAAGCTCTAACGTCAAAAATAAAATCAAATGATTTCCCATTTAAGCATTGGGAAATTAATCAACCACTCAATAGGGAAGCCATAAAAGAAATTTGTGAAGCAGACATTCCCGATCCAAGAAAAGACAAACTAAATTATGATGGCACAAGAGCAATAGATGGAGGAGAGGGTGTTTATCGTGAGGGTATAAAAGATGGCGGTAAAGCAAAAAAATATAGATGTTTTATAGATAAAGAAAATTCAAAAAAATTTCCACATTTAACAAAGTTTATTGACGAATTAAGATCTCCAGAAGTTCATCAATTGATAAGTAAATTAATCAACAAAGATCTTTCAAATGCCTATGTTAGAGTCGAAGTAATTTGTGACAGAGAAGGTTTTTGGCTTAAACCGCACTGTGATATTAAAGAAAAATTATTATCATCATTGATTTTTGTTAATCCATTCAATGAGTCAGAGGATTTAGGAACTGATTTTTATGACAAAGAACTTAAAAAAGTAAAAACTGTACCTTATCGAGATAATTATGGATATTTTTTTACTAGCGGACCAGATACTTGGCATGGGATGGAAAAGAAAAAAATAGTCAAAGAAAGACGATGCTTGCAAGTAAATTACGTGTCTTTTCCAACTGACTGGCAAGTCAGAAATTGATATAATTTAATTTAACAAAGGAGAAATATGGCTACTTATTCGTGCAGTAAATGTGGAATGTCAGTGAATGCAACGTGTGGAAAATGTAATGCTCCATTAGTTAATGGAAATTTGAAACTTGATAATGGAAATTCTGTTCAAATTTCAGAATGTCCAAATAAACATGGTAAAATAAAATCACCTCTTTGTTGTGGACAAGATATGACGTGTTCTACTAATTAAATATCTTGAAGAGAAGTTACTTCAAGTTTTTTGTTTTTTAAGGAATTAATTGCTTCCAGACAAGCTTGTGCTGTTGACATATTAGTACAATAGGGGACTTTATTATTTAAAGTAGCTCTTCTAATTTCTCTAGCATCGCTAATTCTATGTTTTCTACTTCCACCACCTGTATTAATTACTAAAGCGATTTTTTTAGAGTTTAAAACATCTACAATGTGAGGTGAACCGCTACTAACTTTATTTATAGTTCTACATTTAATTTTATTTTGTCTAATGAATTCTGCAGTTCCTTTTGTGGCGCAAAGTTTAAAACCTAATTTTAACAATTGTTTCGCCAGATCAATACCCTCAGGTTTATGAGAGTCTTTTAATGAAATGAAAGCTAAACCTTTTGTTGGCAAAGAATTTGAGGCAGCAATCTGACTTTTGGCAAAAGCCATTCCAAAGTCCTTGTCAAAACCCATTACTTCACCAGTTGATTTCATCTCAGGGCCAAGCAGTAAATCACTATTTGGAAATTTATTGAAAGGAAAAACAGCTTCTTTTACTGCAAACATTTTTTTGGTTTTACTAACTAAATTAAATTTAGATAATTTTTCTCCAGCCATTACTCTTGAAGCTATTTTAGCATAAGGTATTCCTTTTGCTTTGGAGACGAAAGGAACCGTTCTACTTGCTCTCGGGTTAACTTCAATGACATAAATTTCATCATTTTTAATTGCAAACTGAATGTTCATAAAACCTTTAACTTTTAAAGCTAAAGCTAGTTTCTTGGTTTGGTTTTCTATTTCTTTTATTAATTCTTTTTTAATCGAAACAGGAGGTAAGCAACAAGCGGAGTCACCTGAGTGAATACCAGCTTCTTCAATATGCTGCATAATACCTGCCACTTCTACTTTTTTACCGTCAGAAACTGCATCAACATCAATTTCCATAGCGTGATCAATAAATTTATCAATTAGTATTGGATTTTCTTCTGCTGCTTTAAAAGCTTCTTCGACAAAGTTTTTAAGTTGGTCTTTTTCATATACAATCTCCATTGCTCTACCGCCCAAGACATATGATGGCCTTACCATTAGAGGCAAACCAATTCTTTCTGCAATTTTAATTGCTTCTTTGAAATTTTTTGCTATTCCACTTTCTGCTTGTTTTAATTTTAGTCTATCTATTAATTTACTAAATCTGTCTCTATCTTCGGCTAAATCAATAGAAGTATATTGAGTTCCAAGTATTGGAAACTTATTTTCATGCAAAAATTTAGCAAGTTTTATTGGAGTTTGCCCGCCAAATTGAGCAATAATTCCGATTAGATTTCCTTTTTCTTTTTCTTTTTTAATAATATTAAAAACATATTCTTCTTTTAATGGTTCAAAATAAAGTCTATCGCTAGTATCATAATCTGTAGAAACCGTTTCAGGGTTGCAGTTTATCATTATTGTTTCAAATCCGGCTTCTTTCAAAGAATAACTTGCCTGGCAGCAACAATAATCAAACTCTATACCTTGGCCAATTCTATTAGGTCCACCTCCTAAGATTATAACTTTCTTTTTAGCAGAAGGATCTGCTTCACATTCAGAATTAAGTGCAAAGTTTCTTTGATATGTTGAATACATATAAGGCGTAAATGATTTAAATTCAGATGCACAGGTGTCTACTTTTTTAAACACAGGCATCACTTTTAACCCCATTCTCTTGTTTCTGATTATCTTCTCTGGAATTTTAGTTAATTCTGATAGTTTCTTATCTGAAAAGCCAATTGATTTAATTTTATTAAAATTATTATAATCTTTTGGCAGACCTTTCTTCTTAATTTCATTCTCAATTTCAACAATTTCCTTTATTTGCTCTAAAAACCAATTATCAATTTTTGATAATTTCTGTATATTTTTAATATCAATTTTCTTTCTAAAAGCTTCAGCCACAAGAAGAATTTTATTTGGAATATTTTCTTTAAGTTTTTTTTCTATTTGTTTTTTATCTAAATTAAAAATTCTATCTAAACCTGAAAAACCTATTTCTAATGAAACCAAAGCCTTTTGCAGAGACTCTTTAAAATTTCTGCCAATTGCCATTGCCTCACCCACAGATTTCATTGATGTACCTAAAATTGCCTCTGAAGTAGGAAACTTCTCAAATGTAAATCTTGGAATTTTTGTTACCACATAATCAATTGAAGGCTCAAAGGATGCAGGCGTAACTTTTGTGATCTCATTTTTTAGTTCGTCTAAAGTGTAACCCACAGCAAGTTTAGCTGCCACTTTTGCAATTGGAAAACCCGTTGCTTTAGATGCAAGTGCAGAAGATCTTGAAACTCTTGGATTCATTTCAATGATAACCATTCTTCCGTTTTTAGGATTGATTGCAAATTGAACATTAGATCCTCCAGTCTCAACACCAATTTTTCTAAGACAGGCAATCGAAGCATTTCTCATGACCTGGTACTCTTTATCAGTAAGAGTTAGAGCAGGAGCAACAGTAACCGAATCTCCTGTGTGGATTCCCATAGGATCAATGTTTTCTATAGAACAGACAATAATACAGTTATCTTTTCTGTCTCTTACGACCTCCATCTCAAATTCTTTCCAACCTTCAAGACACTCCTCAATTAGCACCTGGCTTACAGGAGACTCATGAAGTCCGTTTTTGACAATTTTAAAATATTCTTTTTTAGACTTAGCTATTCCACCACCAAGGCCCCCTAATGTAAAAGCTGGTCTGATGATCGCCGGTAATCCTATTTGTTTTAAGGCTGAAGAAGCATCTTTGATATGATTAACAATTTTGGACTTAGGAAGATCTAAGCCTATCTCAATCATATTTTTTCTGAATTTTTTTCTATCTTCTGCGTTTGAAATTGCCTTAGAGTTAGCGCCAATTAATTCAATCTTATATTTTTTTAATATTCCTTTTTTTTCTGCTTCCATTGCTAAATTCAAAGCAGTTTGACCACCCATTGTTGGTAGAATGGCATCTGGTTTTTCTTTTTTTAAAATTTTTTCTAAAACTTCTAGTGTAATAGGTTCAATATAAGTTTTATCTGCAACACCAGGGTCAGTCATGATTGTTGCCGGGTTCGAGTTGATTAAGATGACTTTATATCCCTCATCTTTTAATGCTTTACAGGCTTGTGTACCCGAATAATCAAATTCACAAGCTTGACCAATGATGATAGGTCCAGCACCAACAACTAGTATTGTTTTAAGATCTTTTCTTTTTGGCATTTTTTTTCATTTCATTTACAAATTCTTGGAATAAATAAACACTATCTTGAGGTCCAGGATTTGACTCCGGGTGATATTGAACAGAGAATACTGGTTTATTTTTTAACCTTATCCCTTCAATACAATTATCAAAGAGAGAGGTATGAGTGATTTCTATATTTTTAGGTAAGCTTTCTCTTACAATTTCAAAACCATGATTTTGACTTGTTATTTCAACATTCCCTTTTAATAAATTTTTAACAGGATGATTAGCCCCTCTATGGCCTAGCTTCATTTTTTTTGTTTTAGCACCTAAAGTTAAAGCTAAAATTTGATGACCTAAACAAATTCCAAAAATAGGTAAATTATTTTTGATTAAATCTTTAATTATATTAATAGCATATTTTCCAGTTGCCGCAGGATCTCCAGGGCCATTAGATAAAAATACTCCATGAGGTTTTAGTTTTAAAATATCAGTAGCGCTAGTTTTGCAGGAAACTACAGTTACATGACAATTAAAATCAGAAAAATATCTAAGAATATTTTTTTTAATACCATAATCAATCGCAACAACATTTAATTTATTTTTTTTATTTTTTTCATATCCAATTTCTTTTTTCCAAGTTTTTAACCCTGACCAAGTATAATTTTTTTTAGTTGATACTTTTTGAGCAAGGTCTAGATTTTTTAAGCCGCTCCATTTTTTTGTTTCATTAATTAATTTGCTAATATTAAAGTTTTTATTTTTTAAGTGAGCTATGGTTCCTTTGGGTGCTCCTTTATCTCTAATAAAATTAGTAAGATTTCTAGTATCAAGACCAGTAATTCCTACAATTTTGTTCTTTTTTAACCAAGCATCTAAATGGTTTAATGATCTATAGTTTGAAGGATCAGTGATTTCAGAATTAAAAATTACCCCTTTTGTCCAAATTTTTTCTGACTCGTGGTCTTCTTTATTCGTTCCCACATTACCTATATGTGGGAAAGTAAAATTAATAATTTGTTCAGCATAAGAAGGGTCAGAAATAATTTCTTGGTAACCAGTTATTGCAGTGTTGAAACAAACTTCACCCGTAGCAGTGCCTTGAAACCCTAGTCCAAAACCTTTAAAAATGTTTCCATTTTCTAATACTAAAATAGCGGTGCTGTTGATCTCTTTAAGATTTTTTTTAGAGTTTTTTATTTGTTGAATTGGTTTCAAATACAACTCATGAGTTAAAGCAAATACTTATAAACATGATTTTGCGGAAGATATGAAATAGAAATATACTCGTCAAGAAAGATATTTTTCTTTTGAAGAAAAATTGTGATTAAAGTAAAAATAAAAAATTAATTAAATATGTCCCTGCAAAATCAAATCGAAGAAAAACTAAACCAGTCATTAAAAAATAAAGATAAATCTCTTTATCCAACACTGAGATTAATTGTTTCAGCTATTAAAGATGCTGTAATTGCTAATAGAGGCAAAGACTCCAAAGAGCTAACAGATCAGGACATAATGAGTTTGTTAAAAAAGATGGTTAAACAACGAAACGAATCGTGTGAGGTATACAAAAAAGCTGGCCGAGAAGAATTACTTGCTAGCGAAACTAAAGAAATTGAAATTATTAGCTCTTTTTTACCTAAGCAATTAAGTGAAGAAGAAACAAAAAAAATATGTGAGGATGTTATTAAAAAAGTAGGTGCTGCTTCCATAAAAGATATGGGAAAAGTTATGGGTGAATTAAAGAAAACGCATGCAGATGTATTAGATTTTTCTAAAGTAGGCTCAATAATAAAAACAATTTTAAATTAAGTTAATGAAATATCCAAAAGAATATCTCGACGAAATTAAGTTGAGACTAAAAGTTTCACAAGTTGTTGGCAAATCAGTGCAGCTAAAAAAAAGAGGAAAAGAATTTGTAGGCCTTTCACCTTTTAAGAATGAAAAGAGTCCATCTTTTACCGTAAGTGATGAAAAGGAATTTTACCACTGCTTTAGTACAGGTGAACATGGGAATATTTTTGATTTTTTAATAAAGACGAAAGGAATGAATTTTGGAGAAGCAGTTAGGACACTAGCTGCAGAAGCAGGTATGCCTCCTTACAGATTTACTAAAATTGATACTGAAAAAGAAAAAAGATTTAATAATTATAAAAATATTTTTAAAGATTATTTAGATTTTTTTCACAAACAATTATTTTTGCCAGAAAATAAGCCTGCTTTAGATTATTTAGAGAAAAGGGGATTACAGCAAAATATAATTAAAGAATTTAGTTTAGGTTATGTGCCCTGGCAAAATAATTTTTATGAAGAGTTACTTAAAAAGTTTTCTGAACAAGATATTGCTTTAACTGGACTTTATTACAAAAATGATAAAACCAATAAATTTGTTGATCGTTTTAATTCAAGAATTATTTTTCCAATAAATAATCTTACAGGTGAGCCCATAGCTTTTGGTGGAAGAATAATTAAAGAAAGCAATTTAGCAAAATATATAAATTCTCCCGAAACAGAATTTTATAAAAAAGGAAGAATGATTTTTAATCTAGATAAAGCTAAAGCACTTAGGTCCGAGACAGATGAAGTGGTGATTGTAGAAGGATATATGGATGTAGTAAGTTTGTATGCCTCAGGAGTTAAAAATGTAATTTCAAATTCAGGTACTGCTTTAACTGAAACCCAAATAGATTTGATTTGGAAATTCTTCTCTAATCCAATTATTTGCTTAGATGGAGATCAAAGCGGACAAAACGCAGCTCTGCGGATAGCAGAAAAACTTTTACCTCTAATTAATGAAAACAATAAATTATATTTTTCAATTTTACCAAAAGGTGAAGATCCAGATGATTATATTAAAAAAAATGGAAAAGAAAAATTTAATGAATTTTTAAATTCAAAAAAGATAATACAATCCTATATTTGGGATGCACATATAGCTGAAGTTAATATTAACAATCCTTTTGAAATTTCAAAATTTGAAAAAAAGATTAAAGCACTTTGCTATGGAATTAAAGATGAAACTTTAAAAAAATATATCTTAGAAGATTTCTTAGAAAAAATAAAAAACCTTACTCCAATACAAAGTTCAAAGAAAACATTTACACCTTTTATTAAATATGGAAAAAAAGACTTCAAAGTTTTGAATAAAACTAAACAGCTTTATAATGAAAAAAATCATTACTCCAAGGAAGAGGTTAAAGAACAATCTGCCTTATTTATTGTATTAAACCATCCATCCTCAATTAAAGATAAAATTAATTTTCTGGATGAAATAAATTTTACAAATGAAAAAAATAATGAATTTAAAAATGAACTTATAAATATTATTAAAAATGACAGCATAAACGCCGTAAAAGGTCTTAATTCTGATCAAAAATTCAGGTCAATAATTAATGAAATAAATAAAAATATTAATTTTAAGAATATTTTAAATAAAAAAAATGACCAGGAAATCGAAGAATTGTTTGTAGAGCTGATAAATGAGTTGAAAGAAATGAATCACTTAAAACAAATAGAATTTTTAGAGAATAAAGTGGCAAAAAATTTAGATGAAAGTTCTTATTCCGAACTTCTGAAGCTTAAAAGTCAGTTAAATAGGGATTAAAAAAAGATAGATTTTAAGAGAATTCATACTATATATAACTTCGCATTAATTTAAAATCAGCCATTATGGTAGAAAAGCTAATAACTAAATCATTTGAAAGACTTTTAGACAAAGGAAAAGTAAGAGGCTTTATTACTTATGAAGAACTAGGTAAGTCACTTGGTAAAAGAGGAAGTTCAGTTGATAACGTAGAAAAAGCTTTTTTAATAATCGCTGACAACAGCGTAACTTTAGTAGAAAAAAAATCTCAATACCAATCTAATAAGAAAAAAGAAACTCCAGTAGCGAGCGAAGAAAAACAGTCAGATAAAAGTGACGATCCAATAAGAATGTACCTCAGAGAGATGGGTGGTGTAGAACTACTTTCTCGTGAAGGTGAAATTGCTATAGCTAAAAGAATTGAAGCCGGAAAAGACGTGATGATCAATGCTTTAACGCAAAGCCCATTAGTTGCAAAAAAAATTTATGAATGGAAAGAAAAAATTGAAAGCAATGAATTACTAGTTAGAGATATTATTGATATTGATTCTACTTATGAGGATTTTGAAGCAATTGACGAAGAAGAGAAAAAAGTAAAAGCAGAGGCTAAAAGTAAGAAAAATAAAGACGAAGACAAAAAAGATGAAGATGCTCCAGCAGTTGAGGAAGAAGATGAATTCAACGTTTCCCTTGCAAAAATGGAGGAGGAAATTAGACCTAAAATTATTAAGATTATTGATAACTTAACTAAAGACTATTTAAAACTTCAAAAATATCAAAGAGAAAAATTAGATTGCATTCTTGCTTCAAAGGAACTCTCAATTTCAAAAAATAAAAATTTTAAAAAAATTCAATCTACATTAGTAGATAATTTTAAAAACCTTCAACTAGCTCCCCACGTAGTAGAAGAATTAGTCCAGGCTCATTACAAAGAGAATAAAAAAATTGTATCTTTAGAAGGTGTTTTATTAAGATTAGCTTTAGACAATAAAATTTCTAGAGATGAATTTTTAAAATATTATATTGGAAATGAAATTAATCCAAAATTTGAAGCTTTTCTAACTGAAAATCCTACGTGGAAAGCTTTTTTCAAAAAATTTAAAAATGATTTTAATGAAATTAGAGAAAGATTAGTAGAATTTAGTGAGAAGATCGGTTTATCAGTTGGTGAGTTTAAAAAGTTAGTAAGCAGAATCCAAAAAGGTGAAAGAGAGTCACGAATAGCTAAAAAAGAAATGGTAGAAGCTAATTTAAGATTAGTAATTTCTATAGCTAAAAAATATACCAATCGAGGATTACAATTTTTAGATCTTATTCAAGAGGGAAACATTGGACTAATGAAAGCAGTAGATAAATTTGAATACAGAAGAGGATATAAATTCTCTACTTACGCAACTTGGTGGATTAGACAGGCTATAACACGATCAATTGCTGACCAAGCCAGAACAATTAGAATTCCAGTTCACATGATCGAAACCATTAATAAAATTGTTAGAACTCAAAGACAAATTATGAGCGAATTTGGTAGAGAACCAACTCCTGAAGAATTGGCAAAAAAATTAGCTATGCCTTTAGAGAAAGTTAGGAAAGTTTTAAAAATTGCAAAAGAACCAGTTTCTTTAGAAACACCAGTAGGTGATGAAGAAGATAGTAGTTTAGGAGATTTTATTGAAGATAAGAATGCACTTCAGCCTTTAGATACTGCAATTCAGTCAAATTTAAGTGAGTCTACTACTAAAATTCTTGCATCATTAACCCCAAGAGAAGAAAGGGTTCTTAGAATGCGTTTTGGAATAGGTATGAACACAGATCATACTTTGGAAGAAGTTGGGCTACAATTTTCAGTAACGCGAGAAAGAATTAGACAGATAGAAGCTAAAGCTTTGAGAAAATTAAAACATCCAAGCAGATCAAAACAACTTAAAAGTTTCCTAGAAAAATAAATTCTGTTATACAAGTTATAAATTAGGGCCTGTAGCTCAGTTGGTTAGAGCAGTACACTCATAATGTATTGGTCGTAGGTTCGAGTCCTACCGGGCCCACCAATTAATTATTAATGAATTCTTCTAGCTTAGAAAATAAAATATTAATATCGTTATTGTTAGAATTTAATATAGAGGCAAATTCTTCTTTTTGAGTTTTAGCCAGACTTAATCCTTCAACTATCAAATCTCTTATCAAAGGTTTACTAGGATCTTTAGTGTAAATTCTCCAGTCAATTTTAATTTCAGGCTGAGATGCGCTTTCTACAATTCTTGAGCTTACTATATTATAGTTATCGCTTTTTTGATCAGCTGATAACACTTCAAATTTTTGAGAAGAGTAATCTGTAAGTCTTGATGTCAAACTTTTGAGGAAATATTTTTCAAATAAAGTTTTGTATTTTTTTAAATTATTTTCATCTAGAGTTTTTCTAACATCACCTAGCGTATACATTCCAAGTGCATCTATATCGACATTAGCAAGGGCTATTTCTTCTATTTTTTTATTTTTATCAGCTTTAGAAATACTTTTATTACTTAAAGTTTTAATTGCATCATCCACTAACTCCTCCACAAATAATTTTGGATCAGTGTTATAGGCAAAACTATTTATACTTATAGTAGTTATTAGAAATATTACTAATGCGCTTAGAAACCTTTTCATGATCGAAAAGTATTATTTGTTAAATTCGTTCCATTCATCATCATCAGATGTGAATGTATTACTAATTTTTTTAGCTCTATTTTGCAAGTACAAGCTTTTTATGGCAGCATACATATCTAATGAATTTTTCTCTAAACTTTCTAAATTTTTAATATTATCTGCCCTAAAATCAACTGCTGATGCACCCATAACAGAAAAATAATCTATTTTACTTCCAGATATACTTAAAATTTCTTTTTCTCTAAGTGTTACTTGAGCAAATGGGTCAATTAAAGTATCCGCAACCATTCCAACAGTGTCCCTTATAGTCGTTGGCCCCAATATTGGCAGTACAAAATAACATCCTCCGCTAATTCCATAAGCGCCTAATGTTTGACCAACGTCTTCCTGTTGATTTTTAAGACCAAGTTTTTCAGCTGGATTAGCAAAACCTAAAATACCTATCGTAGAATTTATCAAAAAGCTTGCTGTTGACTCCCCAGCAGATCTCCATTGACCTTGCAATAAATGATTTGGCACGGTTAATAAAGTAGCTAGATTTGAAGTGAAATTTCCAGTTCCGTTTTTAATTGGTTCAGGTAATTTGCTATAGCCTTTAGCAATTGGTTTTAAAACAGCTTTATCAACTACTTGGTTGAATTCAAATATACCTCTGCTTAATTTTTCAAAACATTCTTTCTCAGTCTCAGCACTTAAATTAGTGTTGAAGAGCAAAGTTCCAGCAGTGATTAAAATACCAAGATTTTTAAAATTCATTAGGTTCTATATATACAAATTAACAATTAAATCTATTCTAAATAAGCCACTATTTTGTTGAATTTTTGATATAATTTGGCAGTTAAAATTAATGATAATCAATTCAATAAAATCTCCAAATCACTCTCAAAGAAAGAGAAGTAAAAAAAAAATTGAATTTATAATTATTCATTATACTGGAATGCAATCTGAACGAGCATCTATTAAAAGATTGGTTAGCTCTAAAAGCAAAGTTAGTACTCATTATTTAATTAATAGAGATGGAGAAGTAGTAAAAATGGTTGATGAGAACAGAGTCGCTTGGCATGCTGGTAAATCTAAGTGGAAACATTTTAATAAATTAAATAGCACTTCGATAGGAATTGAACTTGTAAATAAAGGTCATGAATTTGGCTATCAATCGTTTCCAAAAGCTCAAATTCAAAAATTAGTTTTACTTTTAAAAACACTAGTCAAAAAATATAAAATTAAAAATACTAATATTTTAGGTCATTCAGATATTGCCCCTTTACGAAAAATAGATCCAGGTGAAAAGTTTCCTTGGAATTATTTAATTAAAAATAAAATTGTATTTAAATATTCAGTAAATAAAAATATCGATTTAATGATTAATAATAAGAAAAATTATCGTAGTATTTTTTTTAAAAATTTATACAAAATTGGTTATAGATATTTTAATCAAAAAAAATCCTCAAAATATGATTCAAAAATTATTAAAGCATTCCAGCGGAGATATAGGCAGAATAAAATTGATGGGTTAATAGACAGGGAGTGTATTAATATTAGCTATAATGTAGCTAATTCAATGAAAAATTAGGCTTGATCTTTTACTCATAAATATAATAAAAACACATCGCTAGATAGTTGGCTTGTCGCTGTCAGCGTTAGCTGATAGAGGAAAGTCCGGGCTCCATAAAGACACAGTGCCAGTTAATGGCTGGCGAGGGTGACCTTAGGGACAGTGCCACAGAAAATAAACCGCCTTATCAAGGCAAGGGTGAAAAGGTGTGGTAAGAGCGCACCGGTTTTTTGGTAACAAAAAACGCATGGTAAACCCCACTGGGAGCAAGGCTAAATAGAGACAACATTGCATTAATTTATTAATGCTAAAAACAGTCTTTAGTTCGTTGTCTGGGTTAGCTGCTTGAGTCTAAACGTGAGTTTAGATCTAGAGAAATGACGGTTTAAATGACAGAACCCGGCTTACAGACTATCTAGCTCATCATTAATATTTTCAAAAAATACTCAATAAACAGGAATAAATCCTTAAACTTTAGGGTTTTTGACCAATAACTTACATATTGACTATATATTTATAAACCCATAATATCCCATAAAAACCCAAATTGGAGTTTTATTGATAAAACAAAGTGAAAGAAACTTTAATAAATATGAATTTTACCCAGTCTTCCTTTGTGTTTTTAAATTAAAAAAAAATGTTTTTATCGAATTACGAGAACAAACTAGACAAAAAAGGGAGGGTTTCTGTGCCTGCTAGTTTTAGATCGCATTTGAGTTCTTTAGGATACAATGGATTTATTGCTTATCCCTCATTCAATCATTCTGCTTTAGAAGCTTGTTCACAGGATAGAATTGAAAAACTTTCTAATACAATAGATTCATTAAATCCTTTTGAAGAAAAGAGAGATTATTTTGCAACTTCAGTTCTTTCTGAAAGTATTAATTTACAGTTTGATAGCGAAGGACGAGTTTTAATATCAGAAAAATTATTAGATCATGCAAAAATTAAAAATAATATTTTATTCGTAGGATTAGGAAAAACTTTTCAAATTTGGGAACCAAAGAATTTTGATAAATTTAAAGTAGTTGCAAGAAAGAAAGCGTATCAAAATAGATCTAATTTAAAATGGGATAACAATCTAACAAGGGAGAAAATATGAACATAAGAATAGGAGCAGGTGAATTAAAAGAATTAAAACCAAGAATAATAGTTATGGGTGTTGGTGGAGCAGGTGGAAATGCTATTAACGCTATGATCGAAGCAGGTTTGCAAGGTGTGGAATTTGTAGCAGTCAACACTGATGCTCAGGATCTTAAGTTGAGCAAAGCAGATGCAAGAATTCAAATTGGTGCAAATCTAACTAAAGGATTAGGAGCAGGTGCTAAGCATGACATAGGACAGGCTGCTGCAGACGAGTCTTTGAATGAAATAATTAATTTTTTAGAAGGTGCCAATATGGTTTTCATTACCGCTGGTATGGGTGGTGGAACTGGAACTGGTGCCTCAAGTGTTATTGCTAGAGCAGCTAGAGAATTAAATATATTAACTGTTGGTGTTGTAACTTTACCTTTCTCTTACGAAGGACCAAAAAGAATGCGAAGAGCAATCGAAGGCATGAATGCTTTGAAAAAACATTTGGACACTTCAATAGTTGTGCCTAACCAAAACCTTTTCAAAGTTGCGAGTGAAACAACAACTTTTGAAGACTCATTTCATTTATCAAACAATGTTTTAAAATTTGGAGTTCAGAGCATAACTGATTTAATGGTTAAGCCAGGAATCATAAATTTAGATTTTGCAGACGTTGAAACAGTAATGAGCTCAATGGGTAAAGCAATGATGGGAACTGGAGAAGCCGAAGGAGAAAACAGAGCTTTAACAGCAACTGATATGGCTTTAAACAATCCATTAATTGACGATTATTCTCTTAAAGGTGCCAAAGGTTTATTGGTTAATATAACTGGTGGTAAAGACATTACTCTTTTTGAAGTTGACCAAGCCGTAAATAAAATAAGAGCTGAAGTAGATCCAGAAGCTGAACTTATTTTTGGTGCAATCAAAGACGAGAGTTTGAATGGAAAAATGAGAGTGTCAATTGTAGCCACTGCTTTAGATGGTCAAATAGCAAGCACAAATGGTGTAGTGAATATGGTCAATCGTATTCAAAACAGAAATAGTGGTTATTCAGAAAATTTATTTTCAAAAGGACCAATTTTTTCTAACAACACTTACAATACGTCTATTAGTGGAGCTACAGCTTTAAAATTAGACGAACAATTTGATACAAACACTCACTCTCAGTCAGAGTCTTTTATTGAAATCAATAAGGAGCCTGAAATTCAAAGTGAAGCTAACGAGTTTGAGTCAAGTATTTCAACTTCAGAAGTTACAAGTGAGGAAACTCCATTTGAAATAGATTCAATAGAGCAAAGCACTGCTTCAAATGAGGAGCCGTTAAGTCTAGATGAAGAGTACACTCCTAAACTTTTTTCTGATGAAGGATCAAATTCAGACATAGAAAATACTTCTGAGATCGAAGAAAAGAAATTGTTTGAGCAAGAGAGCACTCAAGAAGATGATTTTGAAATACCTGCATTCTTAAGAAGACAGAAATTTTAATGAAGTATAAATATTCAAATGAATATTTTAACATCATCACTGGAAACCAAACATTTTCCAGTGATGATAGAAGAAGTCATTAAAATTTGTAATCCAGAAAAAGGAAATAAAATATTTTTAGACTGTACTTTTGGTGGTGGCGGTTACGCAAATGCTTTGTTAAATTTTCCTAATGTAAAAGTCATAGCTTTAGACAGAGATAAATCTGCAATAGAAAGAGCTAAAACATTAAAACAAGTTTTTCCCAAACAATTTTTTTTTCATAATGAAAAATTTAGCAATCTTGATAAAATTATTAATACAGAGGGTAAACCTGACGTAATAATTTTTGATCTAGGTCTTTCTACTTTTCAATTAAAAGATTTAACTCGAGGTTTTTCTTTTAATGCTAAGGAAAAAATAGATATGCAGATGGGTTTATCTAATATATCTGCTGAAGAAGTAATTAATAATTTTGGGGAAAATGAACTAAAAACAATTTTAAGAGTTTTAGGTGAAGAAAAAGAAGCAAGTAGGATCGTTAAAAATATTGTTAAATCGAGACAAATAAAAAAAATACAAAATGTTTCTGAGTTAGTTTCAATTATAGAAAAAAGTAAGAAAAAAGTTTTTAATAAAAAAATCAATGTCTGTACTAAAACTTTTCAGGCTTTAAGAATTTTTGTAAACAAAGAAACAACAGAATTAATTGAAGGTTTAATTAAAGCTACTCAATTCATTAAATCTGGTGGAAAAATTATTGTAATTAGTTTTCACTCTATCGAAGACAAAATTGTTAAGTATTATTTTACTAACTACTCATCCAATCAATCTAATCCATCAAGATATTTACCTTATGAAAGTAAAAAAAAAGATAACTTTTTCGAAAAATATAAAAATAATTTTTTGACACCATCTAAAAATGAATTAGAAAAAAATAATGCATCAAGATCAGCAAAATTAAGATTTGCTACGCGAAGTAAACAAGAATTTATTTATCCAACAGATTTCATAGAGAAATTTAATAAATATTTACAAGTAGAGAGTTACTATGCGCAATAAAAGTATTTTTATATTTTTAATTTATTTATCTTTTTTTATTTTAATACCAATTATTAAAAATGAGACTAGACTAATAGAAAAAAAAATAGAGTCCTTTGAAAACAAAATAGTTTCATTGGAGAAACATTTGATAGAAGCAAGTTTAGAGTTTCAATATTTAAGTTCAGCTGAAAATTTATATAAAACTATAAACAAAAATTTAGATTTAAAATATGAAAGCTTAGATGTTTCGCAAATTTATTCATCACTAGAAGCTTTTATTAATCAACAGAAACAACTGTCAAAAATTTCAACTAATGAAACACAAACAAAGTAAGAAAAAACTAATAAGTGAGAATCAAAAATCTTTTTTCTTTGAGGATTTTATCGAGCATAATAATAAACAAAAAAAAAGTGTAAAATCTAATCTAACAGAAGACAGGTTTTATATTTTATTTAGTGTTTTCTTTTCTCTTATTTTAATTTTCTCAATATCTATTTTCAATATTTCAACTGAAGACACAAATCATAGAGTTATTAAAAAAAATAAACCATATTCCTCTCCTCTAAGAAGAGATGTTGTAGATCGAAATGGTGAATTGATTGCAAGAAACATTACAGCTTATCATGCTGCAATAAAATCTAGCCAAATCAAGAATAAAGAAAATTTTATTCTTAAAATTAAATTAAATTTTCCAGATATAAATTTAACCGAATTAAAAACGAATTTGGAAAATAAAAAATATTTTTATTTAAAAAAAAGGTTAACCGAGGAAGAAAAAAACAAGATCTGGGAATTTGGAGAAAAGGGAATTGTCATTGAACCATTTCAAAGCAGAATTTATCCTCACCGACAATTATTTAGTCATGTTTTAGGTCAAATCGATGATGATAACTATGGAATCTCAGGAATTGAAAAATACTTTGATAGAGAACTTAAAAATAATGAAAAATTAAATACCCCATTATCTCTAACGTTAGACTCAAATCTGCAATATTTAATAAAAAAAGAGCTAAGTGAGGCTATGAATGATTTTAAAGCAAATGCTGCGGGAGGGTTGCTAATGGATGTTAACACTGGTGAAATTTTATCACTTGTCTCTTTACCTGACTATAATGTTAATGTTAGATCAGACATTTCAGATCTTAAGTATATAAATCAAATCACAAAAGGCGTTTATGAACTTGGGTCAGTTTTTAAAACTTTTACGTTAGCTCTTGCTTTAGAAGAAAATATTTTAACTCCAGAAACTATTGTAAGTAATATTACTAAAAAAGTTCAATGCTCAAAATATCAGATAGGAGACATACACGAATTTCCAGAAAGTATGTCTGCCCAAGATATTCTTATTCAATCCTCCAATATTGGAGCTTTATTAATTGCTAGAAAAATAGGCGAAGAAAAATTAAAAAATTTCATAGAAAAAATAGGTTTATTAAAAAAGCCAACTATTGAATTGGAAGAAATAGGTCAACCGCTAAGTTTTAATTGGGAGAAATGTAAATTAGAAACCGTATCTTACGGACATGGTATTACAACAACACCCTTACAAGCTGCTACAGCTTATGCAGCGCTAGCTAATGGAGGTTATTTGATCAATCCTACTTTAGAGCTAAAAGAATTTAACAAAAAAGAAAGTAAGGAAAAAATAATTTCTGAACAAACAAGTAATGAAATTTTAAGCATCTTAAGAAAAGTAGTTACAGATGATAAGGGTACAGCGAGTTTTGCAAATATTTTTGGTTATGAAGTTGGAGGAAAAACCGGGACTTCAAAAAAATATTTTGATGAGAATAAAAATTTAAACACTTTTATTTCAGTATTTCCCGTAAGTGAGCCGAGATATGTTTTTTTAGTCATTCTCGATGATCCTAAGGGAGCACCACACATTAAGTATAATTATAAAGGACAAAAAATAAGCACCTCTAGAAATGAAGCTGGTTGGAATTCTGTGTATGTAGCAGGCAAAATAATAGAAAAAATTGGACCTATTTTAGCCATAAACAACAACGAGGTTGACAAAACTCATGTTGTTAAAAAAAATAATTAAAGACGTCCCGTCTTCAATTTCAAACATTAATATCGAAGGGCTGTCCTCTGATAGCAGAAAGGTTAAAAAAAATTATATATTTTTTGCCATAAAAGGAATGAGAGATGATGGCGAAAAATATATTAAGGACGCTATTTTAAATGGTGCAAAGATTATTATTTGTGAACAAAAAAGTAAATATAAGAATAATAAAACAATTGTTTTAAAGATTAAAAATATTAAAAAACAAATCGTTCAAGCGTGTAAGATTTTTTATAGTAAAAAACCTAAGAATATTATCGCAGTTACAGGGACAAATGGTAAAAGTTCCATTGCAGAATTTTATTATCAAATTTTAAAATCACAAAAAATACCAGTTGCATCAATTGGAACTTTAGGGATTAAAATCAATAATAAAATTTTAAAAAGCAATTTAACTACATTAGACACTATTTCATTACACCAAGCGCTCTCTGAAATTAAAAAAAAGGGAATTGAGAACGTAATTTTAGAAGCTTCAAGCCATGGACTTGATCAGGGTAGATTAGATGGAATTAAATTTAGCACTGGGATTTTTACAAATTTTTCACAAGATCATTTAGATTATCACAAAACTATGAGTAATTATTTAAATGCAAAATTATTATTGTTTAAAAAACTTTTAAAAAAAGGATCAAATATAATTACAAATTATGAATTGAAAGAATTTTTAAAAATTAAAAAAATAGCTAAAGAAAAAAAATTAAAACTAAATACTATCGGTCCAAAAAACTCTACTTTAGAATATAATCTAATTAAAAATTTAGAAAATTCTCAACTAGTTAGTATTAAGTATGGCAATCAATTAGAAGAAATTAAAATACCATTAATTGGTTGGTTTCAAATTAAAAACATTTGCATGTCAATATTAGCTGCAAAGTTATCAGGTGTAAAATTAGTAAAAATTTTTAGATCTTTACCGAAAATTAAAACGGTTAATGGCAGACTTCAGTTAATCAGAGTATTACCTAATTTAACAAAAGTTTTTGTTGATTACGCTCACACACCTGACGCGTTAAAATCAAGTCTAGAAGCTCTAAGCAAACATTATAATAAAAAACCTGATGTAGTTTTTGGTTGTGGTGGGGACAGAGATAAAATGAAAAGACCTATAATGGCTAGGATAGCCGAAGAAAATGCCAATAAAGTGTATATTACCGATGATAATCCAAGATATGAAAATCCAAAAAAAATTAGAAAAACTTTAATTAAAAACTTTACTAAAAAATTTAATGCACGCGAAATATCAGATAGAGCTGAAGCTATTAAAAGGTCTTTAATTGATTCAAATTTTAATAATTGTGTTTTGATTGCAGGAAAAGGACACGAAACAACTCAAACCTATAAAAATAAAATAATAAATTTTTCAGACATAGATGTGATTAAAAAAATACGTCTCAAAAAATTAAATTATAAAAAGAAAAATTTAAATCAATTATTGAATTCAGAATTAATTAACACAATTCAGAATACTGATAAGGATTATAGATTTGAAGGAGTTTCAATTAATTCAAAAAAAATTAAAAAAAACAATATATTTATTTGCATTAAAGGAGAAAGGTTTGACGGTCATTCATTTATAAAAGAAGCTTTTAAAAATAAGGCAAATTTTTGTGTTAGTGAAAAAAGTATAAACCATAGAAAAATAATAAAAACAAAAAATTCACTAAACTTTTTAAACAAACTTGCAGAACTTAAGCGAGATAATTCAAAAGCAAAAATTATTGCAATAACTGGAAGTTCTGGAAAAACTACGCTTAAAACATTTTTAGGTAAAACTTTATCAATGTATGGAAGGACATATTATTCAGAAAAATCTTACAATAATCATTATGGTGTTCCTCTTAGTTTGAGTAATTTAGAAAGCTATCATGATTATGGAGTTTTTGAAGTTGGTATGAGTAAAGCCGGAGAGATTTTAAAATTATCAAAGATAATTAAACCAGATTTAGTAATTATAACAAATATTGGCGAGGCACATCTAGAAAACTTTAAGAATATAAATTTTATAGCAAAAGCAAAAGCAGAAATAATCCAAAACATAAGGCCTGGTGGATTCTTGTTATTAAATAAGGATGATAAATTTTTTTCTTTTTTAAGTAATTTAGGCAATAAAAGAAAATTAAAAATATATTCTTATGGAAAATCTTTTGGCGCAGACGCAAGGTTAATAAGTGAAAAAAACCTTAAAAATCAAAATCAATTAAAAATTAAAGTTTTAAATGAAATTATTACCCTAAAGGCAAAAGATGTAAATGAGGTGAAAATTTATAACATATTAGCTTTGGTACTAGCCTTAAAAATTTTGAATTTAAATTTAAATAAATTAAAAAGTAACTTGAACTTAGAGTCACCAGAAGGAAGAGGAAGAATTAATAAAATTAAGAGATTTGGAAAGGATTTTAATTTGATTGATGAAAGCTATAATGCAAATCCATCATCAATAAAAAATGCAATAAATAATTTTTCTAAACTAGAAACTAAAAATGGAAAAAAATATTTGTTATTAGGTGATATGTTAGAGTTAGGCAAAAATTCTGATTTTTATCATAAAAATATATCAAAAATTGTAAACCAAAGTAATATCGATAAATTATTTGTTTATGGTAAAAACGTTTTTAAAACTTATCAAGAGACACATAAAAGAAAACAAGGAAATGTTTTACAAAATTTGAGTGATTTTGATGAAATTTTTTCTGAATTAATTAAAAAAAATGATTATTTGATGATAAAAGGTTCAAACGCAACTGGTTTGAACAAATTATCTAAATTAGTAATATCAGGAAACAAAAATGCTTTATAGTTTTTTTACTTCTCTAATAGATCAATATTCCTTTTTAAATGTTTTTAAGTACATAACTGTAAGAATAGGTTTTTCAGTAGTTACTTCTTTTGCTATTGTTTTTATTATAGGAGAGCCTTTAATTAAATTATTTGCAAAAAAACAAATTTCTGGGCCTATAAGACAAGATGGTCCTATTGATCATATTATAAAAAAAACTGGCACTCCTACTATGGGAGGATTGATCATCATACTTGGGATTTTTTTAGGAACTTTTTTATGGTCAGATTTGAGCAATGTTTATGTTTTAGTCGTTATATATGTTTCTTTAGCCTTAGGCTTATTAGGTTTTGTTGATGATTTATTAAAAATTAAATTAAAAAACTCAAGGGGATTGAATTCAAAAATAAAACTTTTAGGTCAGTTATTTATCAGTTTAGTGGCAATATTGATTTTGATTAAATTTACAGATCATCAATATTTAGAAAACTTATATTTTCCCTTTTTTAAAAATTTGATTTTGCCATTAGGAATATTTTTTATTCCATTTGCAATTTTTGTGATCGTAGGTTCATCAAATGCTGTAAACTTAACGGATGGTTTAGATGGATTAGCTACAGTTCCAGTAATGTTAGTAGCATTATCTTTTACATTAATAAGTTACGTTGTAGGTAATACAATTTTTGCTGAGTACTTACAGATTCCCTATGTTTCTAAAGTCGGTGAGTTAAGTATATTTTGTGGCGCAATCTTTGGCTCTTGCCTTGGATTTCTTTGGTATAATGCACCTCCTGCAAAGATTTTTATGGGGGATACCGGTTCATTATCTCTTGGAGGTTCTCTAGCTGCAGTAGCTATTATAGTTAAACACGAGATAGTTTTAGCAATTATTGGTGGTTTATTTGTTCTTGAAACAGCTTCAGTAATCATCCAAGTCATTTCTTTTAAACTTACTGGAAAGAGAGTTTTTATGATGGCACCTATTCACCATCATTTTGAAAAAAAGGGATGGCCCGAGTCTACTGTTGTTATAAGATTTTGGATTATTGCAATAATTTTAGCGTTGATTGGCTTGGCAACACTAAAATTAAGATAATAAATGAAAAAAATAATTCCGCTACGAAAGTATTCCTTTGCTATTTATGGATTAGGCATTTCAGGCAAATCAGTCATTAATTATTTAAAAAATAAAAAGGTAAATAAAATTTTTACTTGGGATGATGAGCTTTTTAAAAATGATAAAAAAAAATTAAGTATCTTTAAAAGCTCTTTGTCTAAAGTTGACTATATTATTATTAGTCCTGGAATTAGTATTAATAAATCAATATTTCAAAAACATTTATTTAAAAATAGAAATAAAATTATAACAGATTTAGATTTATTTTATTTAGAAAATAATTCAATCAAAACTATTGTAATAACGGGGACAAACGGAAAATCAACAACTTGTAAATTATTAGAGCATTTATTTAAAACAAATAAAGATGATGTTCAGTTGGGTGGCAATATAGGTAAGCCAATTTTAAATCTAAGAATAAAAAAGAAAACCATAGTTATTATAGAAGCCTCATCATTCCAATTGGCTTATTCAAAGTTTTTAAGACCAAATTATGCGGCGATACTAAATATAACTAAAGATCACTTAGATTGGCATTTAAATATGAGGCACTATATTAAATCAAAATTTAAAATTTTTTCTAGGCAATCAAAAACAGATTATGCTCTTTTAAAGGAAGAAAAACTTATAAGAATATTTAAAAAAAATAATTTTAAAAGTAAACTACTAAAAGTTCATAATAATATTTTAGATAATAAAATTAAAAAACAAATTAACAATTTCTATTTATTATCTAAACCCAATATTGAAAATTTAATTTTTGTGTTAAAATTTGCTAAAATTTTTAAGATAAAGAATTCAATTTTTTTAAGTGCAATAAATTCATTTAAAGGCTTGCCTCATCGGCATGAGCTTTTCTATAAAAAAAAGAGAATTTCTATTATTAATGACTCTAAAGCTACTAGTTTTGAAGCATGTAAATATTCTTTAGAAAAAAATAAAAATATATTTTGGATTGTAGGTGGTTTACCAAAACTTGGAGATAGATTTAAATTAAAATATTTAAAAAAAAACATACTCAAAGCTTATATTATTGGAAAAAATACAACTTTTTTTACAAAACAACTTTCAAAAGAAATAAATTATAAAATTTCTCATAATTTAAAAAATGCTGTTATTGATATTATTAAAGATTTAAAAAAATTTAAAAACAAAAGTTTGACAATACTTTTAAGTCCAGCAAGTGCGTCTTATGATCAATTTAATAATTTTGTTGATAGAGGAAATCAATTTAAAAAAATGATTAATTTAAATGCTAAAAAATTTATATAGTTTTAATTTAAGAGAATATTGGAGAAATGTAGATAAAATAATATTTTTTAGCTTTCTTATTTTATTTGTTCTTGGCGTGTTTTTCTCATTTGCTTCTACTTCTTCCCTAGCTGGAGAAAGACTTAATAAAGATTATTATTTTTTTTTTTCAAAACATTTAATTTTTTCTATTATTTCGATAATATTAATGACGCTAATTTCCTCAATTGAAAATCAATTATTCAAGAAAACTATAATTCCAATCTTTATCATATCTTGTGTGACATTATTTTTAGTGCTTTTTATAGGCGTTGAAGTGAAGGGGTCTAAAAGGTGGTTAGATTTATTTTTTTTTAGGCTTCAACCTATTGAATTTTTAAAACCTTTTTTTGTTGTGATGGTGGCAATAGTTTTATCTAAAAATGATTTTGTGACCACTAAGATGAATTATTTTTTTAGCTTCTTAATATTGCTTTTTCCTTCTATCTTATTATTAAATCAACCTGATGTTGGTCAAACCATATTATTAGTACTCACATGGTTGGCGACAATTTTTATTTCAGGAATTGAATTAATTTATATTTTTATTCTAGGAATATTTTTTATTTTATCATTAATACTTTTGTTTCTTATATTTCCTGAAAGATTTTTTTATATTTTAAAGAGATTTGAAGTTTTTTTTGATCCATCTAAAGGTGATAGATTTCAGACTAACCAAGCATTAGATGCCATTAGAGAAGGAGGACTCATAGGACAAGGTATGGGAGAAGGAATCTTAAAAGAGAGTGTACCCGAAGCTCATACAGATTATATCATTGCAGTCATTACAGAAGAGTTTGGCTCTATTGTTTCAATTTTAATTGTATGTATTTTTTTATACATAGCTTTTAGAATTATTAAATCCGCGTTAGTCATTGAAAATAAATTTATAAAAATATCTTTAGGTGGTTTAGCTTCACTTTTGATATTTCAAACATTCATACACATTGGGGTTAATACAAGTTTAATACCAACCACAGGAATGACTTTACCTTTTTTGAGTTATGGTGGCTCATCAATGATTGGAAGCTCTATACTTGCAGGAATTATTTTAAATTTTACCAAGAAAAACTTAAAATGAAGAATACTAAAGAAAATAAAATAATTGTAGCAACTGGTGGAACTGGAGGGCATGTGTTTCCAGCCTACAGTTTAGCTAAAAACTTATTAGATAAAGATTATAAAGTTGAAGTTATTACAGATAATAGAGGTTTTAAATTTTTAGAAAGATATAAAAATTTAAAATTGATTATAAATAATTCAACTACAATTTTTTCAAAAAATAAAATCAATATTTTTTTTTCATTTTTTGTAATTTTACTATCATTTTTTAGATCTTTGATTATTCTTGTTAAAGCAAAACCATTTTTAGTCTTTGGTATGGGAGGGTATGCCTCTTTCCCAGTGTGTATGGCAGCCAGGGTATTAAATATCCCATTTATAATTTATGAAAATAACCTTCAATTTGGTAAAAGTAATAAATATTTATCACGCTATGCTTATAAAATTTTCGTAGCCTATGAAGAAGTTCAGGGAATAGACGAAATATACAACAGTAAGATTATTAAGACTGGAAATATTATTAGAGAAGAAATTTTATTTCAGGAATTACCAAAAAAAAATATTTCAGATGAATTGAGCATATTAATTTTAGGAGGAAGTCAGGCTGCAAAGTCTTTTGGTGAATTTTTACCCGCTATATTTAGCAAATGTATCAAAGAAGGAATTAAACTAAATATTTTTCAGCAATGTGTAGAGTCTCAAAACGATGATCTTAAAAGTTTTTATGAAAAATCTAAAATTAAATTTGAAGTTTTTAATTTTACTAATGATATATTAAAATATTTTTCAAAAGCTCAGTTAGTTATAACTAGATCGGGGGCTTCTATGACAGCTGAATTAATCAATTCTAGAATGCCTTTTATTTCAATCCCTTTCCCTTTTTCAGCTGATGCACACCAAGAAAAAAATGCAGTTTATTTAGAGAAAAAAGGTTACAGCTTTTTAATTAAGGAAGCAGAAGTAAATGACAAATTATTCCCTTTGATAAAATCAATTTATAAAGATAAAGAAATATTGAACAATATGATTAGAAAACAAGCTAGTTACTCTGATAAAGAAGTTTTTTCAATAATTAGATCTGAGATAGAAAAGTTATTAAATGGGAAAAATTCAGCTAGGTAAAAAAGAAATTATTCACTTTATTGGCATAGGCGGCATTGGAATGAGTGGCCTTGCTCAAATAATGAAAATTATGGGTTTTAATGTTCAAGGAAGTGATGTTAGTCAAAATAAAAATACAGATAATTGTAAAAAGATTGGAATAAGAATTTTAAAAGGTCATAAAAAGACAAACATAAATTCTGCTACAATCATTGTAAAATCATCAGCCATTAAACAAAATAATATTGAAATTTTAAGCGCACGTAAAAAAAATATTCCAATTTATGACCGTATTGAAATGTTAGCTAATGTCATTGATTTAAAGAAAAATATTATAATTACTGGTTCTCATGGAAAAACAACTACTACTTCTCTTGTGGCTAAAATCATATCTGCTGCTAAATTAGATCCAACTATCATTAACGGTGGGGTCATTAATTCAATTAAAAATAATGCAAAATTTGGCAGAGGTGACTGGGCAGTCGTTGAAGCTGACGAGTCTGATGGAAGTTTTTTAAAAGTACCAATTAATTATTCAATTGTAACAAATATAGATAAAGAACATCTAGACTATTACAAAAATTTTGAAAATCTTAAAAAAGCTTTTATTCAATTTATAGAAAAAACACCACCAATAGGAAAAGCATTTTTATGTTTAGATAATAAAGATTTAAAAAATTTGATTAGTAAAGTTAAAACAAAAAATTATTACACTTATGGTTTTAATAAAGAATCAAATTATCAGATTTGTAGTCCAGAGTATCACATAAATTATAGTAAATTTGATCTAAAGATTAAAAAGACAAGTTCTAAAAATAGATACATAAAAAATATTTACCTAAATCTCATTGGTAAACATAACGTCGTTAATGCAACTGCTGCCATAGCACTTTGCTTAAATCTTGGTTTAAAAATAGATACTATAAAAAAAGCCTTAAAAAATTTTTCTGGAGTTCAAAGAAGATTGACTAAAGTTCATAAAAAAAATCATATAGAATTTTATGATGATTACGCGCACCATCCGACTGAAATCAAAACTGTATTAGACGGAGTCAGACAGGTTGTTTCAAATAGAAAAATTATAACAATTTTTCAGCCGCATCGATATTCTAGGATTAAAAATTTAAAAAAAGAATTTGCAAAATGTTTTTCAAGTGCAAATCAAGTTATTTTATGCCCGGTATACTCAGCTGGAGAAAAAAAAGACTTAAAATATAATTCTTTAAATTTTGCTAGAATGATTACAAAATTTTCAAAAGTTCAGGTTATTTTAATTAAAGAACAGTTTGAATTAAATAAATTCCTACAAAAAAATTTAATTAAAAATGAGATTGTTATTGGGATGGGGGCAGGATCCATTTCAAACTGGATGAATAATCTTAAAAATGTTTTATGATTAAAATATCAGAAGAAATAAAAAAAAAATTTGGACGACGATTATTAACAAATGAAAAGTTGGCAAATTATAGTTGGTTTAATCTAGGTGGCCCTGCTGAGTTTTTTTTTAAGCCAGAAAATATAAATGACTTAATTGATTTTCTAAAAGAAGTTAGGCCAAATAAAATAACTCTTATAGGCTCAGGTTCTAATACGCTCATTAGAGATGGAGGTGTTAAAGGATTAACAATAAAATTAGGCTCAAGTTTTTCCTACGTTAAATTATTAGATAATCATATAGTTGAAGCAGGAGCAGCTACGCAAGATAAACGAATAGCAGATTTTGCTCTCAATAATTCTTTAGCAGGATTAGAATTTTTGTCCTGTATACCGGGATCAATTGGTGGAGGCATTAGAATGAACAGCGGTTGTTACGGAGAAGATATTTCTAAAATTCTACATTCTGTTAAAGCAATAAACATTGACGGAAAAGAAATAGAATTAGCAGCAAATGATATTAAGTTTTTTTATAGAGGGACAGATTTAAAAGATGATTTGATAATAACTAGTGTACGGTTAATCGGCAAAACTTCCTCAAAAGAAGATATTAAGAATAAACAGGAGAAATTAATAAATCAAAAAAAAATATCTCAGCCAAGTCAGGTTAAAACTTGTGGAAGCACATTTAAAAATACAGAAAAGAAAAAAGCTTGGGAATTAATTAAGGAATCTGGTTGTCAAAATTATAAAGTTGGGAATGCTAAAATTTCTGAAAAACATTGTAATTTTTTTATTAATGAAAACAACGCAACTGCTAAAGATTTAGAGGAGTTGATTAACAAGGTAAAAGATACTGTTTATCAAAAAACAAAGATTAACCTAGAATTAGAAATTAAAATCATTGGTCAATAAAAAAAAGATGAAAAAAAAAATTTTGCTTATCCAGGGAGGTTCATCAAGTGAAAGAGAAATAAGCTTAAGATCTGGAAAGGCATGTCAGAAAGCTCTTCGTCAATTAGATTTTAAGGTAATTGTATTTGATCCATTTAAAGACAAGCTCATAAAGATAAAAAATTTAAAAGTTAATAAAATTTTTAATGCACTACATGGAAGGGACGGGGAAGATGGGATTGTTCAAGGTTATTTTGAGTATTTTAAAATTCCTTATACACATTCAGGAATCACTTCTTCAATGAATGCAATGGATAAAATATTTTCAAAAAAAATATTTATAAAAAATAATTTAAAGACACCAAATTTTATTTCATTAAATGCCATTACTTATTTAGATTTTATAAAGAACAAAAGTTTTAAAAAATCAAATTTACATTTCCCAGTTGTTGTTAAGCCATCCAATGAAGGGTCTAGTGTAGGAGTAGAAATTTGCAAAACTTTAAATCAATTAAATTATTCTATAAGGAAACTTATCAAAAAATTTAAAACTTTAATAATCGAGGAATTTGTAGGTGGTCAAGAAATACAAGTTGCAGTTATTAATGGAAAAGCTTTAGGTGCAATAGAGTTAAAGCCAAAAAGAAAATTTTATGATTATAAGGCGAAGTATTCCAAATCTGCAAAGACAGAACATATTATGCCAGCTAATTTAAAAGAAAATAAGTATAAGGAAGTTTTAGAATTAGCTCTTAAGGCACATAAAGCATTAAACTGTAAAGGAGTTACCAGATCTGATTTTAAATTCTTTAACAATAAATTTTATATATTAGAAATAAATACGCAACCAGGCATGACAAACTTATCTTTAGTTCCAGAAATTGCAAAATTTTATGGAATTACTTTTTTAAATCTTGTTAAAAATATTCTTAATGACGCAAGTACAAATAGATGATTTTTAAACGAAAGTTTTTTTTTTTAATTATAATTTTTCTAATTTTTACAACCTACAATCCTCAAAATAACAATTATAGTAATAGTTATTTGTTTCCAATAAAAAAAATAGAAATAGAGGGCAACAAGGCTATAGACAATAATGAAATAATAAAAGATTTAGATTTTTTAAAAAATTCTAGCTTATTATTTGTCAACAAACAAAATATTGAAGATATTTTACTTAAAAACAAATTTGTATCTAAAATTATCTTAAAAAAAATATATCCCAACATATTAAGATTAATTATTTTTGAAAAAGAACCTGTGGCAGTTCAAATAATAGAAAAAAATAAATATTACATTACAAAAAAAAATGAAAATATTAATTTTTATGAACTAGAAATATATAAAGAATTACCAGTCATTTTTGGCAATCAAAAAGATTTTGATATTTTTTATGAAATTTTGGAAAAAACTAATTTTGATATTTATAATATAAAAGCTTTTTACTATTTTGATGTTGGCAGATGGGATATAATGCTAATGGACGAAAGGATTATCAAATTACCAGAAAAAAATTATCAAAATATATTGGAAGAATTAAATTCAATTTTAAAAGATAATAATTTTTCTAAATATAAAATTTTTGATTACAGAATTAATAATCAGCTTATTTTAAAATGATACATAACAAACCAAATTTGATAATAGATTTAAATGATGAGTTTTTCTTATTTACTGTGTTTTCTTCTAATCAAGATAAAAAATTAGAGATAATAAAAAAAAAAATAATAAAATCTTCAGGTATAAAAAATGGAAAAATTATCGATCAAAATTTAGTATCAAATTTAATTAAAAATACAATTAATGAGATTGAAGATGAAATAAATTTTTTTTTTTCTAGTACATCAATAATTATAAATCCTGCTGATATAAAATGTTTAAACATTAGCGGATATAAAAAATTGAATGGCTCTCAAGTTTTAAATGAAGATATAACTTTTATATTAAATGACATTAAAAACATTGTTAATGCAAATGAAAATAAATCTTCAGTTATTCATTTATTTAACTCAAGCTTTTCTCTAGATAGCGATAATTTAGAAAATTTACCAATTGGTTTATTTGGAGAATTTTATAATCAAAATATGTCATTTGTATTATTGGAAAATAATATTTTAAAGAATTTTAAGATGGCTTTGAATGAAATAAACATCTCTATAGATAAAATAATTTTAAAGCCATTTGCTGAAGCAGTTCATTTAATATTCAACAACAAATATAAGAATAATTTCTTTATATTTGAGCTAAAAAAAAATCAAATTCAACTTTCATTATTTAAAAATAAATCATTCATTTATTCAGAAAACTTTAATTTTGGATTAAATTTAATTATCAAAGATATTTCTAAGTTATGCTCACTTAAAGAAGAAGAGATTGAGTTATTATTAAATGAATTAAATCTCAAAGAAATTTTATCTACAGACAATGAGTCAATTGTAGATAAAAAATACTTTTCTATTTCCCCATATAGAAAAATTAAGCATAAATTAATTTTTGAAATTATTAGTGCCAGGATAGATGAGTTAATCGATATTTGTATTAATAAAAATTCAAATTTAAGATTCTTAAAAAAAGATATTGTAAATATTTATCTCAAGCTTAATTCTGTGAAGTATTTTAAGAATATTCAATTTATATTGGAAAATGGAAATTATGCTTTAGCACTTGATTTTAGTCATAACTATTTAGATGAAGCATATAAGGGGACAGAAGGAGGCATTGAACTCATTTTAAACGGTTGGGAAAAAGAGGCCATTCCTGTGACTCAAATTAAAAAATCAATGATATCTCGTTTTTTTTCAAAACTTTTTGCATAATTAAGATTGTATTTTTTTGTAACATTAGTTGTTTTAGCCACTTCAAGATAGTTTTGTATAAGTATTTCATGCTTAGCTTGTTCCAAAAAACAATTAAAGAAAAAGTTATTTTTAAGGGTCACGGTCTTCATAGTGGACTTAAAAGTGTACTTAAAATTATGCCCGCAGAAGAAAACTTTGGAATTGTTTTTAAAAGGATAGATCTAGAAAAAAACAATCTTATACTAGCAAATTATAAAAATGTAAGTTCAGCTCAATTATGCACAACACTTCAAAATGATTCAAAGGTAACTGTATCAACAGTCGAGCATTTGTTAGCAGCGCTTTACATAACTGGAATTGATAATGCATTAATAGAAATAGATAATTCAGAAGTTCCAATTATGGATGGATCATCAAAAGAATTTGTTGAAACAATTAATAGAATTGGCACTAAGGATTTAAAAGCAAAAAGAAAATATTTAAAAGTTACAAAAAAATTTGAGTACAAAAATGAAGAGAAGCTTGTTTCGATTGAACCAAATGATAGCAAAGAGTTGAATGTAGATTTTCAATTAGTTTATGCTAATAAACTTATTGGCACTCAAAGAAATGAAATTAATTTTTCTAAAGAAGATTTAGAGGAAGTCTACTCTTCTAGAACGTTTTGCTTATTTGAAGATATAGAACAGATCAAAAAAATTGGTTTAGCCAAAGGAGGCTCGCTTGACAATGCTGTGGTTGTTAAAAATAATGAAATATTAAATTCTGGCGGATTAAGAAATTCAAAAGAGTTTGTTAATCATAAAATTTTAGATTTAGCCGGAGATTTTTTACTTTCAGGTTACAGAATACTTGGAAATGTAAAATGTGTGCAAGGTGGACACAGCCTAAGTAATTTATTTTTAAGAGCCTTTTTAAGTGATAAGTCAAACTTTGTTACCTTAGAGCTGGAAGAAATGCTTCAGGTTAAGTCTTTACCCAATCAATTAGATCAAAAGCTAGCCGTTAACGCTTAAATTTATTCATTAAAATTTACCTAATAAGTTAAATTTGATATGAGTGAATGAATGTTGTCAAAAATTATTTCTTCACTACTCTTAATACTTTTATTAGCTTCATGCTCTAAAAAAGAGCCAGAAATAAATATTCCCGCAGATCAAGATAAATCATTTGAAATTTATAAAGAAGCTGTTGAAGCAATGAATAGAGGAGATTATTTTTACGCTTCTAAAAAATTTTCAGAAGCAGAGCCTATTATGCCTAAAATAGAATTTTCTGCAAAAGCATCTTTAATGTCTAGTTATTGTCTGTATTTAATTAATTTTTATCCTGAAGCTACAGCTAACTTAGAAAGATTTATTAACCAATACCCTGCTGATAAAAATGTGGCTTATGCACATTATTTAATTGCAATAGTTTTATACGAACAGATTTTAGATGAAAAAAAAGATATTAATCCATTAATACAATCTAAAGAAAAGATAGAGTTTTTTTTAAAAAATTTTCCTGACACAGAGTATGCGTTAGATCTTAAGTTTAAAATGGATTTAATTAATAATCAGTTAGCTGCTAAAGAAATGTATGTTGCCAAGTATTATATAGCTACGCAAAAATGGATACCGGCAATAAATCGACTAAAGATAATTGTAGAAGATTTTTCAGAAACAGTTTTTATAGAAGAAGCCCTTCATAGGCTTGTTGAGGTTTATTATACTGTAGGATTAGAAAATGAAGCAAAAGCAGCCGCTGCTATATTAGGGTATAATTATAATTCTAGTGAATGGTATGCACAATCATATAAAGTTTTGAATAAGACATACCGAATTCCAAAAAAGTCTGACATTAAAAAAAATGATGGTTTAATTAAAAGAACAATTAAAAAAATATTAAATTAATAATCAATATGTCTAAAGATAAAGATAATATAATCAAAAATTATCTTAAAAAAATTAATTTGATAGATAAGTATAATCAATCATATTATGAAAAAGACTCTCCAGTTGTTACCGATCATCAATTTGATGAACTTAAAAATGAAATTTTAGATTTAGAAAAAAAACATTCTTATCTCACTGAGTATGGCTCAATAACTTCAAGGGTGGGATATAAACCTTCTTCAAAATTTGCAAAAATTAAACATTCAAAGCCTATGCTTTCCTTAGCAAATGCATTTGATCATTTAGATATTGAAGATTTTGAAAAAAAAATAAAAAATTATTTGAATAATAAGAATTTAGATTTGTCTTTTTCTTTAGAACCTAAAATTGATGGCATATCAGCATCTTTGACATATAAAAATGGTTTACTGATCAGAGGTCTATCAAGAGGAGATGGTGAAACTGGAGAGGATATTTTAGAAAATTTAAAAACAATTGAACAAATTCCAAAGAAAATTAAAGCAAATAATTTACCAGAGATTTTAGAAATTAGAGGAGAGGTCTATATTGGAAAAAAAGATTTTAATAAAATAAAAGATAAATTTGCAAATCCTAGAAATGCTGCAGGAGGATCTTTGAGACAAAAAGATCCTAAAATTACATCTTCGATGCCATTACAGTTTTTTGCTTATGGTTTTGGTGAAATAAATCCATTTAAATTTGATAAACAAACTAATTTTTTAGAGCAAGTTAATAAGTGGGGTTTTAAAACTAATCCTTATAATTTTTTGGCAAAAAATATTGATGAAGTTAAAAAAAAATACAATGAAATTGAAAAAGTTAGAGCAGACTTAGATTATGACATTGATGGACTCGTAGTAAAAGTGGATGATTTACATCTTCAAAGCAGGTTAGGTAATACATCTAACTCTCCAAGATGGGCAATTGCTTATAAATTTTCCTCTGTAAAAGCCATTACAAAAATAAATGATATTATTATTCAAGTAGGTAGAACAGGTGCCTTAACACCTGTTGCTAAAGTTGAGCCTGTAACAGTTGGAGGCGTAGTCGTATCTAATGCTACACTGCATAATGAAGAAGAAATTATTAGAAAAGATATAAGAATTGGAGATTATATAACATTACAAAGAGCAGGTGACGTGATCCCTCAGGTAGTTTCTGTTGATTTAAGCAAAAGACAAAAGAATTCAAAAAAATTTATATTTCCAAAAAAATGTCCCTGTGGATTTGAAACCATAAAAGAGGTTAATCCAAATACAAAAAAAGAGGATGCTGTTAGAAGATGCCCAGATAGAGGTTATGAATGCCAGTATATGGCAAAAGAAAAACTAAAACATTTCGTATCCAAGGACGCTTTTAATATTGAAGGATTAGGAAAAAAAGTTATTGATCAGTTTTGGAGTTTAAATCTGATTAGATATCCATCTGATATTTTCAACTTAAATTTTAAAAAAATACAGGAACTTGAAGGATGGGGACTTCAATCAGTAAATAATTTAAAAAGTGCAATAAATAATTCTTCAAGAATTATATTAGATAAACTTATATATGCTTTAGGCATAAGGCATATTGGTCAAGAAAATGCTAAACTTTTAGGAAATTATTTTACATCAATTGATAAGTTCATAAATCTTTTTGATTTATCCAAACGGAAAAATTTATTAAACAATATAAACGAATTAGATGGCATAGGTTCTGCTCAGATAAAGTCACTAGAAGATTTTTTTTCGAGTAAAAAAAATAAAGATATAATTTTAAATTTAATCAAATTTTTAAAAGTTGAGAATTCAAAAGCGTTAAATAAAAATGGTAAATTAAGTGGAAAGACAATAATGTTTACAGGAGGATTTGAAAAAATTAGTCGATCAGAAGCAAAATCAATTGTTGAAGATAATGGAGGGAAAGTTTTGGGCTCACTCTCAAAAAAATTAAATTTTTTAGTGGTTGGTAATAATAAACCCACTAAATCAAAAATAGATAAGGCAAAAATTTTAAATATTGAAATTATTGCTGAAGATGAGTGGTATAAGTTATTAAATATTTGAACAAGCTTCTTTAAGTTGTAACAATTCAACTTTGTTCATAAATTTTTTTAAATGTTGAAAAACTTTTTGATGATAGTTATTTAGCCAATTTTTTTCAAATCGAGTTAGTAGATTTTTCTTAATTAAATCCTTTTCTATTGGCGCAAGCGTTAAATCTTCAAATTGCATTTTATTTTTTAGTTTTTTTACATAAGTTAAATTTTCAATTCGAATGCCAAAATGATTTTTTTTATAATAACCAGGCTCATTTGATGTAATCATGCCAGGTTTAAAAGTTACTTTATTTCCTCTAGAAATCGCTTGAGGACCTTCATGAACATTTAAAAAATAGCCAACACCATGCCCTGTACCATGAGGGTAGTCTAAATTAATTTGTTTAAGGGGGTTACGAGCTTTTTTGTCAATTTGTTCACCAGTACTTTTATTTGTAAGTTTGTATGTCGCTACTGCTATATGTCCTTTGAGAACTCTAGTATAAATGTCTTTTATTTTTTCATTTTCCACATCTAAAGAAAGAGTTCTTGTAACATCAGTAGTTCCATAGGAATACTGTCCACCAGAGTCTACTAAGTAAACATCTCCTTTTCTTAAAATTCTATTACTTTTTTCATCTGCCTTATAATGAATGATTGCACTATTGGGTCCACTTCCAGATATTGTAGGAAAACTTAAAGATTTAAAAGTTTTATTCTCTTTTCTAAAACTTAAAAGTTTATTTTGAGCGTCTATTTCAGTAATTTGTTTATTCTTAAAATTGTTTTTTAACCAAAAAATAAATTTTGTTAGTGCTGCCCCATCATAAATATGAGATTGTATAGAATTTTTAATTTCCACATTATTTTTCAATGCCTTTAAATAATTTATTGGATCTTGTTTTTCTATGATGAAATTTTTCTTTTTAAATAATGTTTTATAAAAGATTGAACAAGTTGAGATATCTATAATCACATTTTGTTTTGAAATTGTGTCGATTATATTTGGTATTAAATTAAAATCAAAAAACTTTACATATTTTTTTAATTTTAGTCTTAATGATTTATTTATTTTTTTTAGATTACAAAAAAGTTTAATACTACCTTCTTTGCTAATAATGGCATGTGAATTTGGCAGAGGAGAGAAACTTGTATCTTGACCTCTAATATTTAATAACCATGCAATATTTTCTGAAGATGTAATAAATAAATAGTTTGCCTTACTAAACTTAATTAATTTAGTTAATTTTTTAATTTTGTTTTTAACATCCTCCCCAGCATATTCTTTGCTAATAGAATAAAAGGGTTTAATATTTTTATATTTTTCTCTTTTCCAAATTGTATCAATTAAGTTTTCTTTAAGAGGTACTAATTTAATTGAAGAGTTAAAGAAATATCTTCTTAATGAGATTTCTGTATGTAATTTTGGATCAAATCCAATTTTTAAATTTTTATTTTTAAAAATTTTAAATGGATATTCTTTTGGAATTGTACAAACTTTGAAATTTTTCCCACACTGAATTTCGGCTTGAATTGTATATCTACCATCTACAAAGATATAATTTTTGTTTAATAATATGATAGCGATTCCCGCTGAACCACTAAAAGAAGATATATATTTTAAATTATCTTCATTATTATTTACATATTCACCAAAGAAATTGTTATTTTTTGGAATAATATATCCATCTAAATTATTTAATTTAATTAAATTTCTAATTTTTTTTATTTTTTCCATTTTAACATTTTATTCTTTTTATATCGTTCCCATCCAGGACTTCGATACCCTTCATCAAATTCTAAACTAGTATCTTGGTTAAACTCAAATTCATCATTAGCTGTTGAACCAAAATCTATTTCATTTTTTTCTACATTTTCATCTGGTATCTCATTTACAAACCTTGAAGGTAATGCATCCATCCAATCACCATGATATGATCTTTTCATGGCAAATGATAAAAAAGCCTCTTGCTTTGCTCTTGTTATGCCAACATAAGCTAATCTTCTCTCTTCTTCCAATGCACTATCACCTTTTTCTTCAAGCGATTTCTGGTGTGGAAATAATCCTTCTTCCCAGCCAGGTAAAAAAACTACATCAAATTCAAGTCCTTTTGCAGCATGCATTGTCATTAAATTGATCTTTTCTCCTTCCCATTCTTTATCAATAGATGTTGCTAAGGAGACGTGCTCTAGAAAGGATTGTAAATTATCATAGTCATGCATTGCTCTTAAAAGTTCTTTAATATTTTCAAGTCTATTTTCGTTTTCTAAATCTTTTTTATTTTTTAACATTTCTGAATATCCAGACTCGTCTAAAACTAATTTTAAAAGATCATAATGTTTGTTAGTTTTTGCATCCAATCTCCATTTATCAATCATTTTTGTTAATTGACTAAGACTAGTTTTGATTTTTGGCTTTAGGGAATCTATTTCTATATTTTTTTTTATTGAATCTTCCAAACAAAGTTTATTTTTTTGTCCAAAACTATACAATAGATTTAAAGTACTCTCGCCAACACCTCTCCTAGGATTTTCTATAACTCTTTCTAATGCAAGATCATCATATTTTTGATTGATAATCCTCAAATAAGCTACAGCATCTTTAATTTCAGCTCTTTCATAAAATCTAGTTCCTCCAAGCACTCGGTATCCAAGTCCAATTTTTAGAAATCTTTCTTCAAATTCTCTTGTTTGGTAAATCGCTCTAACTAGTATGGCAACGTTATTTAAGGAATATTTTTTCTTAAGCTTATTTTCTATAATATCGCTTATGGCTTCAGCTTCTTCTCTACCAGTTTGATAACAATTCAATTTAACTTTTTCACCCTGTTGAGATGAAGACCAGAGTTTTTTCTCAACCCTTCCATTGTTATGAGAAATTAAAGTAGAGGCAGTTTCTAAAATATTTTTTGTTGATCTATAATTTTGTTCTAATTTAAAAACTTTACAATTTTTATATAAATGATCAAATGTAAGAAAATTTTTTATTTCAGCACCTCTCCAACTATAAATAGATTGATCATCATCACCTACGCAGCAAATATTTTGATTTTCATTAACTAGTAAATTAAGCCATTTGTTTTGGATGAAATTTGTATCTTGAAACTCATCTACTAGAATATATTTAAAATTATTATTATATATTTTTTTAATATCTAGATGATTTTCAAAAAGTTTAACACAGTACAATATTAAATCTCCAAAATCACAAGCATTAAGATCTCTAATTTTTGATTGGTAAATTTTATAAACTTTAAAAATTGATTTTTCTAAACCAGAAAACTTTTCATCCTTTATGTCTTCTGGTAGCAATCCTTTATTTTTCCATTTATCTATAAATGATAAAATAAATTGAGGAGTAATCTTTTTTGCATCTATATCCTCAGCTTTACAGATATTCCTAACTATTTTTTTTTGATCATCAGTATCTAAGATCGTAAAATTCCCTTTTAGGCCTATTGCTTCAGCATGTCTTCTGAGAAACTTGACACTAATAGAGTGGAATGTTCCAAGCCAAGGAACTGCTGTAGACTTTTCTTTTACATAACTCATTACTCTACTTTGCATTTCTTTGGCCGCCTTATTAGTAAAAGTCACACATAATATTTGATTAGGCCAAGCTTTTTTTGAATTAATAATGTGGGCAAGTCTTGTGGTAAGCACTCTTGTTTTTCCCGATCCTGCTCCTGCAACAATTAGGTTGGGTCCTTCAGTGCTTAGAACGGCCTCCTTTTGCTCCTTGTTTAAATTTTCAATTAATTTATTTATAGAATCCATATTAAAATAAGCCAAATATATACTACTTATTTATGCTTAATAAATATTTAAATAATGGAATAATAATCGTTAGAGTTAAAAATGTTTAAAACTATTAATTTTTTTTTAAAAAAAAAAAATCTTTCAGTTTTAATATTGTATTTATTAATTTTTTTCCTTTTTCTAATTTTTATTTACTTAAGTTCACCAAAATTTTTTAATATTTCAAAAGAGTTATTAGAAAAAAATTTAAAAACAAATCATAATATAAATTTATCATCTTCAACAAATTTTAAATATCAAATATTTCCAACGCCAAGAATTATAGCTTCAGATGTAAATTTAAATTCTGAGGATAACATTTTCCAAGTTGAAAATAGTGAAATCTCATTTGTATTAAAATTTAATAAAATTTTAGATTTTAAAAATTTGAATTATAAAAAATTAATTATCTCAAAGGGAAATTTAACCTTTGATTTAAAAAAAAGTACCAATGTAATTAATTTTTTAAAAAAAAATAATAAAAAAATTATTTTTGAAAAAAATCAACTTTATTTAACTCAAGAAAATGAAGATTTAATTGTCATAAACAATTCTAGAATACAATTAAATAGTGATAATTTAAAAAAAGAATTAGTTTTAAATGGATTATTTTTAGATAATAAAATTAATTTATCTTTAACTAACTTATCAGATAAAAAAAATAATTTGATATTAAAAATTCCAAGTTTAGATATTACTACCAATGTTGTCTTTGAAAAAAATAATCTAACCAATGTTTATGATGGCACAATCAATATTCAAGTACTAAATAATCTTTTATTTTTTAAATTTTTCAAGGATAAAAGCTTTAACATTGAACAAGGTTATATTAGAAATGATTTGATAAACTCATCAATATTAGGCGATATAATTTTAAAGCCTAATTTTTTTATAAATCTCACTTTAGAGCCAAATTATCTAAAGATTAAAAAAATATTTAATTTAACTAATATGAGTTTTTTCAAAGAAGACTACTTGAATAATATAGAAATGCTAAAAAAAATAAATGGTTCAGTAAGTATAAAACAAATATTAAATGGAGAAATTATTTTTGAAAATAATCAAATAATCTTGAAAAATTTTTACAATGAAGCTGATAATAATTATATTATTAATGCTCAAATAAATGAATATGGAAAAAAGGGTAAAATTAGATTTCAACTTACAAAAAAATTAAACAATAAAGATAACGTAACTAATAATATAGAAATAATTGGTTATCTTATTCCTTTTGAATCAAAAATCATTTTCAATCAAATCTCATTAGACAATGTTGAATATTCAATTGATCAAGTAGAAGAATTAGAAACAAAGTTTAATAAGGAAGTAATAGAGAAATCTTTAGATAATCTATTTGAAAAAGCAAAACTGGATAATTTTTTTAAATCTTTAATAAATTAAATTACTTTGGCTTAGTCATCAACATAGGGTTCATGATCTTGTCGTATTCTTTTTCATTTAGAACACCTGATTTAATGACCTCTTCCTTTAAAGTCGTACCATTCTTGTGAGCAGTCTTTGCAATTTTGGCTGCATTGTCGTAACCAATTTTAGGAGCAAGAGCTGTAACTAACATTAACGAATTATCTAATAAATATTTAATTCTTTTTGTGTCTGCTTTGATTCCCCTAACGCAGTATTCAGCAAAAGTTTTTGATGAGTCTGCCATAATTTCAATTGACTGCAATATGTTGTGAGCAATTAAAGGTTTAAAAACATTTAATTCAAAATGCCCATGAGATCCTGCCATAGTTATTCCATTATGGTTTCCAATTACTTTAACACATACCATTGTAACGGCTTCAGATTGAGTTGGATTTACTTTTCCTGGCATTATTGATGAGCCAGGTTCGTTAGAAGGTAAGATCAATTCACCGTATCCAGCCCTAGGGCCAGAGCCTAAAAATCTTATATCATTTGCAATTTTCATTAGACAAACTGCTGCTGTATTCATTGCTCCTGAAAAATGAACAATCGGATCATGAGTTGCTAATGCAGCAAATTTGTTTGGAGAAACTTTAAATGGAAGTTTTGTTATTTTGCTAATTTCTTTTACGATTTGTTTGTCAAAATTTTTTCTTGTATTTAAGCCTGTTCCTACAGCAGTTCCACCTTGAGCTAAATAAAATATTTCTTCTAAAGCTTTCTCTATTCTTTTAATCGATTCTTTTAATTGAAATTGATATCCTGAAAACTCTTGACCCAAAGTCAAAGGAGTTGCATCCTGTAGATGCGTTCTACCTAATTTCACGATTTTTTTGAATTGTTTAACTTTTTTTCCCAATTCTTTTTCCAAGAGCTTGAGAGAAGGTAATAACTTTTGCTTGGCTTTGATTACGATAGCTATATGCATAGCTGAAGGAAAAACATCATTTGTTGATTGTGATTTATTAACATGATCATTTGGATGTACGGGTTTTTTTGTGCCCATTTTTCCACCCATCATCTCAATTGCCCTATTAGCAATTACTTCATTAACATTCATATTTGTTTGTGTGCCTGAGCCAGTTTGCCAAACTTTTAAGGGGAAATGATTGTCTAATTTTCCTTTAATTACTTCTTCAGAGGCTTTGATAATGTATTTGCTAATTCTTTGATCTAAATCTTTGTTTTTTGCATTAACGATAGCTGCAGCTTTTTTTATGATGGCAATGGAATGTATAACAATTGGCCTAACTAGAAAGTCTCCAATATTAAAATATTTCTTTGACCTCTCAGTTGATGCACCCCAATACTTATCACCATCTACTCTGATTTTACCAATACTGTCAAATTCTGTTCTGTATTTCATGAAGAGATTAAAGTTATAATATATCTTAATTTGAAACAAATCAAATAAGGGGTTTAATATTATGAGTAATTTTCAAAGTGTTAAAAAGTTTATGCAAACTTTTGGCCAGGAGGTAAAAAATAGAGCAGAGTTTCCAAATGAGAAAATAGTTAAATTAAGATACGATCTGATTAAAGAAGAATTAGATGAACTTCATCAAGCAATCACCGATAAAGACATCAAAGAAGTAGCTGATGCTTTAACTGACATTTTATACGTTACATATGGGGCAGGCCATGCTTTTGGCATTGATTTAGATAGATGCTTTAAAGAGGTTCAAGATTCAAATATGAGCAAATTAGGTTCAGACGGAAAGCCTATATATAACGAGCAAGGAAAGGTAATGAAAGGTCCTAACTATTTTAAACCAGATCTAAGTAAATATCTTAGTTAGAAATTAATGAGTGATTTTATAGTTTATACGCATGAGGCCTGTTTAAAAAAAGATAATGGTACTGGACATCCCGAAAGAAAAGAAAGACTTGAGACAATATTAAGCTCAATTAAGCAGATTAAAGGTTTAAACATTGAAATTAAAAGCGCACCCCAAGCCACCCTGGATGTAATTGATTATGTTCACCCTAAGAAATATGTTGAAGAAATATTTTCAAAAATACCAAAAGAAGGTTTAATTGGTGTTGAACAAGAACCGTATGCAGATACTTTATTATGTCCACATAGCAAGGAAGCTATATTACGAGCTTGTGGTTCTGGAATTGCAGCAGCAGACGATTTAATTAAGTTTAATAAAAAAATTTTTTGTGCTGTAAGACCACCCGGACATCACGCAGAGACTGTAAGAGCAAATGGATTTTGTTTTATTAATAATATTGCTGTTACCGCAAGATACTTACAAAAAAAATATTCAGTCGGTAAAATTGCCATAATAGATTTTGATGTTCATCATGGTAATGGAACTCAAGAGATATTTTATAAGGATCCATCTGTCGCATATGGTTCCATCCATGAATTTCCATTATTTCCAGGTACTGGCGCTGAAAATGAAACTGGGGTTGGTAATATTTTTAATGCACCAGTTAAAGCTGGGACAAATGGTAGAGATTTTATTAATATTTTAAATCAAAAAGTTTTAAACAAAATTGATAAATTTAAACCTGAAATAATTTTAATTTCTGCTGGTTTTGATGCACACGTAAGAGATCCATTAGCCCACATAAATGTAGAGTCAGAGCATTATTATGAAATGACAAAAAATATTACTGATCTTGCAAGTATTCACTGTAAAGGAAAAATAATTTCATTTCTTGAAGG
>VTPM01000012.1 GCA_008638125.1 Pelagibacteraceae bacterium
TTGCGGGCATAGCTCAGTGGTAGAGCGTCTCGTTGCCAACGAGAAGGTCGAGGGTTCGAGCCCCTTTGCCCGCTCCATATAAAATCAATGGACCCTTTACATAAAAAAAAATGCGTTGCCTGTGATGGTAATACAATTCCTTTTGATGTTAGTGAAATTCATAAATATCTAAAAAAAGTTGATGGTTGGGATGTAAAAAATAATAATGAAAATTATTATTTAGAAAAAGAATTTAAATTTAAAAACTTTATAGATAGCCAAGCTTTTGTAAATAAAATAGGCGATATAGCTGAAACAGAAGGACATCACCCAGATCTACATTTTGGTTGGGGATATGCAAAAGTTAAAATATTTACTCATGCTATAAAAGGGTTGGCAGAAAGTGATTTTATTTTAGCAGCTAAAATTGACCAGATTAATTAATGATTAAAGTGCCTGATATTTGTAAAAATCATTTTTGCTTTTACCTTATCAGCTGCATTAATTACTTCTTGGTCACGAATTGATCCACCAGGCTGCACAATCGTTCTGACTCCTGCATTTGTTAATAATTTAACTCCATCTGCAAATGGAAAAAAAGCATCTGATGCAACGATTGAATTTTTAATTTTTTTTGGTTGAAAAAGCTTTGCTTTTTGTATGGCTATTTTACAACTATCTAATCGGCTAGGCTGTCCAGCGCCTATACCAATTGTAGAAAAGTTATTAGTCAAAACAATAGCATTAGATTTTACAAATTTAGAAATATTAAATGCAAATTCCATTTCTTTGATTTCTTTTACTGAAGGTTTATTTTTTGTAACAACTTTAAGAATTTTTTTATTAAAAATAGATTTATCTTTGTCTTGTAATAAGAAAGAACCATCAAAATTTTTAATTGTTGTATGATTTTTTGGTTTATATTTTGAAATGTCTATTACTCTTAAATTTTTCTTTTTTTTAAGTATTATCAAGGCATCTTTATCAAACCCCTTTGCTAAAATGACTTCTAAAAAATTTTTATTTATTTCTTGAGCTATGTTTTTGTTAATTTTATAATTACAAGCAATTACCCCACCAAAAGCACTTACAGGGTCACAAGCATAAGCATTTTTAAAGGAATGAAGAGCACTTTTGTTAATAGAAACGCCACATGGGTTTGCATGTTTTATAATCACTGTTCCTGAAATTTTTTTAAAGGAAGACAGGATTTCTAGAGAAGCAAAAATATCATTATAGTTGTTATAACTGAGTTCTTTGCCGTTAAGTTGCTGGAGGCCCAGTTCTTTGTCATTGTAATCACTTATGTAGATTGAACTTTTTTGATGTGGGTTTTCTCCATATCTAAGTTCTTTAAATCTCCTTCCAAATATTGTTTTTCTCTCAGGAAACTTGATATTTAGTTTTTTGTTAAACCAATTAGCTATCATGGCATCATAATACGCTGTTAAACCAAAGGCTTTACTGGACATGTATTCTCTAAAATTTAGAGAGGTTTTACCTTTATTTTTTTCAATTTCATTAATTAGATCAGCATAATCGCTTTTATTCGTTACAATTAAAACATTTTTAAAATTTTTAGCTGCAGCCCTGACCATTGTTGGTCCACCAATGTCAATATTTTCAATAATCTCTTTATTATTTTTTGAGTTTAAAACAATTTTTTGAAATGGATAAAAATTTACAATAATTAAATCTAATGACGGAAATTTCTGTTTCGTCATTTCTTTTGCATGTTTTTTATTTGTACGATCATGAAGTATGCCAGCGTGAATTTTAGGGTGTAAGGTTTTAACTCTGCCATCTAACATTTCTTTAAAGCCAGTATAGGTAGATACTTCAGTGCAAGGATAGCCTAATTGTTTTATCGTATTATAGGTTCCACCTGAGCTAATTATTTTAACTTTGTATTTATTTAAAGTTTTAAGAACATTTGATAAATCAGTTTTATCTGAAACAGAAATTAAAGCTGTTTTTATTTTTTGCTTCATTTTAATTATTTTTCAATAGTTCCCATTTAATGTTTTTGTTCTCATTTTTTGCTAAAGTCCCAGAAATCGTTATACAAAAATTATTAACTATTTGATTTCTTCCTAAAAATATACTTTTTTCTAAGCTTAAATTTTCACCATTAGCCTTAAAAATTAACGATTTATTTTTTTCAATTTGAATAAGGATTGAATTTTTACCCATAGTTTGAACAGCTGTAATTCCTGGGTAAAGATGGAATCTAATATTATAAATATTTTCTTGATTTGAGGGCAATCCGTTTACAGTTAGCTTGTCTTCACCTGTTAAATTATTATTTTTTTTATCTATTTGTATTAATCTTTCGTGAATATAATTAAATTTTTTTTCATAACCGTTGTGTTTAGCTGAAATTTTTATGAAATTATTTTCATCTTCATATTTATTATCGTAAACTTTAAAAGAAGAAGTAATTGCAGAGCCAAAGGCCTTACTAATGATATTATTACTTTCGAATTTTACAATAGAGGTTTCATTTAACGTTAATGTTGATTGAGCCGAAGTTAATCTGCTTATTAATTCAATTTTAGAAGATATTTTATTTCCATAACCACAGTTTGTAATAATTTTTTTATTTTCTATAAAATATTCAAATGCAAGAGGCCCAGATTGATAATTATTAGAAAATGTTTTTTTTGGTGGAGAACCCGCATCAAAAAAAAGTAAGTTTTTTTTCCCTCTGGCAACATAAATATCTGCAATTTTATTCTTTTCCTGTTTAGGATGATAATCTAAACCTTTAAGATACTCTATGTAGCCATCTGTTTTGAATTCACTAGCGCCATTAAATAAAGGATTTTTATTTGTAGGTGTTTTAAGTGAGAATACACAATCGACTAATTTTTCCACTATATCGTCCAGGTAATCAGGAATATATTCCTGAGCATCTTTGCAACATTCTTTAATCAAAATTAAAAATTTTGAACATTGAACTAAATCATAGATATTTCTATTTTTAGGGCTCCCATCATTATTGAAGAAATCTTCTACAATATTTTTTAGTAATTTAAGCCCAAGCTCGAAGTTAGTATTATATTCTTTAAACACTAATCCAGACAATATTATCGCAGATATAATTTCAATTTTTTTACTAGGGTCATTTTCATAGTTAATATTCTTTTTTAAATGATTAACTTGAGAAATGATCGAGTTAAAAAACTTTTCTTTAAAGGGCTTATCAGCGTGATTAAGTATTATATCTGCATTTAGAATCCATGCTAGAACTCGTTTACTTATTATTAAATTTTGCCAATTTTTGTTGTTAAATTTATTATTTTTAGCAACCCAACTAGCAATAATTTTTTGAATAGTTTCACCATCATTTTTTCTATTGATGAGGTTTAGCCAAAAAAAACTGTTTAAATCTTTTTCTTCTTTTTCATCTTTATAATCATACCAAAATTTTTCAGGATCAATTTTTGATAGTCTGTACGTAAAAATCTTTTGATTAATAAATGAAGAAAGCAAGTAAGGATTAGGATAAAAATAAAATTGTTCTGGAGTCTTAGCTTTTAAAGAGTTGTTATAAAAGCTTGTAGAAAAATATAATTGCTTAAAAAAACGTAAGCAAATAATCCTTAATGCTAATAAGTTAAAGTAGCCCGCCTTGAGGTTAAGCATTAATTTGTTCTAAGTAACTGAATATTTTTTTGGAGGTTGCCACCGTTTTCTTTAAACACGGTTGAGCCAGAAACTAGGATGTTTGCGCCAAAATCTTTTGCTTTTTTACTATTATCAAAATTAATACCGCCATCAATTTCAATATCTACTTTTAGTTTTTTTTGTTCTACAATCTCTCTAAGTGACTTCATTTTGTCTAAAACTTCAGGCATAAATTTTTGGCCACCAAATCCAGGATTTACACTCATAATTAAAATTAAATCTATCTCATTTAAATAGTTTTCGATTAAACTTATTGGAGACAAGGGCTTAAGCGATACGCCAACTTTTTTGCCATGACTTCTAATTAACTTTATTGTTTTAGAAATATCTTCTGTTGCCTCGGGATGAAAAGTGATGATATCTGCTCCTGCTTCAGCAAAATCTTTTATAAAGGGATCAACCGGCGCTATCATTAAGTGCACGTCAAAAGTTAATTTCGTCACTGGTCTTAGTCTTTTTATAACTTCAGGTCCTATAGTTATATTTGGTACAAAATGACCATCCATAACATCAATATGAATATAATCAGCTCCAGCTTTTTCTAACGATATGATTTCTTCACCTAGTTTGCTAAAATCAGCAGATAAAATACTTGGAGAAATTTTGATTGGAGCACTCATTACTACTTATATATTTTAATTTTCGATCTTGTCAAAAAGTGATTTAGTTAAATAGTGTATAAATTGTTCTAGCAAAATCGCTTTCAAGTGGAAAAGAGAGCATTCCCATAACAGAATAACCTAATAAATAAGGCATCAAATAAAATCTAAATAAGTAAAAAAACCAAGCCACATATAATGGTATGATTGGAGCAGCCAAGAAAGATGGTGTTATAAATCTAAATAAATTAATGAATGGTTGAGTAATTTTGACAAACATTCTCATGAAAAAAAATGCCGAGTCTTCTCTTTGGAAAATGTTCATTGCAGACCTGCCAATAAGTGTCCACATAATCATTCCTAAGAAATAGTCTAATAAAATTATCCAAGTTGCCATAAGTCAAAGTATCATTTTTTGAGATAAAAAAAAGGGGCGAATAAATCGCCCCTTTAATTTTTTAAATTAAAATGTTTTAGTGTTGTCTAGATATAACAGGTTTCCCTGAAGGTACTCGACAATCATCTACCATTTTTTGAGTAGCGGCATCCGGTTCTTTCGTCATTAATGAAACAACAACCATAGCTACTAAGCTTACAGTTGCACCAATGATTCCAAATCGTAAGTTATCGATTTGTAACCAAGGTGTTCGATTCATAAACGCCGGTGCTACATAAACAAGGTAAGCAGTTCCTGATGCTAATCCTAATAGGATACCAGCAATTGCTCCTTCTCTTGTAGCTCTCTTCCACCATACACCAAGTACAAGTGGGAAGAATAAACCAGACATTGCAAAGTCAAATGCCCATGCAACAGCTCCTAAGATACCGGTTAGTCTCATAGATGCGATGTAAGCACCAAGAGCACCAATAACAACTAGAAGCACACGCGCGGCAAGTAATCTTTTTCTAACATCCGCTTTTGGATCAATGATTTTGTAGTAAATATCATGTGATAAAGCGTTTGCTATCGCAAGAATTAATCCGTCCGCAGTTGACATCGCAGCAGCCATACCACCCGCAGCAACTAACCCTGAAATTACATAAGGTAAGCCTGCTACTTCTGGCGTTGCTAATACAACAACGTCACCTCGCATGAACCATTCATTTAATTGCAATATACCATCATTGTTAAAGTCAGCTATGTAAGCTTGTTTAACTGCAATCCAATTTCTAACCCATTCTATGTTCTGAACATCAGAAATAGATTTACCAATAATTCCAGTTGGTAGATTTGGATCTATCAACGAAATTTTTGATAATGTAGCTAACATTGGAGCTGATGAATAAAGCAAGAAAATAAAGAATAGCGACCATGCTACTGATTTTCTAGCTGATTTAACAGAAGGAGTTGTAAAGTATCTCATAAGAATATGAGGTAACGATGCAGTTCCCACCATCATACAAATCGCAAGCGAAATGTATTTCCAAGCTGATCCAGCTGGCACAGCAGAGTGTGCTGTACTAATTGAAGCTAAACCTCCTGGAACGCCAGCAGCTTTAACAGCGTCGGCACTATTCTTCACTAAACCATATTGAGCTTCAAGTTCAGCAATTCTCGCAACTTCAGGTCCTAATTGGAAGTGTGGAATAATTCCAAATCCAAACTTGTTACTAATCCAGAATACTGGAATTAAGTAAGCAATGATCAGTACGATATATTGTGCTACTTGAGTCCATGTTACGGCTCTCATTCCTCCAAGCATTGAACACATTAAGATACTTAATAAACCAATCCAAACACCTTGTTCGAATGGTATGCCTAAGAATCTTGATGCAATTGTACCTGTAGCATTAATTTGTGCAGTCACGTAAGTGAATGAAGCTATTACTAAAACTAATACCGCACAGAAACGAACAAAGTTTCCGCCGTATCTTGTTCCAATAAAGTCAGGCACCGTGTAACAACCAAACTTTCTAAGGTATGGAGCTAGTAAAGATGCAACAAGCACGTATCCGCCTGTCCAACCTACTAAGAAAGCCATATAGATGTAACCACCGAAGTAAATTCCACCTGCCATCGCAACGAAAGAAGCACCAGACATCCAATCGGCTGCTGTTGCCATTCCGTTAAATACAGTTGGAACTTCTCGTCCAGCTACATAATAAGCATCTACTTGTACGGTTCTTGATAACCAGCCAATCAAGGCATAGATTAAAACTGTAAAAGCTAAGAATAACTGTCCAATTGTTTTGGCACTTACTCCTGAAGACTCAAGAATAGCCATCAATAAGATGAATACTATGAATCCTCCTGTATACAGACCGTAGATTTTTGGAAGGTTTTGAATAAATCCGCCTTTAAGCATTAATCATCCTCCCTTTCTCCGAAACCAAATTCTTCATCGATATCTTCTTGTTTACCTGACATCCAGAATATCAATATGATGAAAGCCGCAAGCGAACCTTGAGCTGTCATATAATATGCTAGAGGATATCCAAGAAAACTTGCTGAGTTTAAGCTTTCACCAAACATAAACACAACTATCGAAAAGAAAAACCAAATTGCCAATGTTACTATCATATGGCTCTTTGTCTTCTCAAAATGAGCATCTTTATTACTCATATGTTTCCCCCTTTTATTAACGTTTGTTAATTAACTTGTTAACTATGGCAAAGATCATACTCATCTAAAAATGAATTAAAAGTTAAAAAAAGCCAAAAAAACCTATAATAATCTTGATATATTAATTAAATAATTGAAAGAACAACTTGAAATTGAACATCCAGGCAATTTTAGAAAGTATTAAAAAAGGCGTACAAGACATCGTAGATCAAGTACTTGCTTCTTTTAAAATAAGTAAAAAAATTACATCTCTTCAATCTGAGGATCAAATAAAGCTTTTTATTCAACAAAGATCCGCCTACGTTACTCAAACAACACTTTACGGTTATTTAAAAACTCGAATAGGCACAAGGTATCTCTCTATGTTTGAAGACAAAGTGTTTTCAGAGTCCATTGATATAGCAAAATGGAATATTTACGTAACAGCTTTAGCTGATTGTACACTTTACGTGCATTCTTACTTGGTTGCAAAAAAAGGTTTAAAGGAAAACAGTGCAGAAAAAATTTTTAACGAAATCATTGAGGATGAAAAAAAGAATGGTCTTAATGAAAAACTAGCTAATGAAACAAAAATAGAATTTGCTCAAAGATTAAGAGAAGTGAATTGGCAAAGTTATTATGCAGAAGATCCATTTATAAAAAGTGGTTATGCTCTTTACCGATGGTCACCCATTGCGGATGAGCTTAAAGTGCTTGATAAAGAAATCGTATTAAATTCAATAATGTTAAAATGGAATTTAGTTAAGAATGAATTTTTAGAATTAACTGATAAGTTTGAAAATATTTAATTTCTATTTTTTCTATTCTCAACTAGAGAACTTACTACACTAGGATCTGCTAGCGTTGTCGTATCCCCTAGATCTTCATGTTGATTAGCCGCAATCTTTCTTAAAATTCTTCTCATAATTTTTCCAGATCTAGTTTTAGGAAGTCCTGGTGCAAATTGAATGATATCCGGTGTTGCTAATGGACCAATTTGTTTTCTTACCCATAGCTTTAGATCTCTTTCAAGATCGCCACTTGGTTGTTCGCCAGCTTTTAGAGTTACATAACAATAAAGAGCATTACCTTTGATATCGTGAGGGAAACCTACAACCGCAGCTTCTGCTACTTTAGGATGAGCCACAAAAGCACTTTCTATTTCTGCTGTTCCCAAATTATGTCCTGATACAATAATAACGTCATCTACTCGTCCCGTAATCCAATAGTAACCATCTTTATCTCTTCGTGCACCATCACCAGTAAAGTATTTTCCATCATATTGAGAAAAATATGTATCTATAAATCTTTGGTGATCACCATAAACAGTTCGCATTTGTCCAGGCCAAGAAGCGGCTAAACATAATTTACCTTCCCCTTCACCTTTAATTGGTTTTCCTTTTTCATCGATAATTTCTGGTTTAATTCCATAAAAAGGTTTTGTTGCAGAACCAGGTTTTAAATCTATAGCCCCTGGTTGTGCTGAAATTAAAATTCCACCTGTCTCAGTTTGCCACCAAGTGTCGACGATCGGACATCTTGAGTCACCAACTACTTTATAATACCACATCCAGGCTTCTGGGTTGATTGGCTCACCGACCGTGCCTAATAATTTTAAAGATTTTCGGCTTGTAGATTTAACAAAAGAGTCTCCTTCTTTCATTAAAGCTCGAATTGCAGTTGGAGCAGTATAAAAAATATTAACTTTGTATTTATCAATAACCTGCCACCATCTTGAACTATCAGGATAATTTGGAATTCCTTCAAACATTATAGTAGTCGCAGCATTAGATAATGGTCCGTATATAATATAGCTATGACCTGTGACCCATCCAATATCAGCTGTGCACCAGTAAACATCTTTTGGTTTGTAATCAAAAATATATTGGTGTGTCATTGATGCATAAACCATGTAGCCCCCAGTAGTATGCATTACTCCTTTAGGTTTACCTGTTGAACCAGAAGTATAAAGAATAAATAATGGGTCTTCAGCATCCATAACTTCAGGATCACATTTTGTAGAAGCAGAGCTCATTAACTTGTCATAAGAAACATCTCTGTCATCATGCCAATTAACTTCACCGCCCGTATGTTTAATCACTAAACATTTTTTTACGTTAGGACATTGTTCAAGCGCCTCATCAGCTATTTTTTTAAGTGGTATTGTTTTTCCACCTCTTAAACCTTCATCTGCCGTTATTAGGAATTCTGAATCACAGTTATTAATTCTCGTAGCTATTGAGTCAGCAGAAAAACCTCCAAAAATGATTGAGTGAACCGCACCAATTCTTGCGCATGCTAGCATTACATAAGCCAGCTGAGGTATCATTGTTAAATATATTGTAACCTTATCTCCTTTTTTAACTCCAATGCTTTTAAGTACATTCGCTGCTTTACAAACATTTTTATGTAAGTCCCTGTAAGAAATTTCTTGAGAATTTTTTGGATCATCACCAACCCAAATGATAGCTGTTTTTTTTCCGTATTTTTTTAAGTGACGGTCGATACAATTTGCTGAAGCGTTAAGTTTACCATCATAAAACCACTTAATTTTAACATCTGTTTTACTGTATTTAACGTCTTTAATTTTTTTGTAAGGTTTTATCCAAGTAATTCTTTTTCCTTCTTTTTTCCAAAAATCATCATTTTTTTTTATCGAATGATTATATTTTTTTGTGTAAGTATTTTTATTTACATACGCTTTAGCAGCCCATTGCTTTGGAACTTTAAAGATTAATTCTTCTTCGTGATTATTTTTAGTAGAAGACTTTGGTTGTTTAAGTTTAATCTTCTTTTTAGTTTTTTTTGTGCTTTTTTTCTTTTTTTTGGGCATAGCTCTAAAAAATTTTATTTTAAATCTTACTCATCTTATTTATTATTTTCCAGCTTTTTAAGTCAATCGGCATAACTGATAATCTACTTTGTTTAATAAGAGGCAAATGGCTTATTTCTTTTGTGTTTTTTATCATTTCAAGGCTAATGGGCTTTTTTAATTTTTCTTTAAATTTAATTTGCACTGCAACAAATCGACCTTTTTTATCTGTTTTATCTGGAAAAGCAGTTTTGATGACCTCAACAATTCCAACAATTTCTTTACCAATATTAGAGTGATAAAAAAAACATAAATCACCTTTTTGCATTTTTTTTAAATTATTTGCAGCCTGATAGTTTCTTACGCCATCCCAAGTTGCACCCTTAGCACCTGACTTAATTTGCTGATCAATTGACCACACATCAGGCTCAGACTTTACTAACCAATAATTTCTTTTCATTATAAACTCATAACATAATTGAAAAATGTTTTAAAAGAATTACAATCAGATATACTTATTAAACAATGAATAAAAAAAGATTAACAGCAAAAGATTTTGATCAAAGAATTTTAGAACTTTATGATCATTACGCTCATGGCAAAATTACTAAAAGAGATTTTTTAAAAAGCATTGGTAAATATACTGCTACAGGAGTAACTGCTTTAAGTGTTTTTAACAGTCTAATTCCAAATTATGCTTATGCCGAACAAGTAAGTTTTAATGATCCAGATATTAAGGCAAATTATATTAGTTATAAAAGTGAAAATGGTAATGGAGACATAAAAGGTTACTTTGTGAAACCTGCAGCTGCAAAAGATAAAACACCTGCAGTTTTGGTAGTGCATGAAAACAGGGGTTTGAATCCATACATTAAAGATGTCGCTCGTAGAATTGCAAAGGCAGGATTCATTGCTCTTGCTCCGGATGGATTAAGTTCGTTAGGAGGGTATCCAGGAAACGATCCAGATGGAAAAGATATGCAAAGCAAGATTGATAATAAAAAACTTTTAAATGACTTTTTTAATGGTTTTGAATTTTTACATGATCATGCCGAAGTTGCAAAAGTTGGAGCTGTAGGATTTTGTTATGGAGGAGGAGTTTGTAATGCTTTAGCTGTTGCTTATCCTGAACTTTCAGCGTCGGTTCCTTTTTATGGCAGCCAAGCCAAAGCTGAAGATGTGCCAAGAATTAAAGCTCCGCTTTTATTACATTATGCAGAACTAGATGAAAGAATAAATAAAGGCTGGCCTGATTATGAAGCTGCCTTGAAGGCAAACAAAAAAGTTTACACTGCACATATTTACAAGGGATGTAATCATGGTTTTCACAACGACTCTACACCAAGGTATGACAAAACTAATGCTGACTTAGCATGGAAAAGAACAATTGAATTTTTTGAAAAGAATTTAGCTTAATTTTTTTATTTCAGCTTGTGCTGCAGTTAATCTAGCAATTGGAACCCTAAAAGGTGAACAGGAAACATAGTTAAGACCAACTTTAGAGCAAAACTCAATACTTTTTGGATCTCCACCATGCTCTCCACAAATTCCAAGTTTGAGATTTTTATTATTTTGTCTGCCTTTAGATGAGGCAATTTTTATTAATTCTCCAACGCCGTTTTGATCAAGGCTAACAAAAGGATCAACCTCAAAAATTTTATTATTAATATAATCATTTAAAAATTTTCCAGAATCATCTCTGCTAATTCCATATGTTGTTTGAGTTAAATCATTTGTTCCAAAACTAAAAAAATCAGCAAATTTAGATATCTCACTTGCTTGAAGGGCGGCTCTTGGTAATTCGATCATTGTCCCTACGATATAATCTAACTTAGTTTTATGCTTAGCTTCGATTTTTTTTGCTGTTCGATCAACTAATGCTCTTAAAATTTTTAATTCAATATCTGTAGAGATAAGTGGAATCATAATTTCAGCTATGGCAGATTTAGTTTTTTCTCTTTTACATTCTACCAAGGCTTCAAATATCGCCTCACATTGCATTTCGTAAATTTCTGGAAATGATATTCCAAGCCTACACCCTCTATGACCTAACATCGGATTTTGTTCATGAAGTTCTTCTGTTCTATCTTTAATCTCCTTGTGATCCATACCTAGAGAGTTAGCTACTTCCTCTATTTCTTTATCAGTCTTAGGCAAAAATTCATGCAATGGTGGATCAAGCAATCTAATCGTTACAGGTAAGCCATTCATAACTTTAAAAATTTTTTTAAAATCATTTTTTTGATGAGGGAGTAATTTCGCTAATGCTTTATTTCTATCTTCTTTTGATTTAGATAAAATCATTTCACGAACAGAAAGTATTCTTTCTTGATCAAAAAACATATGTTCCGTTCGACAAAGCCCGATACCTTCTGCTCCAAATTCCCTAGCTACCTTTGAGTCTTTTTCTGTTTCAGCGTTAGTTCTAATATTTAATTTTCTAAATTGATCTGACCAACTCATTACCGTTGAGAAATATCCTGATATTTTTGGTTGAACTGTAGGTACCGTTCCTAAAATAACCTCACCACTTGTTCCATCTATTGTAATAGTCTCGCCTTCTTTAACTGTTACATTTCCTGCTTTGAATTGTTTTGCTTTATAATCAATTGTGATTTCACTCGAGCCAGAAACACAAGGTCTTCCCATGCCTCTAGCCACAACAGCGGCATGACTTGTCATCCCGCCTCGCGCAGTTAAAATTCCTTTAGCAGCATGCATACCGTGAATATCTTCTGGTGATGTTTCTACTCTAACCAATATAGTATTTTGCATCATTCCATTAAGTCTCTCTGCTTCCTCTGCTGTAAAAACCACTTTGCCAGAAGCTGCACCAGGCGATGCAGGAAGTCCTTTGGCAATTATTTTTTTCTCAACAGTTTTATCTAAAGTTGGATGAAGTAAAGTATCTAAGGAGTTTGGATCAATTCTTAAAAGAGCTTCTTTCTTTGAAATTAATTTTTCTTTTGTCATATCAACAGCAATTTTAATTGCAGCTTCCGCTGTCCTCTTCCCAGATCTTGTCTGTAGAATCCACAGTTTTTTATTTTCAACAGTAAACTCAACATCTTGCATGTCTTTGTAATGTTTTTCTAATTTGAATAATGTATTTTTTAAATCGCGATAAACATTTGGCATTGTCTCTTCCATAGACAACTCTTTTGCACCTGATGCTTTTTTTGCTCTTACTGTAATGTGTTGTGGAGTTCTGGTTCCTGCAACAACATCTTCACCTTGAGCATTAATCAAATACTCGCCAAAAAAATTTTTTTCACCTGTAGAAGGATTTCTAGTGAAGACCACACCAGTTGAACAATCATTACCCATGTTACCAAAAACCATCGATTGAACATTAACAGCTGTGCCCCAATGGTCAGGAATTTGATTTAATTTTCTGTATGTTTTAGCCCTTTGACTTTCCCAAGATAAAAATACGGCACTTATAGCTCCAATTAATTGATCCTGAACATTTTGCGGAAAATCTTTTTTTGTTTTCTTTTTTACAATATCTTTAAACCTGACAATCAATTCATCCCAATCTTCTTCATCAAGCTCTGTATCTAATAAAACACCCTTATTTAATTTTTGGTTATCAATCATATCTTCAAATAAATGCCCCTCAATATTTAAAACTACGTTGCTATACATTTGAATAAACCTTCGGTAACTATCTTTAGCAAATCGTTCGTTAGATGTTTTTTTTCCTAAGGCCATAACTGTTTTGTCATTAAGCCCAAGGTTTAAAATGGTATCCATCATACCCGGCATTGAAATTCTTGCACCAGATCTTACCGATACTAAGAGAGGATTTTTTAAATCTCCAAATTTTTTTCCTGTTAATTTTTCAATGTTTTTAAGCTCTACGTTAATTTTTTTTATAAGCTGAGAAGGAAGTTTTTTTTTATTTTTATAAAAAAGATCACAAACTTCTGTTGAAATAATAAAACCAGGAGGAACTGGTAAACCAAGCCTTCCCATTTCAGCTAAGTTTGCACCTTTTCCGCCTAAAATATTTTTAGGATTTTTAATTTTTTGAATTTTTTTGTCTTTAAAGCTAAAAATTAAATTGTTCAAATAAACCTCTTTGATTTATTAGATCCTTGTAACAAATAAGAGCTTAAAAATATATGCAACATAATCGACCAAAAATTTTTTGCTGAATGAATTTACAATTAAAAATTGTAAAATTTGAAGATTTTATAATTTCACGCCAGGGCCTTTTAAGTATTTAGCATCAGGGTCTAAAGGCCATCTAGATCTTGCAGCAAAATCTAACTTATCAATTAATTTTTTTTTGAATTTTTTAATTCCAGCCCAGGCAATCATTGCTGCATTATCTCCACAAAATTTTATATCTGGGAACAATGGATTAAAATTCATCTCCTCACAAACTTGAGATAATGTTTTTCTTATAGATTGATTAGCAGCTACTCCACCCGCAACAATGAATGGGATATTTTTTTCTAATGAAGTTTTACTTCTAAACTGTTTCATTGCTTCTTTCGTTTTCTTTTTTAAAATTTGATTAATCGTATATTGAAAAGAAGCAGCTAGGTTATATTTTAATTGAATGTCATTATTTATATTTTTTGACTCTCTTAAAACTGCAGTTTTCAATCCAGCAAATGAAAGATTACAACCAGCCTTATTAATGATGGGCTCTGGTAATTTATAATACTTTTCATCACCTAATTTTGCGTATTTTTCCACATTGGGCCCGCCCGGATAACCCAGGTCTAACATTTTTGCGGTCTTATCAAACGCTTCACCCAAAGCATCATCTATGGTTGTACCAAGTTGTTCATATTTATTTACATCATGCACAATTAAATATTGTGAGTGACCGCCAGAAATTAGTAACAGTAGATAAGGAAAAGTGAGATTGTGTTCCAAGCCTGGACTTAAAGCATGTCCTTCTAGATGATTAACTGCAACGAAAGGTTTTTTTGAAAAAGCAGCAATTGATTTTCCCACATTAAGCCCAACGGTTAAACATACAATTAAACCAGGACCTGCTGTTGCAGCAATGCCATCTAATTCCTCAATATTTTTTTTACTTTCAGTTAAAGCTTTTTTGATTATGAAATCTATATTTTCAATGTGTGCTCGAGCTGCTAACTCTGGAACAACTCCACCAAATTTTTCATGTTCTTTTATTTGACTCGAAACGATATTGGACAGAATATTTGCTGATCCATCTTCATTTTCTTGAATTACAGCTGCAGCTGTCTCGTCGCAACTTGTTTCAATACCTAAAAATGTAATATTTTTTTTCATAAATTTCTGAACACAATATAAGAATAGTATAAAATAAAAGCTTAAAATATATAAATTAATAATGAAAAAAATAGTAATTGGTGCCAGAGGAAGCAAACTTTCTTTAGCTTATGCTAATAGAGTCAAAGATCTTCTCTTAAACAATGAGAATAATTTATCTGCTGAAAGCATAGTGATAAAAACTATCAAAACTTCAGGAGACATATTTCATGACAAAAAACTTTCTGAGATAGGTGGAAAAAATTTATTTTGTAAAGAGATCGAAGAATGCTTACTTAAAAATGAAATAGATATCGCGGTGCATTCTTTAAAGGATATGGCTTCAGAAGAAATTGATACTTTGCATATTGGAGCATACATAGAAAGAAATGACCCCAGAGACGCTTTTATAAGTTTAAAATTTAATCATATTGATGAATTAAAACAAGGTGTTGTAGGATCAAGTTCAAGACGTAGAGATTTGCAATTAAAACTATTAAATAAAAACATTTTAGTTAAAAACATAAGAGGCAATGTTGATACCAGAATCCAAAAATTAAAAGATGGATTATATGATGGGATCATTTTAGCTTTAGCGGGAATTAATTCTTTAAATCTACAAAATAATGTTAAACAAATTTTTTCTACAGATGAAATGATACCTGCAGTTGGCCAAGGTATTATTGCTGTACAGTGTAAAAAAGAAAGTTCAGAAATTATTAATCTACTTAAAAAAATTGATCATCCACCTACAAGATTATGTGCTGTTGCTGAGCGAAGTTTATTAAAAACTATTGGAGGAGATTGCGATACAGCCGTTGGGGGATTGGCCATAATTGAAAATAATTCTTTAATATTACATGCCCAACTTTTTTCTGATGATGGAAAAGAAGTATTTAATTTTAAGTCATCCAGCCAACAAGATCAAAGTGAAAGCCTTGGTAAAACTGTAGGTTTAGAAATTTTAAAAAAAGCAGGAAATCATTTTAAAAAAAATTAATGAATATTTTAATTACCAGACCCTTGATTGACACGGAAGATTTGATGCAAAAATTATTTTCAACAGATCATAAAATTTTTCATTTACCTACATTAAAAATTTCATCAAATCACATGGATCCTGTAAATTCAGACGAGTTTGATGCATTTATATTTACAAGTGCTAACGCGATTAAAAATTTACAATTAAAAAATAATAATAAAAAAATTCATTGTTTTTGTGTGGGCTCAATCACTGAAAAAATTGCAAGGCAAAATGGATTTGTTAATACTTATTCTGCAGGCGGAACTGTTAATGCGTTAAAAAATCTAATTTTAGTTTCAGATAAATTAAAAAAAAATTCTAAAATTGCATATTTTTGTGGCGATCATATTTCTTTTGATCTTGAAGCTGAGTTAAGCAAAGAAGGATACAAATTAAAAAAAATTATTAATTATCGTTCTGAAATGATTACTGAAATTAATCAAGAAAACAAAAAGCTATTAGAGCAATTTCCTCCGGATTTGATTTATATTTATTCAGCAAGAAGCGCAGAAAGCTTTATAGGCTTGGCAAAAAATTATAATTTGATCCCGTTAATGACACATTCTACTATTATGTGTATAAGTGAAAAAGTAGCAAAAATATTTAAGTCGCTAGGATGGAAAAAAATAGAAATTTTTAATCCTGGGGACGAAATGGCAAAATTATAAACAATAATTAAATGAACGTTTTTGAAAATTTTAAAAATCTATTTTTAGAAGTTTGGAAGAGTGGTGTTTCCGGAATAAATATTTCTGAAATTATAATTGCCTTAATAATTTTTACATTTTTTCTTTTTCTAAGAGGCGTATTTGCTAAATTCATTGTTAAAAGATTAGAAAATTTTGTTTTAAAATCATCAAATAAATTTGATAACTCACTTGTCAATTCAATGGAAGGACCCGCTAAGTTCTTTCCCATTGTTATAGGTTTTTTTGTTGCCACAAGTTACGTAAGTGTTGAGAGTAATGCGATAGATACAATCAATAGATCTTTAATTACAATCTTAATTTTTTGGACCTTTCATCAAGCTGTGGGCCCTTTTTCCGTAGTCATAAAATCAATTGAAGGATTACTTTCAAAGGATTTAATTAATTGGATTATTAACGCAATTAAAGTTTTAATTTTAATATTAGGTTTAGCTGCTGTTTTAGAACTTTGGGGAATAAAAATTGGTCCTATCATTGCCGGGCTCGGTTTATTTGGTGTTGCCGTGGCTTTAGGAGCTCAAGATTTATTTAAAAACTTAATATCTGGTATTTTGGTTTTAATTGAAAAAAGATTTCAAGTTGGTGATTGGATTTTTGTTGAGGGCGTTATCGAAGGCACGGTCGAACGCATTGGATTTAGATCAACAGTAGTAAGAAGATTTGATAAATCACTCGCTACTATTCCTAATTTTCAATTTGCAGAAAATGCAGTTGTAAATAATTCTTTAATTACGAACAGAAGAGTTAATTGGGTTATTGGATTAGAGTATAGAACTACAGCTGACCAGCTCAAATTAATCAAAGATCAAATTGAAAATTATATAAAAAACAATAAAGATTTTGTCGTTTCCGAAGATACTTTATTGTCAGTTAAAATTGAACAATTTGCAGCAAGCTCAATTGATATAAGATTAATTTGTTTTACTAAGACCGCAGAATATCTTGAGTGGATGAAAGTAAAAGATGCTTTAGCTATTGAGATCAAAAGTATAGTAGAAAAAAACAATGCATCCTTTGCATTCCCAAGCACTTCTATTTATGTGGAGAAAAATTAATGAATTCACTTTTAATTTTGTTCAATCAAATTGTGCAACTTTATATTTGGGTTTTAATTATTAATGCGATTGCTAGTTGGCTTGTGGCTTTTAATGTAATCAATGTAAGTAATCGATTTGTTTACTCAATTTTAGAAATCTCATACAAATTAACAGATCCTCCATTAAGATTTATTAGAAATTATATACCTAACTTAGGATCTATAGATATTTCACCAGTTATATTAATTCTAGGATTAGTATTTCTTAGAAATTTTATTAATGAGATATTTTATAAAATTGCATTTTGATGATGATTATTGATGGAAAAAAAGAAGCAGCATTATTAAGGGAAGAAATAAAGAAAGAGATTTTACTATTAAAAGAAAAGACCAAAAAAGTCCCTGGCCTAAGTGTTATCCTAATCGGCGATTTTACCCCAAGTCAAATTTATGTAAAAAATAAGGAAAAAAATTCAAAAGAGGTTGGAATTAATTCTGAAGTTATAAAATATCCTAAAGACATCACTGAGCAGGAAGTTTTAAATAAAATTAAAGAATTAAATAATAATCCTGAAGTCTCAGGCATTTTAGTTCAATTACCTCTGCCTAAACATATTAATAAAGAAAAAATAATTAATGCCATTCATCCTAAAAAAGATGTTGATGGTTTTAATCCTATAAATGTTGGAAATTTAGCTTCAGGATATGATGCTATAATTCCCTGCACTCCTCTTGGGTGCCTGTATTTAATAAAAAAAATTGAAAAAAATCTATCAGGAAAACATGCTGTAATTATTGGACGTTCAAATTTAAATGGAAAACCTATGGCACAACTTTTATTAAGGGAAAATTGTACAGTTACTATCGTCCATTCAAAGACAAAAGATTTGAAAGCAGAATGTCAAAAAGCAGACATTTTAGTTGCTGCAGTGGGTAAGGCTAATTTAGTAAAAGGTGACTGGGTAAAAAAAGATTCAATTATTATTGATGTTGGAATTAATAAAGTTGAAGAAAAAATTGTTGGTGATGTTGACTTTGAGTCAGTAAAAGAAAAAGTTAAAGCTATTACACCAGTGCCAGGTGGCGTTGGTCCTATGACGATTGCTTGTTTGTTAAAAAATACTCTAGAGTGTTTTAAAGCTCGTTAGA
>VTPM01000013.1 GCA_008638125.1 Pelagibacteraceae bacterium
TGATAAAGATGATGAAGTGCCACCATTTATTGAGAAAAAAATCAAATCTGCATAATTCACAAAACTTTAACATTTAAGCGTTATATTATTTCTAAAGACTATGACAGCCTTTGTTAAAAAGTATTTGAAATGGTTTAGCACCTTTCTTGTATTAACTGGTATTTTGTTAACTAATTTAAATATCTATCCAATTAATATTTTGTTTCATGGATTGGGAGTTGTTGGTTGGACGATTGCAGGTTATGTTTCTAAAGACAAAGCCATACTTACAAACTTTGGTTTGCAAATACCATTATTCATCATAGGATTTTATAAAATATTATTTGAATGAAAAACATTTTATTTATATGCACTGGTAATTCTGCAAGAAGTATAATCGCGGAAAGTATTATAAACCATAAATATTCTCAATTTTATAAAAGTTATAGTGCAGGTAGCAACCCAGCTGGTCAGATTAATGTCTGGATAAAAAAATTTCTTGAAGAAAAAAAAAAATACAATTTGAATAATTATTTTTCTAAAAATTTTGAAATTTTTTTAGATAAAAAAATTAATTTTTACCAAGTTATTACTGTTTGTAATAATGCAAATAATGAGGTTTGTCCTATATGGCCAGAAAAGAAAAAAATTTTACATTGGGATATTGACGATCCAGTAAGTCAAATAAAAAATGAAAAGGATGAAGAGAAAGCTTTTCTAGTTATTAATAGAACATTTAATACCATTGAAGATAAAATTAATTTATGGATAAAAAATGAAAAATAAAAAATTTATTGCAGAGTTTGTAGGGAGTGTTTTTTTAACTATGATTGTCGTTGGATCAGGCATGATGGCTGAAAATTTAACAAATGATAATGCAATTAGATTACTGGCAAATGCTATCGCAACTGGAGCTGGATTGTTTGTTTTAATTAATACATTTGCAGAAATTTCAGGAGCACACTTTAATCCTATTGTTAGCCTAGCGATGTATTTTAAGAAAAAATTAAGTAAACAAAATCTGACTATTTATATTATAATGCAAATATTTGGTTGCCTTGTTGGTGTAGCATTAGCAAACTTTTTTTTTGATCATCAAGTTTATGAGTTATCAACTAAATCAAGAAATGGTTTACCAATTATTATTTCTGAGATCATAGCTACAACTGGTTTATTGTTGGTAATCTTTGGTTCAATAAAATCAGGAAAAACTATTATCGCTGCCAATGTTGGTTTTTATATCACCGCTGGATACTGGTTTACATCATCAACGTCTTTTGCTAACCCCGCAATATCTTTAGCAAGAACTTTTACAGAGTCTTTTACTGGTATCGCTTTTTTTAGTCTGCCTTATTATCTCTTGGCTCAATTTTTAGGATTAATTTTAGCAATGTTAATTATCAATAGGTTGTTTAGATAAATTTGAAAAAGTACATAAATTTTTCACACAATATTATCTTGGTCAATAAACCCTATAAAAGAAAGGAGTATTATCATTACTTTAAAACTCCTAATTTAACATTGGTCATTTCTAAATTTAAAAAAAAATTTCTAGTAGTTTCTCAAAAAAGAGTGCCAGTAAATAAAATTATTTATGAATTTCCATCTGGAATGGTAGAATTAAATGAAAGCTTAGTTGAATCTGCTGAGAGAGAATTGATTGAAGAAACAGGTTACAAAAATCAAAGTAAGATGAAACTTATATCATCTTTTTTTTGTGAGCCTGGAAGATTAACCACAAAAATTACAGGATATTATTCTGATAGCTTAATTAAATTACAAAAACCAGAGGATGAAATAAAAATCCATTTTTTAAAAAAAGCCGAAATATTTAAGTTAATTAAAAATAAAAAATTTATACATGCTTCACATATTTCTATGTTTTTTTTATTTTTAAATAAATTTGATTAAGACATATATAAAGGTTACACGAATGTTTTAAAGATTGTTTTGGGAAGGAAAATTTAACACCGTGTAACCTCGATCAAAAGCACTAAACAATCTTTTGGAGAGAGACACTTAATTTTTAAACTAAGTTTATTACAAAAATATTAAAACCAAATTAATTTTAAATTACTGTGAATAAATAATGCTTGATTCTAGCTCCATTATTTTAGCTAACGCATTAAATTTCTTAGTAACCTGCTTAGAGACAATATCCATATGAACTCTAGGCACTTTCAAGTATAAAGTTTGTCTTCTTTTGTAAATTTTAAATTCATCCAACAAAAGACTAGATAAAGAGGTTAATGACTCGGACAGTCTAAGCGCTGCCCCAACTCTCTTTGAGTTAATTATTTGATTATTTGTTAATAATCCCAAATATTTGTAGTTAGGATTATATTTTAAAGAACAATGTCTCCAAAAACTTGCTAAAGCTATCATTACTCTTTCTTGATGTGAAAGTTGAAGAATTGGAGTGTTCAAAACTTCATTAAAAACTAATTCAGCTTTTTGAAATGCCCCCAAGCCCCAGTCCATTTTACTTAAAACACAGGATAAGTTTAATAATTTGTCGTTAAATATTTCATTACCATCAAAAGCTGGTTTGATAAAATTGAAATATTTTAAATAAGATTTACCAAAATCACCTTTTTGAAAAACTATAGTATCTATATGTGAATTCAAAATATCTATTTTTGTTCTATCCCTATTATAAATAAAATCCATATGCCCCTCCCTGAGCCCACTTATAGAACAAATGACATATTTGGGATCGACTATCTCAATTAATTCATTAAGTATGATGGAACTATAAGGTAAAAATTGTGTTCTAGATTTTGTTATTGGTTCTAATGGTTTAAGAGAGCTTTTATTTAGTTTTGAAATTTTATTTAAATATTTAACCGCTGTATATCTATTAAGTCGATATTGATGGATAATATGCAAGGGATAATCATCCTGATAAATGTGATTTTTTAACAAAGCTCTCCAAGTTCCACCTACAACATACAAATTCTTCAATTTTTTTTCTATTAACCACTTATGATCTTTAAGTATATTTCTAATATACTTCGGTAAATTTTTCTTTTTAATTATTGGATTATTCATTAGTCTCAAAACTCCAAGAGGCAATGATATCTTTTCATAAATTGTATTATTTGACACACGCGTCAGCTCTAAACTACCTCCGCCTAAATCTGCAACGATACCATCAATATTTCCAAATCCTAAAATGACGCCATTTGCTGCAGTCTCTGCTTCTTCCTCCCCAGTTAAAACCCTTGGCTCAGTATTAAAAATTTCTTCTACTTTGTCGAGAAATGGTTTGGCATCATCCGCCTCTCTTAGAGCTGCAGTGGCAACTATTTGTAAATTTCTTACCTCTGAAACTTCTAAAATCTCTTTGAATCTGTTAAGAACTTTTAAAGCGCTCACGCAACCATCTGCATTGAGTTTTTTAGATTTATCTAGATTCTTTCCTAATTTACAAACTGCTTTCTCATTAAACAATGGAATCGGATTCAGTTTAAAATCATCGTAAATTAACATTCGAATTGAATTTGAGCCAAGGTCTATAATTGCTTGCTTTGTTTTTGTTTTTTCTTCTGATTTAAATAGTTTAATTATTTCTGTTTGCATTTATTCTACTAATTTTAAATTTTTTGGCTTAAGTTTAAGTGCTGATTTACCTCTTCCAGATAAGCTTGGGTTTTGCATAAAATAAGAATGTGCTGAAAAACTATTCTCACTTTTCTCCTTGTAGTAGTTGCCATCACTCTTTAAATACCAGCTTTCTGAATTATCCTTAAAATTTGCAAGCATTATTTGGTCTAGGATCTGTTCGTGCACAGTTTTATTATCTATAGGTATTATTAATTCAACTCTTCTATCAAGATTTCTTGGCATCAAATCAGCTGATGAAATGTATACACGATTCTCTCTTGCGGGCATAGGATAGCCGTTCGCAAAACAGTAGATTCTAGAATGCTCTAAAAATCGACCAATAATACTTTTTACTATTATATTTTCAGATAAATTTTTGACTCCAGGCCGAAGACAACAGACTCCTCTTACTGAAAGATTTATTTTTACACCCGCATTTGATGCTTGATATAATAATTTAATTATTTCTGGGTCAACTAAAGAGTTCATCTTAGCCCAAATTCCTGCTGGTTTTCCCGCTTTTGCATTTTCAATTTCATTATTAATAGAGTTGACAAAAAAAGATCGAACATTTAGTGGCGATAAAAAAATTTTTTCCAATTTTTTGGGCTTTGCATATGCTGTCACAAAATTAAAAAACTTTTCAACATCTCTTGCTAATTCTGCGTTTGAACTAAATAAAGATAAATCTGTATATATTGTTGCATTTACAGGATGATAATTGCCAGTTCCAAGGTGTACGTAGGTTTGTGTTTTCTTACCTTCTTTTCTAAGTACAAGACTTGCTTTGGCATGTGTTTTGTACTTGGCAAAGCCATAAACAATTTGAACTCCAGATTTTTCTAATCGACGAGATAATTCAATATTGGCTGCCTCGTCAAACCTTGCTTTAATTTCAATTACAGCAGTAACAACTTTTCCATTTTCAGATGCTAAAATTAAAGCCTTTACGATTGGTGAGTCTGGAGTTGTGCGATATAAAGTTTGCTTAATTGCGATGACTTTTGGATCTTTTGCGGCTGCTTGTAAAAATTGAATTACTACATCAAATGTTTCGAAAGGATGATGGACTACAAAATCTTTACTTTTAATGGCTGAAAAAAATTTATTGTCGAATTCCTTCAACCGTTCAACTTCTCTTGGCCTAAATTTTTTAAATGTTAAATTTGAGTCTTTTCTCTCACATACTTGAATTATATTTTGGATACCTACAAGTCCTTCTACTTGATAAACATGGTCTTGCTTAACTTCAAGAGTTTCAGTCAAAAAATCAATAAGCTCTGGATCTGAATTAGCTAATACCTCTAACTTAACAATATTTCCTCTTCTTCTTTTTTTCAAAGCCTTTTCAAAATATCTGACTAGGTCCTCTGCTTCATCATCAATTTCAATATCGCTATCTCTAATGATTTTAAATTGCACAGATGAGATTAGTTTATAATCAGTAAAAATTTCCTCCGCAAAAGAACAAATTATATCCTCGATTAAGACATACCGATCTGTTTTGTTCAATTTAGGTAAAGGTATAAATTTGGGTAAACTTTTTGGAATAACAACAATAATGTTTAATTCTTCAATACTATTAATATTAAATTTCATTAAAACAGCTTCCCCTTTATTAGGAATAAAGGGAAAAGGATGTGAGGGATCAATGGCTGTTGGAGTTATAATAGGGTAAATGTTATCTAAAAAATATTTTCTTAAGTATTCGTGTGATTTTTTATCTAAATCATTAATTTTATAAATATAAATTTTCTCAGCTATTAGTTCTTTCTTGATCTTGATATAGGCTTCATTTTGCTTGTGCAATAAATCTTTTGTTTTTAAAACAACATATTTTAATTGTTGCTCTGGTGTTAATCCATCAGCACTAAGCTGATCGTAATTATCTTTAATTTGATTAAACAATCCAGCTACCCTAACCATAAAAAATTCATCTAAATTTGTGCCAGCGATAGATAAAAATTTAACTCTTTCAAATAGAGGATTCGAAAGATCTATTGACTCTTCAAGAACACGTTCATTGAAAGAAAGCCAAGATAGTTCTCTATTGATTAAAACCTCATTTATATTTTTGTTTTGAGGCAGTAGTTTTTTATTCATAGCTAATATGGTAATTTATTTAATATGAAATTATATGTTATGCGTCATGCTAAATCTAGTTGGCAAAATGATGAATTAGAGGATTATGATAGACCCATCAAAAAAAGTAGTGAAAAATCTGTTAAACTGATTTATGAATTTTTTATTAAAAATGATATTAAGTTTGATTTAACTTATGTTTCTTCTTCAAAGCGAACATTACAAACCTTGAGAATTTTAAAAAAAAAAATTGATTTAGGAAAAATTAAGATTTTAAAAAAACTTTATTTAGCCTCTAAAGCACAATTGATGTCTGTCCTAAGAAAAACTAATCCAATTTATAAATCAATATTATTAATTAATCATGAGCCATCAATAAAAAAATTAACTATTTTTTTATGTGGTGCCGCAGGCAAAACAAATCAAAAACTTTTAAATAATAAGTTTTCAACATCATCATTTGCAGAAATAAAATTTGATTTTGATGATTGGAATAAGCTTGCTGCAAAATCTGGAAAACTATGTAGATTTATTCGCCCAAAAGAAATTTAACCGTCCAAGGAGTAACCTGCGGATCTAACGGTTCTAATTAAGTCTTTTTTTCCTTCAATATTTATTGCTTTTCGTAATCTTCTTATGTGCACATCAATGGTTCTTTCCTCGACATAAATATTTTCACCCCAAATGTTAGTCAATAATTGCTCTCTAGAATAAACTCTTTTTGGGTTAGATATTAAAAAATCAATAATTTTGAACTCTGTTGGTCCTAACATCACCTCTTTCTCGGATCTAAATACTCTTTTTTCAACCCTATCAACTTTTAAATCCTCAAAATGAATCGTGTCAGCTGTGACGCTTGGTCTAGATCTTTTTAGCAAAGCAGTTACTCTAGCAAGGAGTTCTTTTTGGCTAAAAGGCTTTGTAACATAATCATCCGCACCAGTTTGAAAACCTTTTAATTTGTCTTCTTCCTCACCTTTTGCGGTAAGCATTATTATTGGTATGTCTTTTAACAAATTGTTTTTTCTTAAAGTTTTACAAATTTCAATCCCTGAGATATCGGGCAACATCCAATCTAACAGAATTAAGTCTGGATTTTTTTGTTGGATTGCAAGTAAAGCTTCTTCTCCGTTGTTTGCAAAGTTTACTTTGTGACCTTCTTTTTCAAGATTATATTTTAACAAAGTAACAATTGGCATTTCATCTTCAACGATAAATAGATTTGCCGGCATTTCACCCCTTTGGTCTTTGACCTTCTAAATAATCTCCTGTTATTAAAAAATAAACTTGTTCAGCAATATTAGTTGCATGATCTCCTATTCTTTCAATATTTTTAGCAATGAAAAGTAGTTGGGTTAATTGTATTTGGTTTTTTTCTGTTTCTAATTTTTTAAGAACCATTTCCATATTGCTATTAGTTAATTGGTCAATTTCTTCATCAGAATTCCAGACATTCTCTGTAATATCTTTGTCTCTGTGAAGATAAGAATTTAAAACTAAGTTAACTTGTCTGACAGTTTTTAGTCCTGCTATTTCCAGTCCCTTGATAAGCTCTGAGGAAATTACTTCTTGAATACTAATAATTCTTTTTGCAATATTTTTAGATAAATCACCTATTCTTTCTAAGTCTGATGATATTTTAAGAGCCACCACTGTTTCTCTTAGGTCGATAGCCATAGGTTGTCTAAGAGCAATTAAGTTAACAACTTGTTCTTCAATGCTAAATTCATATCGATCAATTTGTTCATCATCTGTAATTATTTTTTTTGCTAATTCTAAATCTTTTCTTACCATTGCTTGAATAGATAATTCTAATTGCTTCTCTGCTTTAGTACCCATTTTTACAATTGTATCCTTTAGCAATAATAGTTGCTCTTCGTAGGATTTTACGATGTGTGATTTTTCATTCATTTTAACCAAACCTTCCTGTTATGTAATCTTGAGTTTGTTGATTGCCTGGATTTTTAAAAATTTTTTCTGTCGAGTCAAACTCGATTAAGTTTCCTAGATGAAAAAATCCAGTTTTTTGAGATACTCTTGCTGCTTGAGACATAGAATGAGTCACTATTACTATAGTATGCTCATTTTTTAATTCGTCAATCAATTCCTCAATTTGCGCAGTTGCAATTGGATCTAGAGCAGAGCAAGGCTCGTCCATTAAAATAACTTCAGGCTTGATAGAAATTGCTCTAGCTATACATAACCTTTGTTGTTGACCTCCGGATAAGCCAGTTCCAATCTCATGCAATCTATCTTTTACCTCATTCCATAGCGCAGCCTTTTTAAGACTTGTTTCGACAATTTCATCTAATTCCTGTTTCGATTGCACTAAACCATGAATAGTTGGGCCATAGGCAATGTTTTCGTAAATTGTCTTAGGAAAAGGATTTGGTTTTTGAAAAACCATTCCTACATTTTCTCTAAGCCTAACCACATCAAGTTCTTTCGAATTAATTTCAAGATTGTCAAATTTAATACTGCCTTCAACTCTGCATATATCAATTACATCGTTCATACGGTTTAAGCATCTCAAAAAAGTTGATTTTCCACAACCAGAGGGTCCAATCAGAGCTGTTACCTCTTTTTCTCCAATTTCTATTGAAATGTTTTTCAATGCTTGTTTTTCACCATAATAAACGTTAACTCCTTTAGCTGATATTTTACTTTTCATTTTAACTCCATTTCTTTTCAAATCGATGTCTAATAATTTGAGCTGTTAGATTCATTGTAATAAGGAATATCAATAAAACCATAATACAAGCAGATACCTTTTCGACAAAACCTCTTTCAGCTGACTCGCTCCAAATATAAACTTGAACTGGCAAACTTGCTGCTGGATCAAGAGGTGAGCCAGGTATTGTATTAACAAACGCAACCATCCCAATTAAGATTAAAGGTGCAGTTTCTCCTAACGCTTGTGCTAAACCAATTATTGTACCAGATAACGTTCCTGGCATTGATAAAGGCACTGCATGATGCAAAGTTGTTTGCATTTTACTTGCCCCCATAGCTAGCGCGGCTTCTTTTATACTTGGAGGAACTGCTTTTAAAGAAGCTCTCGCTGCGATAATTATAGTTGGCAAAGTCATAAGAGATAACGTAATTCCACCCACAAGTGGTGTTGATCGAGGTAGACCAAATATATTAATTAATACTCCTAAACCTAATAAACCAAACACAATCGATGGAACTGCAGCAAGGTTATTTATATTAACTTCTATGAAGTCAGTGAATTTGTTTTTTGGAGCAAATTCCTCTAAATAAATTCCAGCTAAGACTGCAATTGGAAAAGAAAATACCAAACAAACTAAAATACTGAACAATGTGCCCATAAATGAACTAGCTATACCAGCTAATTCAGCTTCTCTTGAGTCTGGATTAGTAAAAAAACTTAAATTGAAGGTGTTTATTATATCTCCTCTTGCTTCCAACATATCAAATATTTTTAATTGATAATTATTAACTCTTCTATTTTCCTCAGGAATATCTCGAGGGTAATTTCCTTTATTTATTTGATCGATGTCGTCTGATGCCGTTAACTTTAATTTTACTATTTTACCTAAATCTGAAGGATTTTTTTTTAAATAATTTTTAATTTCTAGTTCATAATTATAAGCAAACATTTCAATTAAAAAAGTCTCTGAACTTTCATCAACTTCAGGATCAAGCGCAATAATTGATTGATAAGCAATATCATAATAATCCGCATTATTGAGATCTTCGCTTGAAGGATTTTCTTCTAAAAGCAATAACTCTCTATCATAATTTACTTCCACAAAAATCCAAGTTTTTGTAAAAGCAGAATAACCATTGGAAAAAATTTTAATTAAAAAGATGGCTAAAAAAATTAATGCTAAAGAAATGGATGCTAATCCAAATAATTGAAATCTTTTTTCAGATTTATATCTCTTCTCTAAAAAATTTTTTCTCTTATTATTCATATTTTTCCCTATATTTCTTGACAACTCCAAGAGCTAATATGTTTAATACTAGGGTCAAAACAAATAAAGATATACCTAATGCAAATGCTGCTTGAGTTTTTGGGTCTCCAAATTGTTGATCGCCAACTAATATCATGACGATTTGTGCAGTTATTGTTGTTGTAGACTCCAAAGGATTAGCTGTAAGATTTGCTGCTAGGCCAGAAGCCATTACAACTATCATTGTTTCGCCTACTGCTCTTGAAACAGCTAATAAAATTGCTCCAACTATTCCTGGTAAAGCAGCTGGAAATATTACTTTCTTAATTGTTTCTGATTTAGTTGCTCCCATAGCGTAGCTACCTTCCCGCAAGTTTTGTGGAACTGCAGTAATGACATCATCGCTTAAACTTGAGACAAAGGGAATAATCATCACCCCCATTACCAATCCTGCAGCTAAAGCGCTTTCACTTGAAACTTCTAACCCCATACTGTTTCCAATTTGTTTTACAAAAGGACCAACGGTTAAAGCGGCAAAAAATCCATAAACAACCGTTGGAATTCCAGCAAGGATCTCTATTATTGGTTTTGCAAATTTTCTTACATTTGTACTAGCGTATTCAGCCATATAAATACCAGTCATTAATCCAATTGGAATAGCTACGCACATTGCGATGAATGCTATGAAGAATGTTCCGGCAAATAAAGGTAATGCACCAAATGAATTTTTTAAAACTTCTTGATCAATTTGACTTGTGGAGTCTCTAACAAAAGCACGTCCAGGATTCCACTCAATTCCAAAAGCGAAATCAAAGAAATTTACACTACTAAAAAATCTTAATGACTCAAATAAAAGTGAAAAAACAATTCCTGCGGTAGTTAGAACTGCTGCTAAAGAACACGAAAAAAAAAGATATTTCAAAAATTTTTCAACAGGCTCTCTAGTCCTAATATTTTGGTTTATTTTTTTATAAGCAAAGGATAAGCAACCGATTAGAATTATTAGCGAAAGAATAGCTTTTGACTTTACTAATAAACTTATCAGTTGATTATATTTATCTGCAGCAATTACTAAATTTTCTTGAGCTGTGCCAAAAAAGGTTCCCTGTGCAATAGATTTGATTTGTGCATATAAAATTGAAAGTTGATTGCTTTCGTAACTTCCTTTGAAAGAGCTTAAAATTAAATTTTTTACTAAAAAGGGTTCGAAGAAGGTCCAAAGAGAAAAAATAATTAAAGCTGGAGCAGCACACCAAATGGCTAAATAATATCCGTAGAACTGTGGTAAAGCAGTTAATCTTGTTTGTACTTGAATATGAGCAGCTCTTTTTTTACCAAAGAAATAACTCATTAGAGCCAAGGATAGAATTAAAAATATTATTATTTGGCCCATACTTTTTTTTTATTTCGTAGATTAAAAAAGGGAGGAAATAATTCCTCCCTAATTTTATATTTTTTTTGGTAAAATAAAAGTCAATTGCCTATTTTTTTTCAGGCATATTAACTAATTTTACTGCATTATCCCTGCTAGTCTTATAAGTTTTAGCATCACTTGGCACTAAACCTTTAGAAGCTAAATAACCTTTAGCTCCCATTGATTTAGTAGAAGTAAACTCCTTAATAAAATCATGTAAACCAGGTATTACTTGCACGTGTGCTAATTTTACATAAAAGAATAAAGGTCTAGCTATTGGATAAGAGTAATCTTGAATACCTTTCAAGCTTGGTTGTTTACCTTCGATGCTTGCAGCTTGTAACTTATCTTTAGCATCTAAAAAGTAACTAAATCCAAAGAAACCAAAAAGCTCTTTATCTTGAGATAACTTTTGTACAATCAAAGCATCATTTTCGCCTACTTCAATTACGGGACCATCTGTTCTGAATTCAAGTGGATCAATTTTTGCTTCTTTTTCTTCTTTAGAAATAGCTTTTTCCATTACGAGTGAACCCCAAGCATCTCTTGTGCCTGATGTAGATGGTGGAACCATCACTTTAATATCATAATTTGGTAAAGCTGGGTCGATATCACTCCATTTTTTATATGGGTTAGCAACTTTTTGACCGTTTACTACTACTTCTTTTACTAAAGCTTTATATAGTTGAGCTTTTGTAAAATTTACTGGTTTTGCATCTTTGCTAAATGCCAAAGTTATTCCATCATTACCGATGTTAATTTCAGCAATTTCGTTAACACCATTTTTTTGACACTCAGCGTATTCTTTAGATTTCATCGCTCTAGAGGCATTAGTTATATCTGGGTGTTCAGCACCAACACCAGCGCAGAATAATTTTGCACCCCCACCAGTACCTGTTGACTCGATTACTGGAGTTTTGAATTTTCCGCCTGCCCCAAATCTTTCCGCAACTATTGTAGCGTATGGAAACACAGTCGAAGATCCAACGATTTTAATTTGATCTCTTGCTTGGGCTGAAGTTACAATTAACATTGCAACTAAAGAAGCAAGAACAATTGAAAGTTTTTTCATTTTGATTCCTTTTTTATTTTATTTGATGCTAAATTTTTAATGCATCTATCTTTAATGATTATTACAAAAATATTACAAATTTATTAAAAAACTAACTTTTTAGTTGAATTTTCTAGTTATAATAATTTCATTATAATTTGTAGCTAGATTTCCTCCACAGCTAAATGGCCTAACCTTGTTGGATAGGGCATATTTAGTCTCTGGTCTTAATGTAATTTCTAAATCGACAAAATCAACTAGCTTGTCCTTGAATCCAGGTAGAGAACTCACTTGTGACCAGCTGCTTGGAGCCATAAAAACTGAATTTAAATATCCTGAAGCTTGTGTGTAAATTGAATTACCTTCATTTTGGCCCATAAGTAGACTCTGCTTAATTATGTCAAAAACATTTCTGCATTTAATTGAGTCAGCCATATAAGTATCTTGCCTTAATCTTTGACTTAAAGGAATTGAAACAATCATCAAAACTCTTTCCTGCCTCGGAGAATAAATTGCATCTGTAAAAATATGAGATGATGTATTTTCGATTTCTTCTTTTAAACTCTCCTTTGCTAACTTTAAGTCTTCTCTTAAACGGAGTATACCAAGGTCAAAAACGGTTAGCTGTTGATTTTTCAAGATTGAAGCAATTTGAGAGTCTGAAAAGCTTTCAACTGGTGAAAGCATTAATGCTGCAATAATAACTAAAACTTTTTTTATTTTAGCCACAATATATTCTAATAAATTATAAAAAAATTTCAATCATATTTTGGTAAATAGACAATAGACTTAGTTCCCATACCAAGATCGCTTTCAATTTCAAACACTCCTCGGTGCTTATTAATTTCATGTTTAACAATAGAAAGCCCCAAACCTGTTCCTCCACGCTGAGAGCTCTTGAAGGGATCAACTCTAAAAAAACGTTCTGTTACTCTATTTATTTTATCTTTGTGAATTCCAATTCCTCTATCTGAAACGATTATCTCATATGCGATACCTAAAAGTTTTCCTTTGATTTCTCTATGGTTAATTTCAATGATTTTATTATTCTCAGAATATTTAATACTGTTATCAATTAAATTTGAGAAAACTTTTAATAGTCCTTCATAATCTCCCTTAACATAAATATCTTCTGTTAGATTATTTTTGAATTCAAATTCTTTTAATTTGTTTTGATGAATATCTTCAACTGATTGAAAAATTTCTTTTAAATTTACCTTATCTTGAGGTTGAAGATGCTCTTCTAGTTCAATTCTACTTAATGACAAAAGATCATTAATTAAATTCTCCATACGATTAGCTTGCTGCAATATAATAGGTATAAACTCTTCTTGAGCCTTTTTATCATCCTTTGCTGGACCACTTATGGTTTCTAAGAATCCTTTAATTGAAACTAAAGGAGTTTTTAGTTCATGACTTGCGTTAGCAATGAAGTCAGAGCGAAACCTCTGTGCTTTTATAATTTCAGTAATATCTTTTAAAAAAAGTACGACTGACTCATCATATTGTAAGTCTTTATTTTTATTATAAATTATTGACGCCTTAAAAAATTGAAATAATGGAATATTAATTTCAATATCAACAATTTCATTTGTTTTATTGGCTAAACATAAATCAATGCTTTGTAATAAATCTGGAACTCTAATAATTGAGGCAATATGTTTACCTAAAGCTTGATTGCCAAATTTTTTTATACCTTCCTTATTAATATAATTTATAGTTTTATATTTATCTAAAAGGATAATGGGATCATTTATTTCATTTAAAAAATTTATTTCTTTAAAATGTATTGGCGTTTTTGGAGTATTTTTTTTAATTCTTAAATTAGTTTCGTTTCGTCTAGCTTTATTCCTATAAAATAAAATTAGAATGAATGAAAATAATAATAAAAGAATACCAATAACTGATTCTATTGTCATAGTTTAAAAATATAATTTTAATCTATTTGAAACAAATTTTTAATCAACCTTTAACATCGCTACATTACATCTAATTTGTGATTAACAATATCGCATTTTTAAAATCAAAAAAAATATTCATTAATACACAAAATTTTTTTAAACCTGAGATAAACTGTTATTTTGCTGAAACTAAATCTGAAATTAAAGCTGCTCAAATTTTAAGATATAAAGTTTTTTTTAGCGAGAGAGATAACAAGATAATCAAGCTTAATTTTTTTAAGAAAGAAACAGACCATTACGATAAATACTCCCATCATTTAATAGTTACTTTTAAAAGAACAAAATTTAGTCAAACCCAAGTAATAGGCACTTATAGGCTTTTAGATCAAAGTAGTGCGCAAAGACATTCGGGTTTTTATTCAGAAAATGAATTTAACCTATCTAAATTGTTGAGGAATTCAGGGTTTAAAAATATGCTAGAATTGAGCAGATCTTGCATACATAAAAAGTTTAGAAACAAAAATATTCTACAATTAATGTGGAAAAACATTCATCAATTTATAGTTAATAATAAGATTGATGCCTTGTTTGGAACGGCGAGCTTTCTTGAAACGAACTTATTTAATATAGAATCTGAGCTTAAATTTTTAAATAGTAACTTCAAAATGCCTAAAAACATAGCTGTTGAAGCTTTAGAACACTGTAAAGTCAATTTACGAGAAGAAATTGATACAGAGCAAAAAAATTCAAAGGAAATAATAAAAAAAATACCAACTTTGATAAAAGCGTATTTAAGATTAGGAGCATATGTTGGTGACGGAGCTGTAATTGATCACCATTTCAAGACAACAGATATTTTTGTATTTCTTCCTTTTTCAAGAATTAAGGAAACCTATCTAAAAAAATTCAGTAATAAATAAATCTGAGTCTTAAACGTGTATGTTAATTGACTTTTTAAAATTTGATCTTGCTAGAAGAATTTATAATGAAAAGTTAAATGACCCAAACTTTAATAAAAATTTTTGGAATGGAGTATTAAAATATTTAAATATTACTTATCAATGCGAAGGAGAAAATTATGTACCAAAGCAAGGGCCGTGCTTAGTAGTCTGTAATCACCCATTTGGTTTGCTCGATGGACTTATAATTCTATCCTTGGTTTCAAAAGTTAGATCTGATTACAAAATTTTGATTAATGCTGAGGTAAGAAATGAATTAAAAACCATTGAAAAATACTTACTTCCAATTTCTTTTGATTTAACTCGTGATGCTATTTTAGAAAATATAAATACAAAAAAAAAGTCTATTCAACATCTCACAGATCAGGGTATCCTTATTGTTTTTCCATCTGGTGAAGTTGCAACCTCTAAAATGCTAGTTGATGAAGCTACAGAAAAAGAATGGAAACCTTTGATTGGAGCAATTTATAAAAAAAAACCGTGTAAGATACTTCCAGTTTATTTTTATGGAAAGAATAGTTTTTTTTTTCAATTCATTGGCTTGCTAAATAATAAAGCAAAAAAATTGTTACTTCTTCGAGAACTATTTAATAAAAAAAATAAAATAATAAAATTGAGTATTAACAAAACTTTTGAATTAAAAAACTTGGAAAAGTTTACTAACAAAGAACTAGTTACTTTAATTAAAAAAAAAATTAACTACCTAAAAAAATTAATTAAGCTTTGATAATTGGTGAAATGTGCTCTAAAAAAATTTTTGTACAATTTGCCCAAGTATATTTTTTTGCGTGCTCTATGCAAGATTGCCTATTAATCTTTAACGCATCTAAAGCAGCTTTCCTAAGATCGTTATTAAGCGCTCCTGTTTTCATCCCTTCAAATATATCCTTTGGTCCTTCAACGGGATAGGCAGCAACTGGTAAGCCGCATTGTAGTGCTTCTATTATCACTATTCCGAACGTGTCTGTTTTGCTTGGAAAGACAAATACATCTGATGAAGCAAAGTATGATGCAAGTTCTCCGTTAGTTCTTTCTCCTTTAAAAACCACGTCGGGATATTCTTCCTTAAGTTTGTCTAAGTCTGGACCTTTGCCAACAACTAGTTTAGTTCCCTCCAAGTCCAAGTCTAAAAAAGCCCTTATATTTTTTTCTATAGAAACTCTTCCCACATATAAATAAATTGGCCTTTTATATTGAAGAGGAATTTTTTTTGCATCTTTAAAACTTCCGTGATCTGCACCCCTCGTCCAAACTACCATTTTATTTTCATCAAAGCCCATTTTAATTAATTCTTCTTTCATACTTTTAGTGGTGACTAATATTTTTTCAGCTTGATTATGAAAATTCTTAAGAAATTTTTGAACAAGTTTTATAGGCAGGTAAGGATAGTAAAGCTTTAGATACTTATCAAATTGAGTGTGATAAGATGTTGTAAACTTTAATTTGTTTTTTACGCAATATCTTTTAGCCGCAATACCAATCGGGCCCTCGGTTGCAATATGAATAATGTCAGGATTGCAAGTTTTTATCATTTTACCCACTTTTGGCCAAACATTAATTGCCAACCTAATTTCATTATATTTAGGCATTGGAATAGTTAAAAATTGTCCAGGCTCAATATATTCAACTTGATGATTAAGAATTTTTAATTGTTCGCCTAAATTTTTAAGTGTCCTGCAAACTCCATTGACTTGTGGATACCAGGCATCAGTGATAATTAAAATTTTCAAACAACCTCCTGTTTAACCAAAGTCAAATAAGGTTCATAATTGATGATCTGATCTCTAAATTTGTCCCATTCTATAATCTCCATTCGTCCATCCAAGTGTTCTACAAGGGCAGTACAACTTTCAACCCAATCTCCTGTATTTAAATAATTTACACCTGAGAAATTAAGATTAGCTGCTTTATGAATATGACCACAAATGATGCCATCTACATTTTTTCTCTTAGCAAAACTTGCAACTGTTTTTTCGTAGTCACCAATATATTTAACTGCATTTTTAACTTTATATTTTAAATATTTAGCTAGAGACCAATTATCATAGCCAAGTTTATTTCTAACAAAATTAATTATGACATTTAATGATAGCAACCAATTATATAACACTGACCCTAGTTTCGATAACCACTTAGCATATTGCATTACACCATCCCAAGCGTCACCATGAACAACGATATATTTTTTTTTATTTACTGTTTCATAGACTACTCTATTAACTAATCGAATATTTCCAAAATCCATTGGAATAAATTTTCTTATAACTTCATCATGATTTCCAATGATATAATGAACTTTTGTTCCATGCCTTGCTTTTCGCAATATCTTTTGAACAACATCATTGTGCTCCTGAGGCCAATAAAATCCTTTTTGAAGTTCCCATATATCAATGATGTCTCCAACCAAATATAAATTTTGTGAACGAGTAAATTTTAAAAACTCCAAAAGTTTGTTAGCTTGGCAACCTCGGGTACCCAAATGAATGTCTGATAAGAATATGCTTCGATAAACTAAAATGTTATTTTTATGAGTTGTGTCTATTTTGTTCATAGTATAATTAACGAATCAGTTATGAACTTTTCACACATATTTATTAAAGATTTGTTAAATTTTTAAAATAAGATGAAATTCACAATAATATTCAACGCAAATGCAGCTGGCGGAAAAAAACTCAGATTAATAAACAGAGTAATTAGTCTGTTGCGTTCAAACCATGAAGTAGAATTATTTAAAACTGTCTCGGAAACTGATGCAAAAAAAGTATTTGATGATTTATCAAAAAGAGATTTCGACCGATTAGTAATTGCTGGAGGAGATGGGTCCATTTGCTTTGCTATAAACGAAATGATTGAAAAGGGACTAGAAAAAAAATTAATAGCTTATATCCCAGCAGGAACTGCAAATATTTTGCAAATAGAAACAGGTATTAAAAAAAAAGCTGAAGAAATTTACAAAGTCTTAATTTCAAATCATAGTAAAAAAATTAGTCTTGCAAAAATTAATGACAAATATTTTTTTCTGATGGCTGGAGTGGGTTTTGACTCTAAAATTGTCAAATCAATTAATGCTAATGTAAAAAAATACTTAGGCAAAATCATTTTTGCCTATAAGGGTTTTATGCATTTTCTATTCTTAAAAAATGAAAAAATGAGAGTTGAAGTTAATAATGAAATATTTGATGCAGATTGGATCTTATGTACAAATTCAAAATTTTATGCTGGCCCCTACTCAATAACCAATGATACGAATATCTTTAAACCAAGTATGATTGCTTATATTTTTAAAGACTTAACTAGATTAAAATTACTTTACTACATTTATTTAATATTAGTTAAGGGTGACTTAAGCTCAGCTAAAAGTGTTATTAAGAAAAATTTGAATGAAATAAAAATTAACAAAATTAACTACCCTTTGTTAGCTCAAGTTGATGGTGAAAATTGTGGTTACAGTGAACAAATCATAATTAAGACTACAGACAAATTTATTAATCTTCTAGCTCCGTAACTCTAAATTTAAATGAAAGTTTCTATAAGCTATCTAAAAATAATAATTTTATTTTCTATATATCTAACACTTTTTTTTAA
>VTPM01000014.1 GCA_008638125.1 Pelagibacteraceae bacterium
TTTGGTGCGCCCGGAAGGATTTGAACCCTCAACCTCCTGATCCGAAGTCAGGCGCTCTATCCAGTTGAGCTACGAACGCATATAATGATAATCTAAATTTAAATGTCTGATAACTCAACTAAATTATTAATTACTGAAGAAGATGCCGGTTCAAGATTAGACATCGTTTTAACTAAACTATTACCTGAATTAACAAGATCAAATTTAAAAAAAATTATTGAGCTTAATCAAGTCAAAATAAATAATATAATTATTAACTCACCTTCCAAAAAATTAAAAATTAATGATAATATTGAAATCAATTTAATACCGAAGCAAGAAATTAAAATTGAGCCTTATAAAACTAAGCTAAATATTGTTTTTGAAGATAAGGATATTTTAGTCATTAATAAACCTGCTGGTATGGTAGTTCATCCAGGTGCAGGTAATTATACGGAAACTTTGGTTAATGCTTTAATCTATAAATATAAAAAATTATCAGATTTAAATGGAAGCACGAGACCAGGGATAGTTCATCGAATTGATAAAGAAACAAGTGGTCTTTTAGTTGTAGCTAAAAATAATAAGGCTCACGCTCATCTTGGAAAACAATTTAATGATCATTCAATTGCTAGAACTTACCAAGCTTTGGTTTGGGGAGTGCTTAGACCTTTAAGTGGAAGGATTGAAACATTAATCGGTAGAAGCAGAAAAAATCGACAATTAATGTCAGTTACTGAAATTACTGGAAAAAAAGCTGTAACTAATTACTCAACTTTAAAAGTTTTTGATATTAAAGATATACCTAAAATTAGCTTTGTTGAGTGTCAGCTAGAAACAGGAAGAACCCATCAAATTCGAGTTCATATGGCTTATAAAGGAAATTCACTTTTAGGTGATCAACAATATGGAAAAAAAAATCTTAAATTTAAAAAATTAAACGAAGAATTTGCTGAAAAATTAAAAGTGCTTAATAGGCAAGCATTACACGCTAAAAATCTAGGCTTCATTCATCCAACAACTAATAAATTTATTAGCTTTGAGTCTGAGCTTCCTTCAGATTTTAAAAAAATACTGAATTTATTAAATAAATTGAGCCATTGAAAAGACAGATTATTGTTTATAGATAATAGCCCATGAGTAATAAGTCAGAAATAACTAATCTACCAACACCATCGGTTGGAGGGCTCTCTTTATATTTAGCTCAAATTAAAAAGTTTCCAATGTTGGATGCTGAAGAAGAATATATGTTGGCAAAAAATTGGAAGGAAAGAGGAAATTTAAAAGCTGCTCATAAGTTAGTTACAAGTCATTTGCGTTTAGTGGCTAAAATTGCAATGGGATACCGAGGATATGGCTTACCAGTTAATGAATTAATTTCAGAAGGTAACATTGGTTTAATGCAAGCGGTTAAAAAATTTGATCCTGATAAAGGATTTAGACTAGCTACTTATGCTATGTGGTGGATCAAAGCTGCTATTCAGGAATACGTACTTAAGTCTTGGAGCTTAGTTAAAATGGGAACGACTACAGCTCAAAAAAAACTTTTTTTTAATTTAAAAAAATTAAAAAACCAAATTGCTCCAAACCAAGAAGGTGATCTTAGAGATGAACATGTAGATGAGATTTCTAAAAGATTAGACGTAGATTCCCATGAAGTTGTTAATATGAACAGAAGATTGATGGGTCATGAAAAATCATTAAATGACCCAATAAAAGCTGGAGAGACTGATGAATGGCAAGATTTTTTAGTGGACGATCATTTAGATCAAGAGCTTATCGTTTCTCAAAAACAAGAGTTTGATGACAAAAAAGAACTGCTTTATGAAGCAATGCAAATTTTAAATGATAGAGAAAAAGAAATATTACAAGCAAGAAGATTATCTGATGAACCAAAAACATTAGAAGAGTTAAGTCAAAAATATAAAATTAGTAGAGAACGAATTCGTCAAATTGAAACAAAAGCTTTTGAAAAACTACAAAAGTCTATGATTAATTCTAGTAAATCTAAAAACCTTCTACCTGCTAATTAATAATTATTAAGCTTTAAAGGGATCTTCGATGAGAATAGTGTCTTCACGTTCGGGGCTTGTAGAAATGCTTGAAACCTTGCAACCTATAAAATCTTCTAAAGCGTGAATATATTTTTTTGCTTTTTCTGGAAGCTCTTCGATGTTTCTAATTCCTTGTGTTGAACTCTTCCAACCAGGAAATGTTTGATAAATAGGTTTGATGTTGAATTGATCTTCCGAAGTTGCAGGTAGATAATCTAATTTTTTTCCATCTAATTCATAGCCAATACACATTTTTATTTCTTCAAGTTCATCCAATACATCAAGCTTGGTTAAAGCAATCCCTGTGATGCCTGAAATCTTAATTGTTTGTCTAACTAAAACGCCATCAAACCAACCACACCTTCTCTTTCTAGCTGTTACGGTTCCAAATTCTTTTCCTCTTCTGCCTAAAGTTTCACCTATTTCATCAGTTAATTCAGTTGGAAAAGGTCCGCTTCCTACTCTTGTTGTATAAGCTTTTGTAATGCCTAAAACATAATTGATCGTATTAGGACCACAACCAGATCCTGTTGCAGCCATTGCTGGCACTGTATTTGATGAGGTTACAAAAGGATATGTTCCATGATCAACATCAAGAAGTATGCCTTGAGCACCCTCAAATAATATTTTTTTTCTTTTCTTTTTAAATTCATCTAATTTTAACCAAACAGGTTGGGCAAATTTTAAAATTTTAGGAGCTAAGGCTAAAAGTTCTTCTTTAAGTTCTTTTTTTTTAAATATTTTTTTCTTCAAACCTTTTCGTATTGCGTTGTGGTGCAACAAAACATTTTCCAATCTTTTGTCCAAATTACTTTCAGATCTAAGATCCATCACCCGAATAGCCCGTCTACCTACTTTATCTTCATAACAAGGACCAATTCCACGTCTTGTAGTTCCAATTTTTTCTTTTCCAGCTGCATCCTCTCTAATTTCATCCATCTCTCTATGAAAAGGTAAAATTAAGGATGCTGACTCTGAAATCATAAAGTTTTCAGGAGTAACATTAATTCCTTGCTTTTTAATATCTTTAATCTCATCAAGTAATGCCCATGGGTCAATAACGACTCCATTTCCTAAAATAGAAATCTTTCCTTCTCTAACAATTCCCGAAGGAAGTAATCTTAATTTAAAAACTTTTCCATTGATCACAAGTGTGTGTCCAGCGTTATGGCCACCTTGAAAACGAACGACCACATCGGCTTGATCAGATAACCAATCAACAATCTTTCCTTTTCCTTCGTCTCCCCACTGAGAACCTACTACGACTACATTTCTCATTATCTAAAATTTTTTTTAATTGATACTGTGTTTAAATGATTTATTGGACCATGGCCTTTGCCAATTTTAAGGTTAGATCCTATGGCTTCGTTAACATATTTAATTCCAAGCTCACAGGATTTATTTAACAGTTTTCCACATGATAAAAAAGTAGCGATTGCACTTGATAAAGTACAACCTGTACCATGCGTATTCTTAGTTTTTATTTTTTTATTTTTAAAAATCTTAATGTTTTTTTTATTAACCAAAACATCTTGCATCGTGTTAGATTTAAGGTGACCTCCTTTAATTAGAACATTTTTCGCACCAAGCTTTATTAATATATGGGCTGCACTAATCATATCATCTGCATTTTTTATTTTCATATTGGTTAAAACTTCTGCTTCTGGAATATTAGGTGTAATTAAAAAAGTTTTTTTTATTAATTTTGATTTTAATGTTTTTATAGCTTGCGCATTAATAAGCTTGGCTCCGCCTTTAGCAACCATTACTGGATCTAAAATAATCTTTTTAACGTTAACTACATTTAGTGCTTTAATAACTGACTTAATGACTGAAGAAGAATGAAGCATTCCAATTTTGATGGCACTAGGTCTAATATCTTTACAGGTAAAAGTTATTTGTTTGAAAATTTCTTTTGGTGGAATACTTACAATAGAATTTACACCTGTAGTATTTTGTGATGTTACAGCAGTAATTGCTGTCATAGCATAAGAGCCAAGTGCTGTAACTGTTTTTATATCAGCTTGTATACCAGCTCCTCCTGAAGAGTCTGATCCTGCAATAATTAAGACTTTAGATTTTGGTTTCAAGTTACTTAATGGATTGTTTAATGATTTGAATACACTTTAATAGAAGCTGCTTGTTATTTGACTCACCCATAATTCTTATTTTAGGTTCTGTGCCTGATTTTCTAATTAAAAGTCTGCCTTGATTTTTAATCAGTTTTTCAGCTCGTTTAATTGCTGCTTTTGCTTTTGAAGATGAAATAATTTTTTTATCTTTCACAGTAACATTTTCTAGAATTTGAGGAATAGACTTAAACATATTAAAAAGCTTACTTGCTTTCATTTTTTTTCGTAATGAAAATAAAACTTCTAGAGCTACTAATAAACCATCTCCAGTGGTAGCAAATTTACCTAGTATGATATGACCTGATTGTTCACCGCCAAGATTAAATTTATTTTTTTTCATTTGCTCTTTAACATATCGGTCACCTACGTTAGCTCGCACAAATTTAATTTTTTCTGATTTAAAGAAATTTTCTAAACCATAGTTAGACATTAAAGTTCCAACAACACCACCTTTTAAAAGTTTTTTTGCTTTCCATCTTTTGGCAAGCATAGCGATAATTTGATCACCATCTATGATTTTACCTCTTTCATCGCATAAAATTATTCTATCCGCATCTCCGTCAAGGGCTATTCCTAAGTGTGCTTTGTATTTTTTAACTGCTCGACTAATATTATCTGGGTGAGTTGAGCCACAACGATCATTAATATTAAGTCCATTTGGATTAACACCAATTGCAATAACTTTTGCACCTAATGATTTTAAAAGTACTGGACCCGCTTTATAGCCTGCTCCATTTGCACAATCTAAAACGATACGCATTCCTTTTAGACTGAAATTATTAGGAAGATTACTTTTTAAGATCTTAATATAATTATCATTTGCATCTTCTAATCGTTTAACGCGACCTAGTGTGCTTGGTTTTGATAAATGAATTGCAGTATTTGAGTCTATAATTTGTTCAATTTTTTTTTCAATTTTATCAGATAGTTTTAATCCATCTGGTCCAAAAAGTTTTAATCCATTGTCATAAAAAGGATTATGTGAAGCCGTAATCATTATTCCCATATTTGCTTTCATTTTCTTGGTTAACATTGCAAGTCCATTAGTAGGTAGCGGACCCAAAGTAAAAACATGCATTCCAGCTGAAGCTAAGCCTGATACCAGAGCTGGCTCTAAAGTATAGCCTGATAGCCTAGTATCTTTAGCAATAATTGCTGTTTGCTTGGCTTTTCTTTGATTGTAAAAATAAGTGCCTGCAGCTAGACCAAATTTAAAAAATCTTTCACCATTAATATGGCCTTGATTGACTGTTCCTCTTATTCCATCTGTTCCAAAATATTTTTTACTCATTAATAAGAAACTATTTTTTTAAAAACTAATATGCCTTGTTTGACTTCATTAACGTTATGAACTCTAAATATTTGTACACCTTGCATCAACGTATATAAAACAGATGCTAAAGTTCCGCCAATCCTTTCTTTGCTGTCAAAAGAGCCTGAAATTTGATTGATAAACCTCTTTCTAGAAGTGCCAATTAATATAGGAAAACCCAATGAATGAAATAAAGAAATTTTATTCATAAGTATCAAATTATGTTTCAGTTTTTTTCCAAAACCAATACCGGGGTCAATAATAAACTTTTTGTTTTTAAATTTTTTAAAATCAGTCTTTAATTTTTTTTCAAAAAAATCATAAATATCTAATAGAACATTCTTATATTTTGGATTAATTTGCATCGTATTTGGTGTTCCTTGCATATGATGTAATACTTTCCAAACATTATGATTTTTAATTTTATCAATAGCACTTTTATCATAATTAAATCCTGAAACATCATTAATTAAATCTGCTTTATTTTTTAGTGCTTTCTCCATTACTTCAGATTTTCTTGTATCGACTGATAAAAATATTTTTGGAAATTTCTTTTTAAAATTGATAATAATTTTTTTTATTCTACTCCATTCATTATTGGGGTGAACGTCCTTTGAACCTGGTCTTGTAGACTCGCCTCCCACATCAATAATGTTAGCTCCTTTATCAATCATTGATTTGATATGGCTCAGTGCTCTTTTTTCTTTATTGAATAGACCACCATCAGAAAAACTATCAGGTGTAAGATTTAATACTCCCATAATGAGAGGTTCTTTAAAGTTTAAATATCTGTTTAGATTTTGTCTTTTACAAATTATTTTTTTTACATCTTTTAAAATAATTATTTTAATACTTTTGCTTAATTTTGAAATATTTTTAATGTCTATAATTTTTGATTTTGTTACACGAGATAAAATTTCTATTTGCTTAAAAGCAATATTCTTGTTGCCACAAAGTGGAAGTGCTAATTTTTTTTTGATTAAATCCCTAGCTTCAAGACCATAACTAAAATTACACGCTCGGGTGTAATATTTCCTCATTGTCTTAATTTAAAGAGCTGGCTTTGGTTTTAAACCTAATGAGTCTAAAGCTGAACTTTCTTTGCTATCTTTATCGTCGTCTATATCAATAATTTTTTTAGGCTGAACATTTTTTAAGATCAAATCTCTGATTTCATCCCCAGTTAATGTTTCGTAAACTAAAAGAGCTTTTGCTAACTTATGTAAATCATCAATTTTTTCAGTTAATATTTGTTTTGCTCTAGCATAGCCAGACTCCACAATCTTTTTAACTTCTGAGTCAACTTTTCTTGCTGTCTCCTCAGACATATTTTGTTGTTTTGTTACTGATCTACCTAAAAATACTTCTTCTTCATTTTCTCCATAAGCTAATGGACCAAGTACAGCGCTCATACCGTATTTTGTAACCATGTTTTTAGCCATTTTAGTTGCCATATCAATATCTGATGAGGCACCTGAAGTAACTTTGTCATGACCAAAAATTAACTCTTCAGCAATTCTTCCGCCCATTGCAACGGCAATGTCAGAATACATTTTTTCTCTAGTCACCGAAAGTTGATCTCTTTCTGGTAATCTCATTACCATTCCTAAAGCTCTTCCTCTTGGAATAATTGTAGCTTTATGAATTGGGTCAGATACTTTTTCGTTTAGAGCAACAATAGCGTGTCCACCTTCATGATAAGCTGTTAATTTTTTCTCATCTTCGCTCATCACCATTGATCTTCTTTCAGCACCCATCATAACTTTATCTTTAGCCTCTTCGATATCAACCATTGTTACAACTCTCTTATTTTTTCTAGCGGCTAAAAGAGCGGCTTCGTTTACTAAGTTTGCTAAATCAGCACCTGAAAATCCTGGAGTTCCTCTAGCTATAGTTCTAAGCTTAACATCTGGGCCAGCGTTAATTTTTTTAATATGTACTTTTAAAATTGCTTCTCTGCCAAGAATATCTGGATTTCCTACAACGACTTGTCTGTCAAATCTACCTGGTCTTAATAATGCAGGATCTAAAACATCTGGTCTGTTTGTTGCGGCTATTAAAATAATTCCTTCATTGGTATCAAAGCCATCCATTTCAACTAATAATTGGTTAAGCGTTTGTTCTCTTTCATCGTTTCCACCGCCTAAACCTGCGCCTCTGCTTCTACCTACAGCATCAATCTCGTCTATAAATATAATGCACGGTGAATGTTTCTTTCCTTGCTCAAACATATCTCTAACTCTTGACGCGCCAACTCCCACAAACATTTCAACGAAGTCGGAACCTGATATAGAGAAGAATGGTACGTTCGCCTCACCAGCAATAGCTTTTGCTAATAAAGTTTTACCAGTACCTGGAGGTCCAATCAACAAAGCACCCTTTGGAATTTTTCCACCAAGTCTACTAAATTTTTTTGGATCTTTTAAAAATTCTACTATTTCTTCTACTTCTTCTTTAGCTTCTTCAACGCCAGCAACATCATTAAAGGTTACTTTACCTTGTGCTTCAGTTAAAAGTTTTGCTTTAGATTTTCCAAATCCCATTGCGCCACCTTTGCCGCCTTGCATTTGACGCATAAAGAAAACCCAAACACCTATTAGCAATAACATTGGGAACCAAGATAATAAAATACCTAAAAGAGATGGCATCTTATCTTCAACTGGAGAAGCAATTATGCTCACACCTTTTTCATTTAATTTTTCGACTAAATTTGGATAGTTCGGAGAATAAGTAGTAAACTTAGATCCATCACTAAGTGATCCTGTAATATTATTTCCCTGAATTTCTACTTCTACAACTCTTCCGGAATCAACTTCAGACATAAATGTAGAGAAAGAAACTTTAGAATTAGACATTCCCATTTTTGCTGGGTTTTGAAACATATTAAACAGCCCAACAGAAAGAAGGACTATAATTCCCCACATTGCTAAATTTTTAAAATTCATATGTATATAAATAAGTATTTATTTGTAATTAACAAGTGTACTAAAAAAAATATTAACTTGTAAATGTGGCAATTTTGTTAAATTTTATTAGCAAAATAGACATTCTCACTTATATTTTACAATTCTTTAGTTATAAATAAGTTTTTTTCATTTCTAAGAATTAAGCAACCACCTAGTGTAGATTTTAGTTTGTTTTCAGATTTGATTCTTGAAATAAGATTTAAAACTTTTTTTGCTCTAGGAGGGTAATAATTTTTTGAAATAAATTTGAGTGAATTACTAATAATTTTCAATTGAATGTCATCTTTTTCCTCAAAAAATTTTTCTAAATTAATTTCAATATTATTTTTTTTTTTAATTAGACATGATTTTTCTACTTTTTGAATATAATTATTTAATGTATCTCTTGCGGAAGCTAAATTATTAATAGAACTAATAATTCGATCTGACTTGATTCCGCTTTTTTCCAAATAACCTATAAGACTTCTAATTTTAGTTCTTAAATATTTTTTATTTTGATTGCTGGGATCTTTGAAAACTTTACCAAAAAAACTTTTTGCAATATAAGTGAGGTCCTTTTTGCTTTCGTTTAGTAAGGGTCTAAAAAGCTTAACTTTACTATTTAATCTTGTAATTTTATTCATTGCAGATAGGCCTTGGATGCCGCTTCCTCTTGATAATCTAATTAAGAATGTTTCAATTTGATCATCCTTATGATGAGCAGTTGTTATAAATTTAACTCTCTTTTTAATGCAAAAATCGGCTAATAATTTATAACGAATATCTCTAGCATTACTTTGAATGTTTTTATCAATTTTTTTTGTATTTTTGAGAACTACTAAATTCATTTTCTTTTGTTTGAATAAATTCTTTACAGCTTTAGCTTCTTTGGCTGAATTAGATCTAATACTATGATCAACTAAAACAAAATAAGCTTTTTGATTTTTTTCATTTAAATATTTTTGTGTTAAGGCACTTAAGGCAAGACTATCTGGCCCACCCGATACAGCTACAAGAAAAATATTTTTTTTAATATTTTTTTCTAATTGATTTTTAAAATTAGAATAAATAGGAGAAATCTTTTTATTTAAAATTAGATGATTAAGCTTCAGAACACTTAAATCTTTTTTGCTCATATTGAGCTTTTTGTAACACAGACTGTGATGCTTTAGGATATTGTTTTTTTAGTCCCACTATCATTTTGCATCCCTGATCTTTTTCACCTAGTTCAACCATAGTCGTGCCAAGCTTTAAAAGATTTTCTGGTGCTTTTTCACTTTTTGGATAATTTTGATATCCATCTAAATATGCTGTTGCTGCGTCAGAATATAATTGTCTAATTCTAAAAGTTTCTCCGTACCAATATTGCGCGCTACCTGCTAATTCATCAGTTTTATTTTTATCTATAAATTCTCTTAAAGCTAATTCTGCAGTTTCATAATCACCTACTTTCATAAAGCTTAAAGCAAAATCATATTGCTCTTTAGGAGTTTTATCTGGCAGCAATGATGTAGCTGGTCTTCTTTCTTCGGCTACTACCGAAGCTGTGCTTTCAACAGATTGGGTTGCTTGAATTTTTTGATCTGAATTCATATTGTAGGCTGGAGCAGATCCAAAATCTTGTGGTTTATCTGTACCTGGTAATTTAGCTTGAGTAGTTTTTTGTTCACCTTGAACTTCATTAGGTGACTGTAATTTTGTAGGATCTGTAACTTTTCCTGCTTCCAAGTCAGAAAAACGAAGTTGAGCATCAGATTGTATTTTAGTTACTCTGCTAGACAATTTATCTAATTTAAAATTAACTTCTTCAAATCGATTGGTTAATTTTCTAAATTCTTCTTCAATCTCATTTAACTTTAATAGATGTCTCGTTAATATTTCTTCATTTAAACCATCTGAAGAATTAGAAAGCGACGAGTTAGTTATGTCGGCTGTTTTATAAACTGCTTTTTCCAGAGTCTTTAAATCTTGCGTTATGATTTGCAGCTGATCTGCAATCGCATCAATTTTTTCTTCTTGAGCAAAAATGAATTGTGGCGAAAGAATTAAAAGTAAAAAGATAAATATTTTTTTTAATTTTAGTTTTGATTTGAACATCAATTACCTAATTAGATTGATAAGATGGCAAAAAAAAGACCCCGAAACTTTCGCTTCGGGGTCTAAATTGTTTAAAAATATTATAAAATTATTTAGCTTTTACTGTTACTGCTCTTCGGTTTTGTGACCAAGCAAGTGGTGTAGAAGCTGAATTTACAGGTCTTTCTTTTCCGTAACTAATTACTGAAATTCTTTTACCCGAAATTCCATATGTCATTAAATAATCTCTAGCTGCATTAGCTCTTCGTTCACCTAAAGCTAAGTTGTACTCTCTAGTTCCTCTTTCATCCGCATGACCTTCAAGCACAACATTCATATCTTTATTTTTTCTTAGATAGTCTGCTTGTTTTCTTAAAGTGTCTCTTGATGCAGTAGTTAATGAAGAACTGTTAGTAGCGAAAAATACTCTGTCTTTAACTCCTGGAGCTAAATATTCAACTGTATCTGTTCCTGTGTAAACATCCCCTGTAGTACCTACAGTAGAAGCTTTTTTAGCAGTTGAACATGCGCTTAGAGCAAGTGTAGAAAATAATATAATTAATAAGTTTCTAATTTTTGTGTTAAATTTCATTTTGTTCCCTTTTTGGTTCTGGTTGGTTAGTTTTATTTCAAATTTTGTTAGTTAATTCAAGTCTAATCTACATAAAAAGTCCTTATTTTCCTTATTTTGATAAAAGAGTTGACCATGATGGGTCTGATGCATCTGTTTCTGTTTTAATCTGCCTCTCATTATATCCAGTGATATCAATTGACCATAATTTAGCAGTAAATCCCTCACCATCATTTCCTGATTTAGTTTCTCGGTAGAAAACTAACAATCTACCATTTGGTGACCATGATGGAGCTTCTTGATAAAAATTTTCAGTCAATAATCTCTCACCTGTTCCATCAGATCTCATCACACCGATGTAAAATCTTCCAGCTCTAACTTTCGTAAAGGCAATTAAATCACCTCGCGGAGACCAAACTGGTGTTCCATAAATACCATCGCCAAAACTAATTCGTTTTACGTTAGTACCATCACTGTTCATTGTATAAATTTGTTGTAATCCACTTCTATCAGAGTTGAAACAAATGTATTTTCCATCGGGGGAATAAGAAGGAGATGTATCAATCGCTGAATGATCTGTAATTTTTTCAACTAATCTTGACTCTAAATCCATAGTATAAATATCAGAATTACCATTTTCAGCAAAACTCATAATAATTTTTTTACCATCTGGAGAAAATCTAGGTGCGAACGTCATTCCAGGAAAATTACCTACAACTTCTTGAATACCTGTTTCGATATCTAATAAATAAACTCTTGGTAAATTTCTAAAATAAGAAAGATAAGTTACTAATTGATTAGTTGGATTAAAACGAGGTGTTAAAACTAATTCATTTCCTAAAGTTAAATACTTAACATTAACTCCATCCTGATCCATAATCGCAAGTCTTTTAACTCTTTGTGTTTTAGGTCCTGTCTCACTGACATAAATAATTCTGGTATCAAAGTATCCTGTCTCACCTGTTAACCTCTCATAAATCTTATCAGATATAATATGTGCAACCCTTCTCCAATTTGTAGGAGTTGTGGTGAAAGCAAGAGCAACCATCTCTTTAGCTGCTGCTACATCCCAAAGTCTAAATTCTACTTTTAATTTATTGTCTTTAATTAAAATTTTTCCAGTTACCAAGGCCTGAGCAGTAATTAAACTCCAATCTTCAAATCTTGGTTTTAAATGAGCAATGTCTGGTTTTTGTACGAAGGCATCTTTGTTCAAAGGATTAAATAACCCTGTTGATTTAAAATTACTTTCAATCACAGAAGATATTAAATCTCCTAGCTCTTTAACTTTTATATCCTGTAAATTATCAGATTGTGCATCAACATGCAGAGGTGAAACAGCTATTGGTAATGGATCTAGATTTCCTCTAGTAATATCAACTTCGATTAAACTGTAAGCGTAATTAAAGTTAAAAAATATAACTAATATAAAGAAAAGTTTTTTCATCATTATCCTTTTAACATTTCTGTTGGGTTAAAGTTTAACTGAATATTTTTCCATTTTTCGTAGCCTGTTTGAGGAACTTTAAGTGGTTGACAAATCCTCACGGCTCTTAAAGCGCTCTCTGCTAAAACTTTATAAAATTTTTGTCCTGGTCTATTCATTCTCTCATGATCTAAGATTTCTGATTTACTAATGGTACCGTCTTGTTTTAATTCTAATTTAATCCTAACTAATAAATTATCGTCATATGGCAATCCTAATGGAACAGTCCAACAACCAAAAATTTGAGCTCTTAAGGCATCCTCTTCAGATAAAGTTAAACCTGTTGCGAATGAATTTTTAACGCTACTTTGTGTAAGTTTATTGTCTTGTTTTTCGACTTTAGCACTCTCTTCTTTGGCTTTATCAATTAGTGCCGCGATTTGATTAGTGTCGACTAATTCTTTTTTTTCAAACTCTGAAGCTTGACGAATTTCTGGTTTTACTTCTTCAGGGTTTTGTTTTTTCTTAACTATTTCTTTTTTTTCTTTTTGATCTTGAGGTAAAGGAATTCTATCAGGTTTTTCTTTTGCTTTTGCAGCAGGTGGAGCTTGTTCAGAAACTACTCTCTTTTCTTCTTCTTTAACCTTTTCAATTACTTTTCTAGCTTTTGGTGCAAAAGGAATATTTGTTTTGTCAGAAATTTGTATTAACTCAACAGAAATAATAGGCGGTAGATCTACAGGTTGCCTAATCATGAATGGCAAACTTAAAACTGTTAACGCTATCATCAGCGCATGAAAGGAAATGGAATAAAATAAACTTTTTGTCATTTTTCATTTAATTTTTATAAGGCTCTGAAATAAGTGCAACTTTTGAAAATCCAGAACCAGAAAGAGTACCCATAACTTCTAGAACTCTTCCATAATTAATGTTTTTATCTCCCCTCACATAAATTCTTGTGTCTGTTCTATTTTTTGCAATAGCTAATAATTTAGGAATAAGTTTTTCAGATGATACTTGGCTTTCTTGTACAAAAATTTCTCCTTTAGAATTAATTGTTACTGTTAAAGGCTCTTGATCATCTGGCAAAGAGTCGGCTGAAGATTCCGGAAGATCAACTTGTACACCCACTGTTAATAATGGAGCTGTAACCATAAAAATTATTAATAACACTAACATCACATCCACGAATGGAGTAACGTTGATCTCGCTCATAGGTTCATTTTTTGAGCGGTTTAATTTAAAAGCCATATTTGAGTTTAAATAATTGACAAAAATCTTTTACAGAAATTTTCTATTCGTGCTGAGTATCTTCTAGAGTCACTATTAAATTTATTATACGCAACTACAGCTGGGATAGCAGCTAATAAGCCAAGGGCTGTAGCAAATAATGCTTCTGCTATACCAGGAGCAACAATTGCCAAGCTTGTATTTCTAGATATTGCAATAGATTGAAATGAATTCATAATTCCCCAAACCGTTCCAAATAATCCTATGAACGGAGCCGTTGAACCAACTGTTGCTAAGAAAGTAAAATTCTTTTCAATTATTTTTATTTGCTCATCAGTTGAAATTTCTAATATTCTTTCAACTCGAGCGCTCTGAATATTGTTTGCTTTTGATTTTGTTTTTATTAATTCTGCCATAGCTTGCTTAAATATAGTCGTCAAAGGATCATCAACTTTCGCAGGTAAACTATTGTTTAAACTTTCTGCAGATTTTGATTTCCAAAATTTATCTTCAAAATCAGTTGTAGACAGATTGATCTTTTTAAATAATCTGTATTTGTCAAAAATTAATGCCCAAGAAAACACTGAGCTAGCTAATAAAAGAATGATCACAAATTTTACAACAAAGTCAGCTCTTACAAAAAGTTGCCAAAGAGAAAAATCATTAACTCCTCCTAAGCCTACTACCTGTGCTGCAATTTGCGATTCCATGTAAGTGAAATACTTGCAGAATGTGTCATCAATTTGTCCGTTTTTATTGCTCTTTTTGATAAAATAATAACTTAAGACTCTTCTTTGAACCTTGTTTCACTGTAAAATCTTGCAATTAGAATTGCATCTGACTTATTTACATCTTTTTTTCTAGATAATTTTTCAGCTAAATGCGGATACATTTCTATCGCTTTTGTTCTACTTGCATCTTTTGATGAATTAATTAATTCAAAATGTTTTTTCCATTTTGCAGGTCGCACAAAAAAAATGGGTAACTCTAACGTTGCACAAATTCCCTTAATAGCTCCAAATGTTTGACCAAAATTAAACATACTAGTCACACCTTGACCTGGCATAGCATTAACTTGTTCTACAATAACAACTGAGTCTTCGATTTTATTGATATGATCTTTGACTAACTTAGCTAACAAAGCGCTATTAAGTTGTTTTTTATTCTTTTTACCATCTGACATCACTGGCATATCAAATAGCTCTTTAACTTTGTTATTCTCTAAAATGGCAATACCGCCACTTAAACCAGGATCAATACCTATAATTATCATAAGTTATTCTGTATGAAGATTGCAATTAACAAAAGTATTTTGCACATCATCATCTTCTTCAAGAGTTTCTAGCATTTTTATAACATCATTACTCTGTTCTTTTGTGATGTCTAAGTAATTAAGTGGACGCCACTCTATTCCAGAATAAAGAAAGACATCTACGTTTTTTTCAACTTCACTCTTTATCTTATAAAAATCCTCTCTTTCAGTGATAATCTCATGATAATCATTGTTGCTTACGCAGTCTTTAGCGCCTGCATTTATTGAAAGCTCAAAAATCTTATCCTCAGATATTTTATTTTTTTCAATGTGCAACACTCCACAATTCATAAAGTAATGTGAAGTGGAACCTGTCTCACCTAACCTTCCACCGCTTTTTTGTAAAATCGTTCTAATGTTTGAAGCTGATCTATTTTTGTTATCAGTTAAGGTTTCTATAATTAATGCAACGTTGTGTGGTCCAAATCCTTCATAGCGTAAGCTCTCATAATTTTTATTTACATCAACCTCAGATTTACTAATTGCCCGAGTAATATTATCTTTAGGCATATTAGCTTGCCTTGAAGCTTGAATAGCAGCTCTTAATCTTGGATTGCTATCAGGATCTTTAGCTCCAAGTTTTGCTGCAACCGTTATTTCTCGAGATAATTTAGCAAAAATTTTAGATCGCTCTTTATCTTGCTTTCCTTTTTTATGTTTTATTCCAGCCCAATGCGAATGACCTGCCATAAACTAATGAGTTAAAACTCCCCCGTAAATAAATCTTTCCACATTTTTAGCTAGACCTGTTTTTTCATCTGCTTCAACGATAATACCTGAAAGAGTAGATTTTCCTTCAGATGGAAAGTGTCTTTGTGCTTTTTCATCTTTTAAAAATTTCATAATTGAATTTTCTTTGTTCATACCTATTACCGAATTGTAATCTCCGCACATTCCAATGTCAGTTTGATAAGCTGTTCCATGATCAAGAATTCTTGTGTCAGCAGTTGGTACATGGGTATGTGTACCAACGACAGCTGTAGCTTTTCCATCGTAAAAGTGACCCATAGCCATCTTTTCACTAGTAATTTCACCGTGAAGATCCACAATTATAAAATCCGCATCCTCTTTCAATTTTATTTTATTTTGTAAATTTTTAGCTGCAGAAAATAAATCTTCTGTTTTTTTCATAAAAACATTCCCCATTAAATTTATAACGCCAACTTTAAATTTTTTGTCCTTAGTCATAAATATACCGTGCCCAGATCCAGGCGATCCTTCTGCTAAATTTTCAGGCCTTAATAATCTTTGTTCATTAGAAATGTATTCAGGGGTCTCGCCTTTATCCCAAATGTGGTTTCCTGAAGTAATCACATCCACGCCACAAGAGAAAAAAGAGTCTGCTATTTCTTTAGTAATGCCTTTACCATCCTCTGCTGCATTTTCTCCATTAACTACTGTAAAATCAATTTTATGTTCAGTAGTAATTTTTTTAAAATTTTCCTCCAAAGCTTTTCTGCCGGTATTTCCCATTACATCGCCCAGAATTAATATTTTCATTGAATTAAGCCTTTTTCCGTTAATATATAATCTAACTTTATATCTGAATTAGATACTGGAACTTTATTATATTTTTGAAATGAAAATGCAACGCCAATTGCAATCATTTTTTTACTTTTTAAATATTTATTTAAAAATCTGTCATAAAAACCTTTACCATAGCCTAATCTATTTTTTTTCTGATCAAATGCTAAAAGTGGAACTAAAATTACATCGGGCACTAAAATTTTTTTTATAACTGCTGGTTCTAATAATCCAAATTGATTAACTATTAAAGGATCATGGCTTTTCCATTCAGTAAAACCCATTTGATTGTTTGATTTGATTATAGGAAGATAAGTTTTAATATTTTGATTTTTTATACAATCAAAAAGCTTAAGCATATTAACCTCATAATTTGATGGATAAAAAAGAGAAAGGTTTACAAAATTATTTTTTCTAAATCTTTTTATTACAGGAAGAATGGGATTAAAAAATGAAGAAGAAATTTCAAAATATCTTTTTTTTCTTTGCTGAAAAGCTTTTTTTCTAAGGGCAATTTTTTCTTGCATTATTGAAGATCAGATTTTGACTCTGCGTTCTTAATAATACTTTCCAATGATCTTGTGGTTTTATCTAACATTGCCTCATACATAGAATTACTTTCATCGATCATCTTTTTAAACTTGTTTATATCTTTATTAAGATCTTCTATCTCTATATCTTTATTGTCTTTGTACTTTATTGCTAGAGATTTCATTTCTAGAAATTTTTTAGATAGTTCGTCTAATTTATTTTTTTGGGAAGTTACTTTCTGTTTTAAATTAAAAAAATCATCTACTAATTTAATTGTTGTAATTAATAAAAGTTTATTCTCTCCTATATTGCCTAAATCTTTTTTTAACTCGTTATATTTTTTATCTAAGTAACTTGTTAATTTCTTTAAAGATTCTTCTTGGCCATCGTCGCAGGAAAGCAGGTAATCTTTGTTGTTAAATTTAATATTTACATTTGCCATTTATCAATCTCTTCTACTAACTCTTCTGTTTCTTGACTTAGTTCGTCTATTTCTCTGCTAAATTTATCCTGAAGTTCATTTTTCTTCTTTAATTCTTGTTCTAATTTAAGAATTTTATCCTTCAAATATTTGTGCTCCATTAATAATTCATGTTGCTTTTTTTCAATCAAACTTTTTTCAAGCAGCACTGAGTCTCGCTCTTTTTTTAATAATTCAGCCCTAGAGCTGTCATGTGAATAACTATTTGAAAGATTGCTTAATTTTTCAATAAGTTCGTTTAAATTTTTTTCTTTATTTGCTAAATTAGTCATTTAAATCATAATATTAGTTCATAAAAATAAATCTACAAAGGTTTTTAATTTTGACTACAAATTTAAATCAGCTAGCAAATGCAGTGAGGTTTTTGTCTATTGATGCTGTGCAAAAAGCTAATTCGGGTCACCCAGGTATGCCTATGGGGATGGCAGATGTTGCAACTGTGCTGTTTAAATACCACTTAAAGTTTAACCCTTTAAATCCAAGTTGGGCAAATAGAGATAGATTTATATTATCTGCTGGTCACGGCTCGATGCTGCTTTACTCGTTGCTTTATTTAACTGGTTATAAAAATTTTTCCATCAATGATCTTAAAAACTTTAGACAATTAAATTCTATTTGTGCTGGTCATCCGGAATATAAAAAAAATACTGGAATTGAAACTACTACAGGTCCGCTTGGTCAAGGTTTGGGAAATTCTGTTGGTTTAGCAATTGGTGAAGAAATATTTAGAAAGAAATTTGGCTCAAAATTCATCAACCATAAAACTTATGTTATCGCTAGTGATGGAGATTTAATGGAGGGAATAAGCCATGAAGCAATGAGTTTAGCGGGCCATTTAAAATTAAAAAACTTAATTGTTTTTTTTGATAATAATAAAATTTCAATTGATGGAGCTACATCATTAAG
>VTPM01000062.1 GCA_008638125.1 Pelagibacteraceae bacterium
TGAATACCATCTCGTCCAGTTTTTGATCCTACATAAACAACTGATTTATTAATTCCTTTAGCTTTTGAGTAAAAAATTTTATCTTTTTTTGCGTGCCCAACCGCCATTGCATTGACTAAAATATTTTCATTATAAGTACTGTTGAATTTTGTTTCTCCAGCTACAGTTGGTATTCCTATACAATTTCCATATCCACCAATTCCTGAAACAACACCATTGAGCAATGTTTTAGTTTTGTTGTGTTCTGGAGAGCCAAAATGAATGGAATTTAAAAGTGCAATTGGTCTAGCACCCATTGTAAATACATCTCTTAATATTCCACCAACTCCTGTTGCTGCACCTTGGTAAGGTTCAATATATGAAGGGTGATTATGGCTTTCTATTTTAAAAATTATGGCATCATCATCACCTATATCTATAACACCAGCATTCTCACCCGGTCCTTGGATAACTTGTTTTCCTTTTGTGGGTAAATTTTTAAGATGTAGTCGTGAAGATTTATAAGAACAATGTTCATTCCACATTGCTGAAAAAATTCCAAGTTCCAAAAGATTGGGTTCTCTAGCAAGCAGTTCCTTTATTTTTATGTATTCGTCAGGTTTTAAACCATGTTTTTCAACAATTACGTCAGTGATTTTCATTTAATTAAGCAAACTAGTAAATAAATTTACACCATCATTATTAGAAATAATATCATCCACCATTCTTTCTGGATGAGGCATCATTCCTAAAATATTTTTTTTGTCATTAAAAATTCCAGCAATATTATTTAGCGAACCATTAGGATTAGTCTCCTCATTTATAATTCCATTTTCATCGCAATATTTAAATGGAATTAAATTTTTATCTTCTAACTCTTTTAAATGCTCAGAACTTGTAAAATAATTACCTTCATTATGAGCAATATTAAATTTTAAGATTTGATCTTTTTTATACTTATTACAAAATTTATTATCAGTATTAATTGCTTTAACATGAATATCTTTTCCTAAAAATTTTAAGTTTTTATTTCTTAGCAAAACACCTTTTAACAAACCTGTTTCTGTTAAAATTTGAAAACCATTGCAAATACCTAATACTAAACAGCCATCGTTTGCAGCTTTAATAACTTCATTTAATATATTTGACTTTGCTGCTATTGCTCCTGATCTTAAATAATCACCATAAGAAAAACCACCTGGCACAACTATTAAATCTGATTTGGGTAACGAGGTTTCTTTATGCCAAACCATATTATTTTTAAATTGTAATTTTTCTAAAGCTACAGCTATATCTCGATCACAATTTGAGCCTGGAAAAACTATAACTGATGAATTCATTATTTATATTTTAGAAATTTCAAAATCTTCAATAATTAAATTAACTAATAATTTTTTACACATTTCATCAATTTTTTCTTTAGCTTTTGCTTCATTATTTTCACTGATTTCGATTTCAAAGTATTTACCTTGCCGAATATTTTTTAGAGTATTCATTCCCATATTTTGCAAAGTTTGTGCAACGACTTTTCCTTGAGGATCAAGGACGTCTTTTTTTAATGTAACTTTTACTGAGAATTTCAATTTATTTCTTTTTAAATTTTAAAGGAATAGTCTTGCCAAAATTAACTTCACTTATATTTGTTTCTTCTGGCATAATGTTTAATCTTCTTGCTACTTCTTGATAAGCTTCAATGATATTACCTAAATCTTTCCTAAATCTATCTTTATCTAATTTTTTTTCAGTTTTGATATCCCAAAGCCTACATGTATCAGGACTAATTTCATCAGCTAAAACAATCTCATTAATTTCTTTTTCTTTATTCCAAACTCTTCCGTACTCTATTTTAAAATCTACTAGTTTAATTCCAATGCCTCTAAAAATACCTTGTAGAATATCATTTATTCTCATTGTCATTTGATCGATAGTTTCAATTTCTGATTTTTTTGCCCACTCAAATGAATAGATATGTTCTTTTGAAATAATAGGGTCACCCAATTCATCATTCTTGTAATAATATTCCAGCAAAGGCTTTTCTAGAATTGTCCCTTCTGAAATTCCCAATCTTTTTGTAAGTGATCCAGTTGCAATATTTCTTACTACAAATTCAACAGGAATAATCTCAGCTTGTCTGATTAATTGTTCTCTCATATTTAATCTTTTTACCAAGTGTGTAGGTATCCCACATTGATCTAAAGTATTTAAAAGGTATTCTGAAATTCTATTATTTAAAACTCCTTTGCCTTCAATATTTGCTTTTTTTAAAGCATTGAATGCTGTTGCATCATCTTTAAAGTGCTGAATCACTAAGCCTTTTTCATTTGTAGAATAAATGATTTTGGCCTTACCTTCGTATAATTTTTTACCTTTATTCATGGAAAATTTATTTTTTTAAACTTCGGCTAAAAATTATATTAATTTTCTTTGTATGATAACTAAAATCAAAAAGTTTTTTTAGCTTATTAACAGGGAGTTTTTTATTAATTTTTGGATCATTTGCAACATTTTCATAAAAAGAAGTTCCTGTATCCCACGTCTTCATAGCGTGTTTTTGTACTAATGCATAAGCTTGTTCTCTAGTAAACCCAACACTAGTTAATTCAATTAAAACTCTTTGAGAAAAGAACAAACCATTTGTTAAGTTTAAATTTTTTTTCATATTTTTTGGATAAATATTTAAATTTTTAACAACTCCATTAAGTCTTACTAATGCAAAATCTAAAGCAATTGTTGTGTCTGGACCTATATTTCTTTCAACAGCTGAATGAGAAATATCTCTTTCATGCCATAAGGCTACGTTCTCTAAAGCGGGAACCACAGAAGATCTAATTAACCTTGCTAGACCTGTTAAGTTTTCACTTAAAATAGGGTTTTTTTTATGTGGCATTGCAGAGGAACCTTTTTGTTTCTTTCCAAAAAATTCTTCAACCTCTAAAACTTCAGTTCTTTGAAGATGTCTAATTTCAGTTGCAAATCTCTCTACAGAACTTGCGATAATTCCTAAGGTTGAAAAGAAATGTGCATGTCTATCTCTTGGAATAATTTGAGTTGATATTGGTTCTATTTTTAATTTTAATTTTTTTGCAACATAACTTTCAATTCTAGGATCAATATTAGCAAAAGTTCCTACAGCACCAGAAATTGCACAAGTTGATATCTCTTCAATTGCAGCTTCTAATCTTTTTTTGTTTCTTAAAAATTCTTGATAAAAAGTTAACATTTTTAAACCAAATGTTATTGGTTCAGCGTGTATCCCATGACTTCTACCTATGCATAAAGTCATTTTATGTTTTAAAGCCTGTTTTTTTATTGTTGAGAGAAGATTTTTTATATCACTTAATATAATTTCTCCAGATTGTTTTAATTGAAGATTAAAACAAGTATCCAACACATCAGATGATGTCATTCCTTTGTGAAGAAACCGTGCTTCTTTTCCAGCCTTTTCAGTAATTGAAGTTAAAAAAGCTATTACATCGTGTTTAACTGACTCTTCTATCTTTAAAATTCTAGCTACATTAATTTTAGCTTTTGATCTTACTTTTTTTACAACTCCTCTTGGAATAATTTTTAATTTTTCCATAGCTTCCGCTGCAGCTAATTCAATATCTAACCAAATTTTATATTTGTTTTCATCTGCCCAAATATTTTTAAGCTCTTTCCTAGAGTATCGGTCAATCATATTGAGTAGGGTGGGTGATTAAGTCCTTTTTTTGATAAAGTGAAAATTTCATAACCTTCTTCTGTTATACCAACTGTATGTTCAAATTGTGCAGATAATTTTTTATCTTTTGTAACAGCTGTCCAACCATCATTAAGCATTTTTGTTTGGTAATCTCCTTCGTTGATCATTGGTTCAATTGTAAATATCATTCCAGGTTGAAGTTTAGGCCCAGTTCCTTTTTTTCCATAATGCAAAATATTAGGTTCCTTATGAAACGTTTGACCTATTCCATGTCCACAAAAATCTCTTACTACTGAAAAACCTTCTCTTTCTACATAATCTTGAATAGTAAAGCCAATATCTCCAAGAGTAATATTTTTACTTAAAATATTAATAGCTTTCATCATTGATTTATAAGTGACTTCGGATAATTTTTTTGCTTTTACCGACACATCTCCAACAAAATACATTCTGCTTGTATCTCCGTGCCAACCATCTTTAAATGCTGTTACATCAACGTTAACGATATCACCTTCAAATAGTTTTTTATCTTTTGGAATTCCATGACAAATGACATGATTTGTTGAAGTACAACAAGACTTAGGAAACCCTCTGTAAAATAAAGGTGCTGAATAGGCTTTATGGTCATTAATATATTCGTAACAAAGATGATCTATTTGATCCGTAGTAATGCCTGGCTTTATAATTTTGCTTACTTCATCAAGTGCACCAGCAGCTATACTTCCAGCAATTCTAGTTTTCTCAAAAGATTCTATGATTTCTGAAGTCATCAAATTTTAATTTTAATTTGTTTATTAAGTTTTATTCCCTTTGGAGAAAATTTACAATCGTAGCAAAGAATATTTAATTTCTTTTTAATAGCATCTGATAATAAATCTGCATACTTAGGGTCAATATCTCTGGCAATTGAAAACTGATCACAATC
>VTPM01000063.1 GCA_008638125.1 Pelagibacteraceae bacterium
AACCTGCGAGTTTAATTGATGGCGGGGAAGGTGCTATAGTAATTAAGCTTAAAAGCAATTGATTTTTTTAAAATATATAATGATTTAAATTTTAAAAAATTATATTAATTAAATATTAAATTTAAAAATTTACTAATTTGAAAAAAATAATTACCATCTTACTCTTAATCATATTAGTTAAAGCTTGTTCAACATTTCCTGAAACAGTTAGTGGCGAAGACGCAAACAAAGTACTTAGATCAGAAAATGGTATAATCATAAATGTAACTCCAGTAAGAATTAAGGGTCAAAAATCTGAAATTGGTGTGGCGGTAGGAGCAGCCATTGGCGGCATTGCGGGCAGTAAGATTAGCACGGATGGAAGAGAACAGATTTCACAAATCTTAGCCGTGGTTGGTGGTGCAATCGTTGGATATTATGTTCCTGTTGTATTAGGTGAACATAACGGTTTTGCTTATACAGTTGAAATTGAAGACACGGGAAACACAGTAGTATTGATTCAAGGCAAAGCTGCAACAAGGTTTAATTTTCAAAAGCTTGATTTAGTAACCATCACATATGGAAGTAAAGTGATGATCATTCCCAGATAATCAAAAGTGAAAAAAAAATATTTTGGAATAGACTTTAAACACCTTAAGGTCGAAGGATATAGGAACATAAATGAAATTTATCCTCAATACAATCAACTTCATGCTTGTGAAACTTTATTTGGGGATTGGAATGCGAGAGTAATGATTTTAGCTCAAGATGCTGCAAATTTTGAGACATTAGATTTGCTTTTAAAAAAAAATCCAAAAGAAAATCCATTTCGGCACGGCGAAAAGGTAAAAACAAATTTAAACTTGCATAATTTATTAAGAGCAACAAAACACTTTGATTTAGGTGATTATTCTAGGCCAAATAGCAAAAATTGCGGTGTTTATTATGCAAATGCAGTTTGGTTATTGAAGATTTCACATAGTATGAGCGGTGCACTAGTAAATAAAGAAAAAGTCTTTGATGCATCAAAAGAGGTAATCAAGGCTACTTTATTTAACTTAAATAATTTGAATTTAATAATAACCTTAGGACGGGAACCATTTTTATTTCTTAAAGAAGTTTTTAAAAATGAAATTATGGGTGAATGGCCTGAAGTTGTTCTAAAAAGAAAATTGAATAAATTTAATTACCAGGGAAAAGAATATCTTGTGGGATCAATTTATCATACCAGCAATCGAGGGATCATTAGTAGGGCTAATCAGAATGGTTTTATTGGAAAAAATTCTAAAAAAAAAGGTGAAGAGCTATGTCTTGAAGATCTTAGAGAAATATTTTCGAAGGCAAAATTATAATTTTAAAATTATTAAACTTGGTAGTCATCAATTATTACTTTTTTATTATTAAACTTCTCAACTACCGATAATTGAACTGGAGTATCTATTACAATATCAATCGATGAGATTTCCCACTCATTTTGACATTCATAAAGCCAGGCAGTACTTGTCTTAAGATCAGGATCATTTGGGTCGCCTTCTTGCCAAATTTTTTCAAATTCATTTTTTTCTTCATCATTCCAATGACCCTCATAATTAAAATCAATGGAAAAGAGATCATCAAGGTCATTACCATCACCGACGTCAGGGTTACAAACTATATGATCTTTATTTAATTTATAATCTTTGTTAAAAAAAACGCTTCCTTCTATGTAACCAATGCCCCATCTAAATGTTTCAATTATTTCTACTCTCTTATCATTTTCATTCTTGTGAAAAATTTTGACTAAAAGTTTAGCAGAGTTTTTATCTTTAGGCTTGACCTTGATAACTACTTCTTCAGGATTAAATTTACTTATTTTATTCATAATATAATCTTCTACATATTAATTGATTTTGCTAAAAATTTTGCAAATTGATTAGCTTCATCATCAGTTATGAATGGATAAATTGGGGTTGATCTTATGATTATATTTTTATGCTTAGGCAATTGCCAAAAAGATTTACCTCTCCATATGAAAACAATGGCTTTATCATTCATTGCTTTTTCAAGAATAAATTTTTGTACAAGTTCTAACGTTAACTGACTCGAGGGCATATTTAGTAATAAGTCGCTAGGCTTTTTGATGCTGTGATAAGCTATGGACTCAATTAGACAAAATTTTTTTACTAAGTATTGAGATGTATCCTTGAAATTTTTATTAGTTAACTTCGCAAGTAACGATGAAATCTTGGGTATTCTTGAGCGATGACTCCAATATTTATATCCCAAGGTTTTAGAAGCTTTATTATCAAGGCAAAGGAATTTATCTAACTTCAAAACTAGGTTTTCTAATACAATTTTTACATATTCCTTATCCTTATGTTCATCATCGTATATGCTTGTATGAAAGCCTGGATTTGTCATTAAAAAGTAAATTTTAGAGTTAATCACGTCACCTAAGTAAGGGGCAACTAACATATTGGTTAAAATTTTATGGGTATAATTTTTATTTGCTAAAAATTTTTTATTAGCTTCTTCAGTTCTAAGATTTGGACCATATTTTTCTTGGACTTCAGCATAACTTAAATCCAAGCAATATTTTTTTAATTCATCACCTAAGAATGCTTGATCATCAGGATGTAATTTATAGGGCTTATACCTTGACCAAAAATCGATTAGTTTTTTTTCCATTAAGGTAAATAATCTTGTTATCAATTCTCAATATACATAGATTAATTTTGGAATTACAAGATCTATATTTAGAGAAAAGCTTTTAGAGCGTTAGCAATATTATATCCAAGTTTTGGAGGTACGGCATTTCCTATTTGAACTAGAATTTGACTTTTTGAACCTTCAAAAATAAAGTTATCTTCGAAAGATTGTAATCTTGCTAGTTCTCTTGGTGTCATAAATCTATTTTTTTCATAATGAAGAAAAACACCGCCGTGATTTTCTTTTACGGTTCTACTCGGTTCATTTGGTGGGCATCTAAAGTAAGCATCTGAAAAACCACCATAAACTGTTTTCCCAATTGGTGTTTTATTAATTTTTTTTTGGAAATCTTTTCCGCATTTAGTAAAAATGTGATTAAATCTTATATTTTCTGGCATATTCTTAAGATCGTCTATAGCCTGTTTAACAGTTAACCATGCAGGCAACACTGATGAAGCATTTTTTATTTTTTCAGAATACAAAGGAGATGGAAAACTTATTGGATAACCTTCCAATCCTCCTAAAATAATCACCCTTTGTCTTTTTTGAGGCACACCATAATCAGCACCATTCAAAAGTTTTATTTGAACATCATATCCTAAATTTAAAAATCTTTTTTTTATGGTTTCAGTAACTTTTATTCTGAGAGATGATGTTATTAGTTTTTGTTCTGTTAGAATTTTTTTAATTTCTTGAAGTTTATCTTCATCAAATCTAGAAAATTTAATCTTTGAAGTGTTTTTTGATTGTTTACGTTTAAGCAATAATTCATTTTTTTGATTTTCTAATATCTTAATTTGGTTTAATTTTTTTTTTTCATTTTCTTTTAACCTTGTTTTATCATGTTCCATCGATAACAAACCTTTGACATTTTCCATTACAAAATATTTAGGTTTTATAGCCTTAACAATTTTAAAATAATCTTCAAATAATCTACCTCTTGGATCATCAACATTTCTGTTACCAGCTAGGCTATATGCTTGACAAGGAGGCCCACCAATTATTACATCAGAGTTTTGACCAAGTTTAATGATTTCATTTCTGACCTTGCTATTTGTTATATCCCCAAAAATAAAATTTGAGTTTTTGTTATTTCTTTTGAAAGTATCTCCTGCTGGTTTCCAAATATCATTGGAAACGCTAGTTTTAAAACCTGCTTTTTTAAAACCTTCATTCAACCCGCCACAACCAGAAAATAAATCAATTACCTTTAATTTCATTTCCGCAAAATAAGTACGTACATCGTTCACAATTTTCGTTAAATTCTGGAATATTTTCGCTTTCCAAAATTTCTTTCATTTGTTTAATTTTATCAGGTATCCAACTTGGATCTGCTACGTAAGGTATTAAGGTGACAGTAAAATTTAGTTTTTCATTGAATTTTTTAAATGATTTTTCAGCATTACAAACTAAAAAATAGGTCGTGTTTGAAATTTTAAAATTCATATTTTTAAGGATATGCACATAAATATCCATTTGTCTTTTGTATCCTTGGTGAAACTTACTTTCTAAATACGATTTAGGTTCAACCGCATAATTTGTTGATTGTGCCTTATAATCTACTACAATTAACTCTTTGGTGTCTTGATTAAACCAAATGTCATCAACACCACCCTTAATTATCAAATTGGTTTGTTCATCTAGATAAGAAATGCCTCCCGTTAATGAGTCTCTCCATTTGTTAATTTCAGGATGATCAAATGGAATAAAGTTTAATTTATTTTCCACCATTATTGTGTGGGGAGTTTTTTCTTTTCTATGGAAATCAAATTCCTTTTTTAAAAGCTCATCTACCGCAGAATTTAATGACCATCCTGGCATCGATGGTTCTTTTAAACCTTTTACCCTATCAA
>VTPM01000064.1 GCA_008638125.1 Pelagibacteraceae bacterium
ATGGCAACAAAAAAAATCACAGACGAAAACTTTGAATCAGATGTTTTAAAAGCAGCTAAGCCAACGGTCGTAGACTTTTGGGCTGAATGGTGTGGACCTTGTAAACAAATTGGTCCAGTGCTTGAAGAGATTTCAAATGAATTAAAAGATGAAGTTGTCATCGGTAAACACAACATTGATGAAGAGCCAAACATGCCAACGAAGTATGGCATCAGGGGCATACCGACCATGCTTTTATTCAAAGACGGACAATTAAAAGCTACTAAAGTTGGCGCAACTACGAAATCAAATATCGTTTCTTGGATTAAAGAAAATATTTAATTCTTACTCAACACATCTCCAATTAAATACAAACTACCAAAGATAACGATCGTTTTCCTTTCGTTATTAGAAATTTGTCTTAAAGCTGAAGTAACATTTTGTGCTGCAATCGTTGGCATATATTTCTGGCCAATGTTTTGAAGTTCAATTGCAGTCAAAGCATTAGGTTCATTGGGAATGGGAACAGTTACTAGTTTCTTAAATATTTTTTTAAAAGATTTAATGAATGGGTCAGGTAATTTGTTTTTTTGCATACCCCAAATTCCATAGATGGGCTCTTTTAAAGTCTTTAAGTAATTATATAAATTTTCTGCACTAGCCATGGAATGACAACCATCAATTAAAAGTTTCTCTTCTTTCTTTAATAATTTTTTAAATTTACCTTTATTTAAATATTGAAGTCTTCCTTCAAATTGAATTTTAGGAATGGTGTTAGTTATTATTTTTTTTGGTACTCCAAAATCCAAGGCAACTTTAATGGCTAGGCCTAAATTATTAATTAAGCCTTCTGAATGAATGTGATTTGTTCGAATGGGGATGATATTCTTAGGATCTTTATAAACATAATGATCTTTTATTTTTTTAATCTTAAAACTTGAGGCAAAAACTTTTTTGCTTTTATTATTCTTTAAAATGTTTTTGATAATTTTAAGCGTTTGTGGTTTTTGCTTAGCTACATAAATCGTTGTATTTTGTGACAAAGAGTCTAATTTTTGCCTGCATATTTCAGCTAGGGTTTGAGGTTTGACCCAATCTTGGTGCTGATAATTAATATTCGTTACTATCTGAGCTCTTGGTTCATGCCATAAATTAGTGCTGTCTTTTTTAAAGAGTAGGCCAGCTTCAATTAAGTGGTAGTTAATATTTTTTTGCTCTTTAGCAGCTAAAATATAAACACAGGTTAAGAGTTCAAATAAAGTTAGCTTTAAACCAGTTTGTTCGACTTGTTTGGTGTATTTTTTAATTTCATTAAGATTGATGAATCTATTCTTTAACCAAAACCTATGTCTGACATCATAAAGATGTGGGCTGGTAAATGTTGTTACGTTTTGTTTATTGGCTTCAAGAAAGTATTTAAGGGAAGTTAAAGTACTCATCTTGCCGTCACTTCCTAAGATATTAATGGGATTATTTAATTCTAAATGTGGAAAGCCAAGGGCAGTTAAGACTTTTTGGATGCGATCTAAATCTAGATTAATTCTTCGGCTATAACGCTTTTGAAGATCTTTGTAGAGATTTGTCGAGAGTGACAACATTTGCTGCGTCAGTATTAGCTTGAGTTTCAGCTTTTTTCAATAACACACTTAAGAGCGTGCCAATTGAAGATCTTAAGTATTTTCTCTCAACCACTAAATCAAGCCCACCATGATCCCTTACGTATTCAGCCGTTTGAAATTCCTCAGGTAATGTCTCTCTAACCGTATCTTGAATAACTCTTCTTCCAGCAAATCCAACTACGGCTTTAGGTTCTGCAATTAAGATATCTCCTAACATTGCCCATGAAGCCGTAACGCCTCCTGTTGTAGGGTTCGTTAAAACGACGATGTAAGGTAAATTATGTTTCTTAAGTTCGTTAACGGCAAGAACCGTTCTAGTCATTTGCATTAATGCAATGCTTGATTCCATCATTCTTTGCCCACCAGAACATGAAAAGAAAATGAAAGGAGTTTTGTTTTCAATAGCGTGTTGCACTCCGTGAATGAAGGCTTCACCACTTGCAGCACCGAATGATCCTCCAATAAATCTAAAATCTTGAGCTCCTACGGTTACTTGAGTATTTTGTAATTTTCCTGTGGCTATGGAAACCGCATCATCTTGATTAGTTTTTTTTCTAGCTGCTTTTAATCGGTCAGTATATTTCTTACTATCAACGAAGTTTAACGGATCATCTTTTGGTAGAGGGGTTTCGATGATTTCAAATTCCTTATTATCAAAAAAAATCTCAAATCGTTCTGCGCAGGTTAGTTTGTGATGTGCACCACATTTTGGGCAGCAATTTAAATTGCTTTGTAAATCTTCTTTGTAGATTAAGTTTTTACACTCACACGTCGTCCATAAATTATCTTTATTGTCCTGGCTCTTTTTTGAAAATAAAGCTTTGATTTTTGGTTTTATGAATTTTGTAATCCAGTTCAAATGATTTTCCTTTTTAAGTTAAGCACCATTCTATGTAAGTTTGTGACAGGATTTTGGCCTAATTTCAAGGATCTTGTAATTTCTTTGCATAATTGACTGCCCACAACCAAGCCATCCGTGTTTTTAAGCTTGGCAATAGTTTTAGTCGTTATGCCAAAGCCAATAACTAAATTTTTTGCAGGATTTATTTTTTTTATCATTTGATAATTTTTTAAGATCATTTTGGGTGAAACTTTTAATTTTGCCCCAGTCGTGGATAACATGCTGATGTAATAAATCATGTCATGTGAATCTCTAATAATTTGTTTCATTCTTTCTTTTGTCGTTGTTGGAGATAAAAGTTGAATGAAGCTTACGGAATATTTTTTGCATTGAGCCGCAAAGGGCTTGTTTTCAGGATAAGGTAGATCCACAATGATCAATCCATTGACACCAACTTTTTTACATTGTTTTAGAAAATTTACTGGACCATATTGCAAAATTAAATTGAAATAGCCCATTAAGATTAGTGGCTTAGCATATTTACTTTTCTTAAAATCTTTTACGATGTTGAAAACGTCCTTTAACTTAATCCCATTCTTAAGTGCTCGGTGTGAGCTTTCTTGAATTTGTCCGCCATCAGCTATGGGCGTGTTATGAGGAAAACCAAGTTCAATAATATCTGCATTTTGCGCAATAGCTTTAATGATATCTAATGATCTTTTTTTAGTGTTATCGCCAGCAACCGTATAAGTTAATAGTGCAGGTCTTTTCTCTTTCTTAGTTTGATTGAAAGCTTCAAGAATATGTGAGGTCATCTTTTATAACTTCCTAATCTTTTCTTGATTATAAATTTATCTTTAAGTGAGTCTCCGCAACTATTAACCACGATGACTGTTGACGGACTTAACTTTGGAGCAATTTTAATGCATTCTGCAAAAGCATGTGATGGCTCTAATGATGGAGAAATGTCTTCTAACTTTGTAACCATTTGAAATGCTGCCAAAGCTTCTTCATCCGTAGCTGATGTATATCTTGCTCGTTTTGCATCTTTTAACAAACAATGAAGAGGTGAGATGCCAGGGTAATCAAGTCCAGCAGAGATGGATTCCGTTTCACTAATTTGTCCTTCTTTGTTTTGCATTACGTATTGTTTAGCTCCGTGTAAAATTCCAATCTTGGCATTGTTTGATAAAGGAGCTGCATGTAATTTACTATTCTTAGGTCCGCCAGCTTCCACACCGATGAATTCAATTTGTTTTGGGCTATAATCCATAAACTCATTCCAGAAACCCATAGCTGAGCTTCCACCACCCACACAATTAATTAATTTTACTTTATTTGGAATTTTTCCAAATGCGTTTTTCATTTGGATCATTAATTCCCTTGAAATTTGTGCCGTACTCCATGCACAAATTTTAACGAAGATATTTGGACCTACCGTTGAACCCACACACATATGTGTCGTATCACAGTTTGATACCCAGTAACGCATGCATTCACTAACGGCCTCAACCAGTGTTTGACTACCAGAATAAACGGGTACAATTTCTGCACCATTTTTTCTCATCGCATCAACATTAGGTTTTTGTCTTTTGACATCCTTGGCGCCCATAAAAATCTTACATTTCAGGCCAAATTTTTTTGCTGCCATGGAAAGCATTTTTCCTGCATATCCCGCGCCAGTATCACCAACTACAAATTTTTTACCCGCTTTTTTTGCAATTAAACAATGAACTGTAGCGTTATAAATCTTATGTGCACCGCCATTAGCATCTGAGACGACTTTAGCCCAAATTTCAGCTCCACCTAAGTGTCTCGTTAAATTTTGTAGCTTAATAAATCTGGTAGGGGCACCTACATAATTATCAAAATAATAATCTCTTTCTTTGATGAATTTTTTATCTTTTCTAAGTTTCTGAAATAATTTTGTTAAGTCTTCAATGGGTTTTTTTAAGGTTTCAGGCACATAGTTGCCACCAAATTTACCTGCGTATAAAAAATCTTTATCGTGTTGATCGATTAAAGGAAT
>VTPM01000015.1 GCA_008638125.1 Pelagibacteraceae bacterium
AATAACTCTGGAAAGCAGACGAAAGTCTCACCGAAGGAGCAAATCTCTCAGGTACCACAGACAGATTGGGTAAAATTAAAGAGTTATTATGCAGGTACAAAAAACAGCTTTATACGATACTCACAAAAACCTAGGTGCAAAGTTTGTTTCTTTCGCAGGTTACGAAATGCCTATTCAGTATAAAGATGGAATAGTTAAAGAGCATTTAGCAACAAGACAACAAGCTGGTTTTTTTGACGTATCACATATGGGTCAGTTTTTTTTAGAAGGCGATAATTCTCTAGAAAATTCTTTAGAAAAAATTATTCCAACTGATTTAAAAAATTTAAAATTAAATCAATCTAAATATTCTTTTTTATTAAATGATAAAGGTGGAATTATAGATGATTTGATAATCACACGATCAAAAAAAGGATTTAACATTATTCTTAACGCTGCGTGCAAAGAAAATGATATTAAGCAAATCTCAAAATATTTATCTTCAAATCATAAATCTTTTTTAAATAATGATTTATCTTTAATTGCAATTCAAGGACCACAAGCAGTTGAAATTTTGAATTCAATTATTCCAAATGTGGATCAATTAATATTTATGAATGGAGAAGAATTTGAGTTTGATCAAGAAAAAATTTATATAACAAGATCTGGTTACACTGGAGAGGATGGATTTGAAGTATCAATATCAAATCAAAAAGTAGAAAAATTAATCAATTCTTTAGTAGCTAAAGGAGTAAAACCTGTTGGGTTAGGAGCAAGAGACACTTTAAGATTAGAAGCAGGTCTTTGTTTATACGGACATGATTTAAATGAAGATATTAATCCGATTGAAGCTAACTTAAAGTGGGCGATACCTAAAAAAAGAAGAGAAGAGGGCGGTTTTAATGGGTATGAGAAAATTAAAAAGGATTTAGAGAACGGATCAGAAAAAATAAGAGTTGGTATTAGGCCTGAGGGCAAAATTATTGCTAGAGAAAATACTAAAATTTTCTCAAAAGAAGGTGAAGAAATTGGAATAATTACAAGTGGTACATTTGGACCAAGTGTAAATTCACCAGTTGCAATGGGTTACGTTAAAACAAAATTTTCTGAAATTAATACAAACATCCTTTTGGAAGTTAGAGGAAATAAGTATGCTGCAAATGTTGCTAAACTTCCTTTTTATAAAAAAAGTTACGTAAAATGAAAGAGAGGAAATAATGAGTGAAAAAAAATTTTCTAAAAAACATGAATGGGTGAGTTTAGAGGGTGAAATTGCAACTATAGGTATAACAAAACATGCGACTGAAATGTTAGGAGATATTGTATTTGTTGAAGTTCCACAAAAAGGTAAACAAGTTGAACAAAATGGTCAAGCAGCTGTAGTTGAATCAACAAAAGCAGCAAGTGATGTTTTCTCTCCAATATCAGGGGAAGTTATTGAGTCTAATGAAGCTATCGTTAGCGATCCATCAAGTGTGAATGCTGATCCAGAAAATAATGCTTGGTTTTTTAAGATTAAAGTTTCAAATAAATCAGAGATGGATTCCTTAATGAATAAAGCCGATTATGAAAAATTTGTAAGTGAGAACCCTAATTAATGATTGACGATAATTCAAAAGAATTTATAGCAAGACACATCGGCCCCTCTGAGGACGAACAATCAAAAATGTTAAATTTGATTGGAGCTAAAAATTTAGATGAATTAATTAAAAATACCGTTCCAGAGAAAATATTATTAACTGATGAGCTTAAAATTGAAGATCCAAGTTCTGAAAATGATACGTTAAAAAGATTAAAATCTATATCAAAGCAAAATGAAATTTTTAGAAATTTCATTGGCATGGGTTATTACAACTCAATCACGCCAAACGTTATTTTAAGAAACATTCTAGAAAATCCAGGGTGGTATACTTCATACACTCCATATCAACCAGAAGTAGCCCAAGGTAGACTTGAAATGTTATTAAACTTTCAACAACTTATTATTGATCTAACAGGTTTAGATATTGCAAATGCTTCCTTACTGGATGAGTCAACAGCTGCTGCAGAGGCCGTAGGTTTAAGTCAAAGATTAGATAAAAATAATTCTAAATTTGTTTTTATTTCAGACACATGTAATCCTCAAACAATAGATTTAATAAAAACTAGAACTGAACCATTTGGAATTAAATTATTAATTGGCAATCAAAGTGATTACCTAAGTTCAATTAAAGAAAAAATTATTTGTGGGGTTTTAGCTTATCCTGATACATACGGGTCAATAGTTGATCCAAGTGAAGCGATAAGTTTAATTCATAAAAGAGAGGGAAAAGCGATACTTGTTGCTGATTTACTTTCATTAACAAAGTTAAAAACACCTGGTGAGTTAGGTGCTGATATTGCCGTAGGTAGTTCGCAGCGTTTTGGAATCCCAATGGGTTATGGCGGTCCCCATGCAGCTTTCTTTGCTACTAAGGAGGAATTCAAAAGATCAATGCCTGGCAGAATTATTGGAGTTTCCAAAGATAGATATGGAAAAAAAGCTTATAGATTGTCATTACAAACTAGAGAGCAACACATAAGAAGGGACAAGGCCACAAGTAATATTTGTACTGCTCAAGCTTTACTAGCAATCATATCAGCAGCTTTTGCAATTTATCACGGTCCAGAAGGAATTTTAAAAATAGCAAACAGAACTTCTAAATTAGCAAAATTATTTGCTGATGGATTAAAAGCAGGTGGGTTTGAAATTTTGTCAGATCAATTTTTTGACACTGTTACAATTAAAACTGGTTCAAAAACAAAAGAAATCTTTAATAATGCTTTAAGAGAGAAAATTAATTTAAGAAATATAGATGATAAAATGATTTCAATCGCTTTTGATGAAGCAAAAAAACTTAATGACGTTAATACTTTATTAAAAATTTTTGGTATCAGTAAAGAATATAAACAAACAGAAAAAGTAAATTTAGATAATTTACCAAAATCACTTTTAAGAACTTCAAAATATTTAACTCACCCTGTGTTTAATAAATATCATTCTGAAACTGAGATGCTTAGATATTTAAAAAAATTAGAAGATTGTGACATTGCCCTTAATAGGTCTATGATAGCTTTGGGTTCTTGCACAATGAAACTTAATGCAACTGCTGAACTTATTCCAATAACTTGGAAAGAATTTGCATTACCACATCCATTTGTGCCAGTTGAACAAATGAAAGGTTATTCAATTTTATTCAATGATTTAGTTAATGATTTAAAAGAAATAACAGGCTTTGATGCTGTATCACTTCAACCAAACTCAGGTGCGCAAGGTGAATATGCAGGATTGATGACAATCAGAAAATTTCATTTAAGCAACAACCAATCTAATAGAAACGTTTGTTTAATTCCAAGTTCTGCTCATGGAACAAATCCTGCCAGTGCACAAATGTGTGGAATGCAAGTTGTTGTAGTTAACTGTGATGAGTCTGGAAACGTTGATATTGAAGATCTAAAAATAAAAACAGAAAAACACAAAAGTAATCTTGCTGCCTTAATGGTAACTTACCCTTCTACACACGGAGTTTTCGAGGAAAAGATTTTAGAAATTTGTGAGATTATTCATAAAGCTGGAGGACAAGTATATATGGATGGTGCCAATCTTAATGCACTAGTTGGAATAGCTAAACCTGGAAAATTTGGTCCTGATGTTTGTCATATTAATTTACACAAAACATTTTGCATACCTCATGGTGGTGGTGGTCCAGGAATGGGCCCGATTGCTTGTGCTAAGCATTTAGAAGACTTCCTTCCAAATCATAAAGTAATTAAAAACTCTGGACCAGAAAATGGTATGGGCTCTGTTTCAGCTGCGCCTTGGGGAAGCTCAAGTATTTTACCTATTTCTTGGATGTATATTAAAATGATGGGAGCAGAGGGATTAAAAAAAGCATCTCAAGTATCAATTTTAAATGCAAACTACATAGCTAAAAAATTATCACCACATTTCAAAATTCTCTACACTGGAAAAAATGGTAATGTAGCCCATGAATGCATAATTGATATTAGACCTATTAAAACTCAATCAGGTATAAGCGAGGAAGATATTGCAAAAAGGTTAATAGACTTTGGCTATCACGCTCCAACGATGTCATGGCCAGTAGCTGGCACAATTATGATTGAGCCAACTGAAAGTGAAAATTTGGAAGAGATTGATAGATTTTGTAATGCATTAATCCTAATTAAAAAGGAAATTGATAAAGTGACAAATAGTGAATTTGATAAATTAGATAACCCTCTAAAAAATGCTCCGCACACATACTTAGAATTAGCAGCGAATGAGTGGAATCATAAATACACTAGAGAACAAGCTGCGTTTCCAAATGAATATTTACGCCATAATAAATATTGGGCGCCAGTTGGTAGAGTGGATAATGTTTACGGAGATAGAAATTTAGTATGTTCATGTCCTTCAATGGATGAATACAAAGATGAAGCGGCTTAATTAAATATGAAAATAGCCGTTATTGGTTCTGGCATATCAGGTTTATCAGCTGCTTATTATCTTTCAAAAAAATTTAAAGTGGATCTATATGAAAAAGAGGATCATTTTGGGGGTCATTCGTATACTTACGATATTAAAGATAATCAAAAAATTTTACCAGTTGATTTAGGTTTCATTGTTTTTAATGAGTTAACTTATCCAAATTTAATTAATTTTTTTCAAGAATTAAAAGTACCCTATGAAAAAAGCAACATGTCTTTTGCTGTATCAGTAAAAGATACTAACGTAGAATATGCTGGAAAGAATTTAAGCTCAATATTTTCTAATAAAAAAAATATATTTAATATTCATTTTTTAAAAATGATAAGAGAAATAATCTCTTTTTATAAAACAGCACCTCAATTATTAAATAATGATATTCAAAATACATCTTTAGGTGATTATTTAGATCAAAGTAAGATTTCAGAGTATTTTAAAAACTATCACATTATTCCAATGGTTGCTGCTATTTGGTCTATGCCTTTTTCTAAAGCAAAAGACATGCCCTTAAAGTTATTCCTGAATTTTTTTATTAATCATGGATTATTTAAACTAAAAGATAGACCCCAATGGTTTACTGTTGCTGGTAGAAGTAAGAGTTATGTGTCAAAAATTTTACCTGAAATTAGTGGTGAGTATTACAAAAACTATAAAGTAAAAAAAATAACTCGTAGCGAAAATAATGTTAGAATTAATATTGGGGCTAACGACGATTTTGTCGATTATGATGGAGTCGTGCTTGCCTGTCATGCTAACGAGTCACTTGCTTTATTAGCAGAGCCATCTGAACAAGAAAAAAATATACTTAGTGAATTCCAATATGTAACAAATAATGCTTTTCTACATACAGATGAGCAATTAATGCCAAAAAATAAATTAGCATGGTCAAGTTGGAACTCAATTTCAAAACAAGATTTAACAAATACTTGTGTTACTTATTGGTTAAATTTATTACAAAATTTGAATACAGATAAAAATTATTTTTTAACTTTAAATCCTATTCAAAGCATTGAACCAGAAAAAGTGATTAAAAAAGTTATTTTTACCCACCCTTATTTTAATTTAAAAAATACCAATCTGCAGAAAGACCTTAAATTACTTCAAGGAAAGAATAGAACTTGGTTCTGCGGAAGTTATTTTGGTTACGGTTTTCATGAAGATGGTTTAAAATCTGCCTTAGAAGTGGTTAAATTATTTGATGAAGTCTAACATTTATAGTGGTCATGTTACTCACAGAAGATTTAAACCTATCAAACATTATTTTGCTTATAGAACCTTTTCAATATTGTTTGATCTAGATGAATTTGAAGAAATTGATAAAAATATAATTTTTTTTTCTTTAAATAAATTTAATCTCTTTAGTTTTTACAACAAAGATCATGGAAGTCGTGATGGATCAAATTTGAAAGCATGGGTTCTAAAAACTTTAAATGATTATAATTTAGATAAAAATATTACTTCCATTAAACTTTTATGTTTTCCCAGAATACTTGGCTATGTATTCAATCCACTAAGCGTCTTTTATTGCTATAGTGACGATAAACTTAAAGCTGTTCTTTACGAGGTTAAAAATACTTTTGGTGAGCAACATACTTATGTTTTTGAAATAATGTCAGACAGTAATATTATTACTCAAAAGTGTAGCAAGAAGTTTTATGTTTCTCCATTTATCAAAATGGAAAGCGATTATCATTTTCGATTAAAAAAACCTGAGGAAAACATAAGCATCTTCATCAAACAAGTAGATCAAGAAGGACTAATTTTAACCGCCTGCCAGATTGGAAAAAAAGAGAAGTTAACAAGTACTAATTTATTATTATGTTTCTTTAGATACCCTTTAATGACTTTAAAGATAATTATTTCCATTCATTTTGAAGCATTACGTTTATGGAAAAAAGGTGCTAAATTTATAAAACGTAACACTAAAATTAAAAATAATGTTACACTGGAAAAATAATGTTTAACTTTTATCAATTAGCTGAAAATTTTGTTTTAAAGAACTTAGAACACTTAAATTTTGGCCAGTTACAACTTGAAAACCATGATGGTAAAACTTATTCTTTTGGAAAAAATTCAGAGAATTTAAAAGCTGACTTAAAAATAAATAGCAAAAATTTTTATTTTAATTTAATCAAAGGAGGAAGCTCAGCTTTAGCAGAAAGTTATGTAAATAATGATTTCTCTACAAAAAATTTAACTGCATTAATTGAATTATCTGCAAAAAATCTAGATATTACAAATCGATTCACAGGACTGTTTAATAAACTAAATATTTTTCATTTTTTAAAACGTTTTTTTACATCAAACAATAAAACTAAAAGTGTGGAGTACATTTCAAAACATTATGATCTGGGAAATGATTTTTTTTCTATTTGGTTAGATAAAACACTCACTTATTCATGTGCCATTTATAATGATAATAATGAGCAATTAGATATAGCGCAGATAAACAAATACAATAAGTTAATTGATTTAATTAAACCTAAGGCTGGAAGCAAGATTTTAGAAATAGGTTGTGGCTGGGGTGGTTTTGCAGAACATTTGGCAAAAAATAATGATATTAAATTAGATTGTATTACTATTTCAAAAAAACAACTTGAGTTTGCCAAGGAAAGAATTTTCAAAGCGGGATTAAACGAAAAAGTTAATATTAAGTTTTTGGACTACAGAGATGTTAAAGAAAATTATGACTCAATTGCATCTATTGAAATGATAGAGGCTGTTGGAGAAAAAAACCTTAAAACATATTTTTCAACAATTAGTAAAAATTTAAATCAAGGTGGTGTAGCAGCAATACAAGCCATTATTATTCAAGATAAGCTTTATGATAGCTATCGTAAAAACCAAGATTTTATTCAAAAATATATTTTTCCAGGTGGCTTTCTTCCATCATTTGGTGCAATTAAAAATCATGTAAGCAAGAACGGTTTGGAGTTAGCGGAACATAATTCTTATGGACTTCATTACTCAAAAACCTTAAAAGAATGGAGAGAAAATTTTATTAAATCTTGGGATTTAATTTCGCAACAAGGGTTTCAAAATTCGTTTAAAAAGATTTGGGACTTTTATTTTTCTTATTGTGAAGCAGGATTTAATGCAAAAAACATAGATTTAATCCAATTTTCTGCGGTAAAAAAATAACTATGTATAAAATTTTAATAAGTGTATTTTTATCTCTATTACTAACTAATTGTGCATCAAACAAAATGAAACCAGAAGATTTTAAAGGCAAACAACCAAGACTTATAATCGAAGAATATTTACAAGGAAATGTTAAAGCTTGGGGCTTGTTACAAAATAGATCTGGAGAAGTAACAAGGCAGTTTTCTGCTGACCTAGATGGTTCTTGGGATGGTAAACAATTAATTTTAAATGAAAAATTTAATTGGACTGATGGAGAGATTCAAACACGACAATGGACAATAAATAAAATTGATGAACATCATTACGAAGGAACAGCTTCAGATGTAGTAGGGGTTGCTAAAGGTTTTTCTTATGGACCAGCTTTCAAATTTGAATACGTCTTATTAGTTCCTGTTAAAGGCAAAAATATCAAAATTACTTTTGATGATTGGATTTTTATGCAGGATGAGAAAGTAGCTATTAATAGAGCTACAATGACCAAGTTTGGCTTTAAAGTTGCTGAATTAACCGTGATGTTTGTTAAAAACTAAATTAAGTTATATTGGTATTCTCTCGCTTCCAAAACTTCTTTAGGAAGATTTAATTCCACGTCGTTTAAAGTAATTATTTGATCTTTTTTAATATCATTTTTAATAATTGCACCATCCGTTAATCCTAATGGAAGTATTTTTTTTTCTTTAGAAACTTTTGATGTAACAAGTCTACCTCTAGAGCAAAAACCACCTTCTCCATCAAGTTTTTCTCCTACTTTTAGATCTTTTTTTGCGATAGATGCCACATCCGCATTATAATTATTTGTTTTACCTGTTGCTTTGTTTTCCAAAGCAATTGAATAAATAGATTGCGCCAACTCTAGTCCAATGTAATGATAAGGCCTCCAAATAGCAGAATAGGAACCAGATCCATCTGTTACCATTCCATAATCTTTAAAACAATTTTTAACGTATTCATTTTGTGCTTTGATCACAATGTAAACACCCCATCTTAAGTCATTTGGTATATCTTTTTTATCTAGATCAATGCTTGATATAACTTCTACTTGACCATCGTAATCAATTAATCCTCCATCTTTTTTTGGAATTAATTTTTTAGCAATATCATAAACTCCAACTGGTGGAAAAGTTAATCCATTCTCAGGACATTTTAAATCTGCAGCATTACTAACAGCACACATTTCAATTGCAGATTTATCTCCACATAAAAAACTATTAAACATTTTTGGATTCATACCAGATTCATTTTCGGCTCTTTCCTTTGAAAGTCCATAGTGACCCCAAACAGTATCTGGCGTAGAATATTCAAATGAAGGATGATACTTAGTTCCTTTACCAGCGCACACCACATGGAAACCATTAATTCTTGCCCATTCTATTTGTTCTAAAATTAAAGAAGGTTGATCGCCATAAGCCATTGAACAAATGACATTATTTTTTTCTGCTAAATCACTTAAATATTTTCCACACGTCACATCAGCTTCTACATTCACTAGAATAATATGTTTTTTATTTCTAATTATTTTAGCTGCATGCACAGTTCCAATAATAGGGTTTCCTGTAGCTTCTATAAAAATATCAATTTCATTATTTAATGCCTCATCTAGGGATGTCACAAAATTTATTTTTTTTATTGTATCTTGAGATAATCCACTTTTAGAACAATTTAATTTAGCTTGATCAGTTTTAATATCAACGATTGTATCAATCTCTATTTTTTTTAATTGATTATATTGAGATAAAAACATACTTACAAATTTTCCACATCCAATAAATCCAACTCTTATTGGTTTTTTTAAAGAGGATAGTTTTGAGTAGAGAAACATAACTATCGCTTAACAAATTTATCAATTAAAAATAAGTAAAGCCTATAAGGAAGTATTCTTAAAAATTTTAGCGTAAGTGTTAATCCTAAAGGGAAATGAATCTCGAATATATTTTTTTTTGTTAATCCTTGAAAAATTTTATCTGCCGCAAATTCTGGAGATCTAATAAATGGCATTGGAAATTCATTTTTATCTGTTAAAGGAGTTTTAATAAATCCTGGTGAGACTAAGGATATTTTTACATTATGCTTTTTAAAATCAAAATAAATACTTTCCGTTAAATTAGTTAAAGCTGCTTTCGATGGACCGTAACCACTTGAGTTAGGTAAACCTCTATAGGCAGCAACTGAAGACACAATAGATATTTGGCCACTTTTTTTATTTTTAAAATATGTTTCCACAGCTTTAATGCAGTTTAAAACACCAAAATAGTTTGTTTCCATTACAAATTTATTTTGTTCTATATTTATTTCTTGCTCTAATTTTGGATCATAAGTGCCACTACAAAAAAGACAGATGTCTACATTCTTAAAGTCTTCAATGATGTTATTGAATGTTTTTGTTACATTTTCTTTTTGAGTTACATCCAAAGGATAGGCAAATATATTTTGATTTTCAGCCATTTTATTTAAAATTTCTTGTCTTCTAGCTGAGGCAGCAACCATCCATCCCTCTGAAGCAAATTTCTCAGCAACAGCTTTTCCAATTCCACTACTAGCTCCAGTAATCCAAATTTTTTTCTGATTTTCTGACATAAATTAGTTATACCTCATAAAATGACCAAGAATAAATATTTATCTCTAGCAATAATTATTTTAATCACTTTTTCAGCTTCTTTTATTGGTGGATACGTAACTACTTCTTTTAAAGAGCCATGGTATTCAGAAATAATTCTTCCTAGTTTTAATCCACCAAGTTGGGTATTTGCTCCAGTCTGGACCGCATTATACATTATGATGTCTATAGCTATTTGGAGAGTTTGGATAAAGTTATCTGATAAAAAAACTCTTGCGATTTACTTTTACCATCTTTTTTTTAACGCAACATGGAGTGTAATTTTTTTTGGATTTCACTTGATAGAGTTAGCTTTATTCAATTTAATTATTATTTTATTTTTTATAATTAAGTTGATGCGGATTTATTTTAAAAAAGAAAGATTTAGCTTTTACTTAATGGTCCCATATTTATTATGGTCTAGTTATGCATTTGTATTAAATCTTACAATTGCAATTTTAAACTAGATAAATCTTTTAGGATATTTTCTTTTAAACAAAAATTTATTGATAAGTATGGATAGCAATATTAATATTATTGAGCCGGCTATTACTGGAAATAAAATAAAATCATAAGAAACATCTGCAAATATAGCTATTAATGGATTAGCCGCAGCTGGTGGATGTATAATTTTAAAATACATCATAAGAGCAACGGATAACGCTACAGATAAACCTAAAGAGAAAAATGAAACACCTAATAAACTGTTAACTAAAATCCCAACACAAATAGCAAGCAAGTGTCCAAAAAAAATATTTCTAGGTTGGGCAAATTCACTATCATAAAAAACAAATACGATTAATGCTGAAGACCCAAAAGAAAACATAAGCCATACACCAAAAGGAGACTCAAAAGTTAATAAAGCTAAAATAGCAATAACAAATCCTGCAGCCAAACCATTAATAATAGGTTCAAATTTTTTTGATATTTTCATTTCAATAATTTTCTTAATTACGTTATATACAATTATGTGCGATAAAAACTGTTTAAACATGTATTATTTTATTAGATAATCATTTTATTTTATGATTTCCCTTTTTTTAAGCCGAGTTTATAGATCAATCAAAATTGATCCTGATGTATTTGATGAGGTTCAAAAAGATAAAAGTGCAACACTACCTGCTGCAATTGTAGTTTTAATTTCAAGCTCAGCAGCTGGCTTTGGAGCTTCTCATTTAGGTATGATGAATTTTTTCTTTGCACCTATTTTATCTTTATTAAGTTGGTTTATTTGGTCTTACATAGTTTATTTTGTTGGTGTTAAATTATTTCCTGATGCAAAAACGAAAATAAATCAAGTGAATGTACTTCGTGCCATAGGCTTTTCTAGTGCACCTGGCATCATTAGAGCATTAAGTTTTAATCAAGATTTAATGACCGTTACTTTTATAGGATCAGCCTTTTGGATGTTAGCTTGTATGGTTGTAGCAGTAAGACAAACACTTAATTTCAAAAGTTTATGGAAAGCTTTTGGAGTAGTTGTCATTGCATGGTTAATCCAAGCTTTTGGATTGATTGTAATTCTTACTTTGACTAGGAATTTTTAAACAGGAAAAATTGTTTTAGCTAATTTACAGCTATCGCACAATTTAAACCCGTGCATAATAAAATTAGGTTTAACGCTTTCGTCTTCTTTTAAGCATTCTTCACACTTATTATCTGATTCATCATCCATTTTTTCTCAATTGTTTTTTATTCTTCAAAAATAACAAGAAAGCCAAGAATTCATAAATTATTCTTGTAATAGACAAAAATGGTTGAACACCTAATATTTTACTTAAGAATTTGTATCTTGGTATTTTTGACCAAAGCTTAACAAACGCATCAGCACCTGTATAAATTTTTCCATTTTCAGATACATGCATTCGTCTAATCAAATCAGATTTTGATTTTTTTAAAATAGCCTCAGCTAATTTATTGTCAGTAACATCAATCCAATCAATATCCTCTTGAGGTAATTTTTTGTAATGATTTACTTCAAACCTACATAAACTGCAGGAATTATTAAAATAAACTTTAATCATGGGTGTTCTCTTTAATGAAATTATTTGCAGCAGTAAATATCTTATTTTTTCTTTTCACATCTATTTTTTCAAGAATATTAACCATCATTGAAAGTCTTGGATTAGATTTAAAGAATTTTTTATTTCTATCAATGAATTTCCAATAAAGTCCATCCATAATATCGCACCAAGGTCCTTTTTTAAATTCCATCATTTTTAAAAAATAACTTGATCCACAGATGTAGGGTTTAGTAGCAAATATTCCACCATCACTAAATAAACCCATCCCAAATACATTTGGTGCCATAACCCATTCAGACGAGTCTACAAACATTTCCATAAACCATTTGTAAACTTGTGTAGGGTGAATTTCACAAAGATTCATTATATTTGATAAAATCATCAAACGTTCAATATGATGTGACCACCCATACTTAATTGCATTTTGAATTGCGTGATCTAAAGGCTCTAAACCTGTATTGCCTTCATACCAACTTTTTTTCATTTTTCTTTTATGTCCAAAAAAATTATTATTATAAAGTTTTTCATCATAGTTTTGATAAATACCTCTAATAAATTCTCTCCAACCAATAATCTGTCTTGTATATCCCTCTAATGAGTTAATATTTATTTTTTTTGAAGACTTATTAATTCTTTCTATAATGTCTTGAGGGGTAATTAGACCTACGTTAATCATAGGACTTAAAGCGCTATGAAAAACAGTATTTGATTTAAAAGTAACTGCATCTTCATAATCACCAAATAAATTTAGTCTTTTCTCAAAAAATTCATCTAATAATTTAATAGAGTCTTTTCTTGTAGTAGCAAACCAAAAATCTTTAGTATGCCCTGGATGAGATTTAAATTTTGACTCAATTAAAGACTTTAATTTGTGAGTATGTTCTGTTTCTTTAATCACTGGTATCTTAGGTATTGAAATATCTTTTGGTAATTTTTTCCTATTGTCTTTATCAAAACTCCACTTTCCGCCAGTAGGATTATTATTCTTATCTAATAAAATCTTGTTTGAGATTCGCATTTCTTTATAAAAATTAGCCATAAAAGGTTTTTTATATTTCTTTAAATACTCTTTAAAAGCCACTCGAGAACAGAGAAACATTGGAGTTGGAATTATTTGAAATGTAATATTTTGTTTTTTTAGAAAATAGATTATTTTTTTCTCGAAAAATTTATCTTCTATCTCAAAAAATTTAATTTCTTTTATAGACTTCTTTTTAATAATTACCTGTAATTTTTTTAAATAATCAGTTTCAAAATCTTGGTTTATGTTTAAATAATTAATCTTTAGATTATTTTTTTTAAGTTCATCTGCATAAGAACGCATACAGGATAAAAAAAATAAAATTTTTTGTTTATGATGTTTTTCATAAGTACATAGACCTAAATCTTCACACATAAAAAATTCATGGTCTGAATATTTTTGGATATATTTTAGGTCAAATAATTGATTACCCAAAATAAGAAATAACTTCATACTTAATGATACATTTACCTTCTTGGGGTGACAATACTTACCTTTAAAAAGATATTTTTCATGTTAAATTAGGTTATGAAAAAAATAATTATTGGTGCGACTGGAGCCATTGGATCATCTATTGCAAAAAAACTTGTTAGCAATGGATCAGAAGTTCATCTTGTTGCAAGAAACCAAGCTGAAGTTGAAAGACTAGCCAGCGAACTCAATTCTACTTTTTCAGTTACGGATGTTTTAGACGATAATTTTGCAAAAAAAGTACAAGATGATCTAGGAGATACACCAATAAATGGATTAGCTCATTGTGTGGGATCAATAGATTTAAAGCCATTAAAGCTTTCCAAAAAAGAGGATTTTATTAAAACTTTTAATTTAAATTTAATATCTGCCACTGAAATCATTAGAGTTATGCATGAAAATTTAAAAGCTAACAATGGATCGATTGTTCTTTTTTCAACTGTAGCTGCAAGAAAAGGATTCACAAACCATAGTATTATTTCCTCTGCTAAAGCTGCCATTGAGGGATTGACAGTTTCATTAGCTGCAGAGTTTGCACCAAACGTTAGAGTTAATTGTATCGCTCCTAGTTTAACTAAATCTAAAATTGCAGAGTTTTTACTTAAAAATGAAAAAATAGCAGAAGGTATTGCAAAACTTCATCCTTTAAAAAGAATTGGAGAAGGTATAGATTTTTCTGCACTAGCAAGTTTTTTACTTAGTAAAGATAGTTCCTGGATTACAGGGCAAATTATTGGAGTTGATGGGGGAAGGTCCTCAATAGCGTAATATGATAAAAAAGATTTTTTACATCATTTCATTTTGTTTGTTATCGCAAACTTTATTTGCAGCGGGTGATGGTGGAGGAAGTTCTTCTGAGCCTGATTTGTATAAAGAGGCTGAGAGATTAGTAAATAGAGCAAAAAAATTAGATGAAAAAGGGCAAGCTGATAAAGCTTTAAAGCTATATGTTAATGCTAATAGCAAATTAATTGAAGCAAACAACAAAGATCAAAATAATCCTGATATTCTTAATTATCTAGGTTTTACTTTTAGAAAAATGCAAAAGTATGATGAGGCAGAGAAATATTATTTAGCAGGTCTTTCCATTAAGCCTGATCATAATGGCATCAATGAATATCTTGGTGAATTATACGTAAAAACAAATAGAATTGATCTAGCAAAAGAGAGATTAGAAGTTTTACGAAAATGTAATTGCGAAGAGTTTGAGGAATTAAAAGTAATTATAGATAAGCTTTAAGATAAATCTAAAGCGTGTTTTTTCAATTTTTCTAAAGGAATAAGTTCTAAAGTCTTAATATTTGTTTTTTTAAGATAGATGGAACAAGCAGCATCCTCTTCAATAGCTCTAGCAAACCAAGTAGCACATACACACCATGAGTCTCCGTGTTTTAATCCAGGAAAACCAAATTCAGGATGTGGGGTAATTAAATCGTTACCAACTTTTTTAGACCATAATAAAAATTTATCAGTTACTTTTGCACAAACAGTGTGAAATCCACGGTCTGCATCATCAGTATTACAACAGCCATCTCTATACCAACCTGTTACAGGATCTTTTGAGCAATCCTCTAAAGGTTCTCCAAAAACATTTTTTTGTTGAATTTCACTCATTTTTTAAAAACATTAGCAATTTGATCGTCAATTTCTACATTAAAGGAAAAAGATCTTCTCTCACCTTTAACAGAAAATGGATAAGCAGTGTGCATTAAATAGTTTGGAAACAAAATTACATCACCAACCTTAGGTTTATGATTATGAATACTGTCATTTAAAAACATTTTATTTCCATTAATAAAGTCAATGGATCCATTGGTTTCTAAAGATTTTTTACTTTTGAATAAGTTTTTTGGAATTTTTAAATATCCCACTCCAGAGATATGTCCATCATGATAATGAACTGGATTATATTCATTGGCGTATTGATTAACTACCCATAAATTTTTGATTTTTACTTTCTTAATATTTTTACCAGTAGTAGATTTTATAAAGCTTCGGATTGAATTAGTTATAAGTTTATCAAGATTTTTTTTGATGAATATTTTTGGTAATTCAATTTCTTGTTTAACTTGACCTACAAGTTTTTTTGAATAGTCATATTTTTTGGATAATTTTTTTTGTGCAACTATTTTGTCTACTTCAGTATTTATCTTCTTAATAACTGAATTTGAAAATTTAAGTTTAGCAATTTTTGGACCAAACGGACTAAGGATTTTCATTAAATCTATAACTTTGTTGGATTGGGTTGACCTTTGTAAACTTTGTCTGGATTAAATTTTTTCTTACCTTCTTTAAACTTCATTTTTATATTTTTACCTTTTTTAATTTTTCCAAGAGGGACAGATCTGTAAAAACAAGATCTATAACCAACATGGCAACTAGCGCCTGTACCTATATCAACTTTTAACCAAACAGCGTCTTGATCATCATCAATTCTTAAATCTTTTACTTTTTGCACAAAACCGCTTGTTTTTCCTTTATGCCAAACTGCTTTTCTTGATCTACTCCAATAATGAGCTTCTTTAGTTTCTATAGTTTTTTTAAATGCAATTTTATTCATATAGCCCACCATAAGAACGTCTCCATTCTTATAATCTGTAGTGACAACTGGAATTAAACCTTTGCTGTCGAATTTTGGTGATAGAAACTTTCCTTCTTCAACTTCAAAGATGCTCTTTCGTTTTTTAAACATTCGCGTAAAATAATGAAAAAACTGTTAAATAGCAATTTGCTTTAGTGTTTCATGTACTGTAAAAATGATCTCTTTTTATGAAACTAGTTAAAGATACAGATAAAACTCTAATAAACAAAGATCAAATAACGGATCAACAAGCTGAAGAAGCTTTTAAAACTATTTTACAATGGATAGGTGAGGATCCTAATAGAGAAGGGTTATTAGAAACCCCAAAAAGAGTTGTTAAAGCATTTAAAGAATATTTCAAAGGCTATCAACAAGATCCAATAATTGAACTTAAAAAAACTTTTGGAGATGTTGATGGTTATGACGATATGGTGATTGAAAAAAACATATCTTTAGAAAGCCATTGCGAACATCATATGGCTCCTATTATTGGAGTGGCACATGTAGCGTATATTCCAAAAACTAAAGTCGTTGGCTTAAGCAAACTTGCTAGAACTGTTGAAATTTTTTCTAAGCGATTACAAACACAAGAGAGATTAACTATGCAAATAGCAAATACTCTAATGACGGGTCTTGATGCTAAAGGAGTAGCTGTAACAATTGATGCTGCTCATCAATGCATGACAATGCGGGGAATTAAGAAGGAAAAAGCTACCACAGTAACGAATTATTTTTTAGGTTCATTTAAGGACGATCTAAGTTTTCAAAATAGATATTTAAGATTAATTTCAAAATAATATTTTTATGTCAAAAAAATTTAAAGCTATCGTTATCGATAACCAAAATAATGAATTTTCTAGAAAAATTTCAGAATTAGATACTACTCAACTAAAAGATGGAAATGTATTAGTTAAAATTGATTATTCTGGTTTAAATTACAAAGACGCATTAATCTTAAAAGATGGTGGCAGAATTGTTAAAAATTATCCTTTTGTTCCAGGTATTGATTTCTCAGGCGTAGTTGAAGAAAGTGAAGATAATAAATTTAAAAAAGGCGATAGAGTAATTCTTACAGGATTTAGAGTTGGAGAAATTTATTACGGTGGATTTTCTCAATACGCAAAAGTTAATGCAGATTTTTTAGTTAAAGCTCCAAACAATTTAACTAATCATCAATCAATGATGATGGGGACAGCTGGTTTGACTGCTCTACTATGTGCTTTTGCAATTAAAGCTAAAGAGGAATTATTATTAGGTGAAAAAGTTAAAGATGTTTTGGTGACGGGTGCAACAGGCGGTGTTGGAAGCGTTGCAGTAATGGTTTTGAATAAAATGGGATACACAGTTCATGCCGTTACTGGAAAAAAAGATAAACATGATTATTTAAAAGATTT
>VTPM01000016.1 GCA_008638125.1 Pelagibacteraceae bacterium
TGGAATTTTTATAAAAAGAAAATTTTTTAATAAAAATTAATTATTTATTTCAATGAAAAATGATAATAAAAAAAAAGAGATTTATTTTTGGTTATTATGGCTTGTATTAGTTATATTATGGAATTATGGTTTTCCCGCCGCAAAGCCTTTTTTTGATGTTTTGGTAGCTGTAATATTATCTCTAATTTTTATTTTAATAAAAAAAAAATAAATTGGTGCCCATAGCCTGAATCGAACAGGCGACCTTTTCCTTACCATGGAAATGCTCTTCCTACTGAGCTATATGGGCTTTTTTAATTAGTAAAAATTTATACATTATTAGAGACTTGCATATTATCAATCTACAAAGTAAAATTGAAATATTAATGCAGGAGTCAAAATGGGTATTCACTACGACTACAAATCTACTAGAGGCGAAAAAGCTATGAAAAAGGAAGCCAAAAGAAAAGCTCGTATTGAAGAGAGAAGAGCGAGAAAATCTAATGAGTCATCGTCAAGCAATGAAACAAAGATGCATGATATCGACAAACCTATAACTCTTGAAGATCTAACTAATCCTGATAAAGATTAATTTTAATGATTAAAGATCGGGTTAAGAAAGATGCTCGACTTGTCAAAAGGGAAATTGCATTAAGATTAAATTTAAAAAAAAGAAAAAAGTTTAAAGAAAAAAAGATAGAAGAAAAGAATGAGCGTTTTATCAGACAAGTGGATTAAAACTATGGCTACTAAGAGTGGTATGATCAAGCCATTTGTCTCAAAACAAGTGAGAAAAGGAAAAATATCTTTTGGACTTTCTTCTTATGGTTATGATGCTAGGGTTTCAAATGAATTTAAAATTTTTACTAACGTTAATTCAGGGATAGTGGATCCAAAAGTTTTTAAAAAAGAGAGTTTTGTAACTAAAATTGGAAAAGAATGTATCATTCCACCTAATTCTTTTGCGTTAGCAAGAACTATGGAATATTTTAAAATTCCCGAGGATGTTCTTGTCATTTGCCTTGGTAAATCTACTTATGCGAGATGTGGTATTATAGTAAATGTTACTCCGTTAGAACCTGGTTGGGAAGGTCATGTAACGCTAGAGTTTTCAAATACTACTCCCTTACCAGCAAAAATTTATGCGAACGAAGGTGTTGCTCAGTTTGTCTTTATAAAGGGAAATGAAAAGCCCCAAGTAACTTATGCTAATAGAAAAGGCAAATATATGAAACAAAAAGGGGTTACTTTACCTAAAGTATAAGTTTTATATTTGATGCAAAAACTTATCATCAAAGGAAAAAAAAAACTTTCTGGATCTATTACTATTTCTGGTTCTAAAAACGCTTCTCTACCGATCTTAGCTGCAACAATTTTAAATAATAACAAAACCACACTTAAGAATGTTCCTTTTGTAAAAGATGTTTCCACAATGATAGAACTTTTAAAATTTGTGGGGTTAAAAATAAAAGCTGATCTAAGTAAAAAAAAATTAATTATTTATTCAAATAAAAATTTAAAAACTATAGCACCTTATAAATTATTAAAAACTATGAGAGCAGGTGTTTTAGTTTTAGGACCATTATTAGCTAAATTTAAAAAAGCAAAAGTTTCACTTCCAGGCGGATGTGCAATAGGCACAAGACCAGTTAATCTACATTTATTCGCATTGGAAAAACTTGGTGCCAAAATTAAAATTAAAAATGGGTATATCTATGCAACTGCAAAAAATGGCTTAAAAGGAAATAAAATTCGATTTCCTTCTATCTCTGTAGGTGCCACAGAAAATGCAATCCTTGCGGCTGTAAGTGCAAAAGGTGAAACAATTTTATCGAATTGTGCAATCGAGCCAGAAATTCAAGATATGATAATTTTTTTAAAAAAAATGGGTTGTAATATTAGCTTCACAGGTAATAGAAAAATTAGAATTATTGGAGTAAAAGAATTTAAACCTTTAGACCATGAAATTATTTTTGATAGAATAGAACTTGGAACCTATATAATTGCTGGTGCACTCGCAGGAAATAGAATTAATATTTTAAAAGTTCAACCCACAATTATTAAAACAGAGTTAAGGTTATTAAAAAAAATGGGAGTGAAGATGAAAGTAGAAAAAAACAAGATAACTGTTTTTGAAACTAAGAATTTAAAAAAAATTAATATTAAGACTGAACCTTACCCAGGCTTTCCAACAGATTTACAAGCTCAAATAATGGTCTTAATGTCTAAAGCAAAAGGTGTTTCAAAAATAAAAGAGGAAATATTTGAAAATAGATTTATGCACGTTCCAGAACTTAGACGGATGGGGGCAAAAATTACCATAAAAAATAATGAGGCAACAATTGATGGTCCAGTTAATTTATCTGGAGCAGAGGTTATGGCTACAGATTTAAGAGCTTCAGTAAGTTTAGTTTTAGCTGCTTTAGCCGCTGACAATCGGACTATAATCAATAGAGTTTATCATCTTGATAGAGGTTATGAAAATTTAGAAAGAAAACTAAAAAACTGTAAAGCCAATATTCAAAGGGTTTAAAATGAAAGTGACAAATTTAAAACTTTTAGCAACTTCTGATAGTGATTTAAGAGTAATTTCAGCTCATCTCCAAGATGCGATTGTCTATACAAAAGATATTGCAAATTTAAGAAGAAATAGAATTTTTTTAATTCAATTAAATAGGTTTATGTGGGAGGATGTAGAAAAAGGTGTATTTAGAAAAAATAAAAGAATTCGAACTGTATTAAAATTTGATAATGTTATTAGCGTTGTTTCAAAAAACATTGATATAGGTAAGAAAGATAATTTTCTTGATTTTTTGACTATTGAAAGCAATTTGTTGCCTGATAAAAGCTATGAAATTAAATTAATTTTTTCTGGGGACTCAATAATTAAAATTAATGCCGAGGTTATAGATGTCACCCTAGATGATCAGGGTATGCCTTGGGAGAGCAAAACAACACCAAAACACGAATTTTAAAATGTTAAAAATATTCAAAGCAAATAAAAAAAATTTTTTAGAAAATCTAGAATTAGTTTTACAAAAAAGAACAGCTAAAAACAGTAATTTAGACTTAAAAGTTAAAACAATTATAAATGATATAAAAAGAAATAAAGATAAGGCTTTAATAAAGTATGAAAAAAAATATTCTAAAATTAAAAATATTTCATTAACTAGATTAAAATTTACTAATTTAGAAAAACAAAAAATAATAAAAAAATTAGATAAAAAAACAAAAAACGCAATTGATTTAGCATTTAACAGAATTTTAAACTTTCATAAAAAACAAAAATTACAAACTTTTTCTTACAAAGACAGTTTCAATAACCAGTTATCTTATAAAAACAATGCAATTAATAAGATAGGAGTATATGTTCCAGGTGGATTAGCGAGTTACCCCAGCTCAGTATTAATGAATTGCATACCAGCTTTAGTTGCAGGTTCAAAAGAAATTTATATGGCAACACCCTCAATGGACAACAAATATAATCCAGCAGTAATTTATGCTGCACAAAAATGTAAAGTTAAAGAAATTTATAAAATTGGAGGAGCGCAAGCAATTGCAGCAATGGCATATGGTACTCAGACAATTAAGAAAGTAGATAAAATCGTAGGTCCTGGAAATGCATATGTAGCTATGGCAAAAAAAATTGTATTTGGAGATGTGGGAATCGATATGATTGCTGGACCATCTGAAGTCACTATAGTTGCAGATAAATTTTCAAATCCAAAATGGATTGCCGCTGATTTAATTGCCCAAGCAGAGCATGATGAAACATCGCAATCAATACTATTAGCAGACAATTTAGAATTATTAAAAAAAGTAAATTTTGAACTAGAAGAACAGGTAAAAAATCTACCAAAAAAAATTATAGCCTCTAAGAGTTTAAAAAATTATGGGATAGCTATTTTAGTTAAAAGCAAAGTAACATTAGTTAATATAATCAATTTAATTGCCCCAGAACATTTAGAAATATTTCTTAAAAAATCAAAAAATATTTTAAATAAGATTGAGAATGCTGGATCCATTTTTTTAGGCCCATATTCTCCGGAAGCAGCAGGTGATTATTTAGCTGGACCTAATCATGTCTTACCTACATCAGGATCAGCAAGATTTTCATCCGGACTTTCAGTTTATGATTTTTTAAAAAGAAGATCAGTTATTAAAATGAGTAAAACAGGTATTGAAAGATTAGGTTTATCAGTTATAAATCTAGCAAATTATGAAAATCTTGAAGGACATGCGAATTCTATTAAAATAAGATTAAACAAAAAAGGAAAATAATTGGCCAAACAAGAAACATTAGAATTTAAGGGAAAAGTAACTGAACTTTTACCTAACGCGATGTTTAGAGTTAAATTAGAAAACAACCACGAGATTTTAGCCCACACGGCTGGAAAATTAAGAAAGAATAGAATAAGAGTTTTGGCGGGCGATCAAGTAATGGTAGAAATGACACCTTACGATTTAACTAAAGGTAGAATTACTTTTAGATTTTAGGCCTTGTAGCTCAGTAGTAGAGCAGTACCCTGAAAAGGTATGTGTCGTAAGTGCGATTCTTACCAAGGCCACCACCTCTTTTTACTTTTTATAAATATCCTAAGCAGTAATATGGCATATGGACAGTCGAATAGGAATTTTTTGGTTAAGAGAAGATTTTAGATTAACAAGAAATGATGCGCTAGCTTATGCATCTCAAAATCACGAGAAAGTAATAACAATTTATTTTTACAAAAAAAAGCTTTTTGAAGATAGACGAGCCCAAAAGTGGTGGTTATTTAAATCTTTAGAAAATTTTAAAAATGATTTGGATAAAAAAAATATTAATCTAGAAATTATAGAATGTGAGAGCTATCAAGAGGGTTTTAAAACTATTTTAAATCAAAAAAACTTTTCTATTTATTGGAATAAAATTTATGAACCCAATTATTTAAATTTTGATCAAAAAATTTCAAATTTGTTATTAGAAAATAAAATTGAATACAAGATATTTAAAGGAAATTTATTAAATGAAGCTAATGAAATAAAAAAAAATGATGGAACACCTTTTAAGGTTTTTACACCTTTTTGGAAAACAGCAGAAAAATATTATTTAGATAAAGATCATCATAAAAAAAATACTGTAAAATCTAAATCTTCGAAAATAAATTTTTCTAAAAATTCAATAAAGATAAATAATATTTTACCTAAAATTAAATGGTACCCAAAATTCGAAAAATATTGGAAACCATCTGAGTCAGAGGCATTATTAAATATAAGAGAGTTTATTAAAAATGAAATATCCGATTATGGTTCTAATCGTGATATTCCAGGCGTGAAAGGAACTTCTAAAATTTCTCCATATTTAGCATTTGGACAAATTCATGTTGAAACCATCTGGGAAGAAACACAAAAAATAGAAAGAAAAAGTAATGGGTATAGAAAATATATTAACGAGTTAGGTTGGAGAGAATTTAGTCATAGTTTAATAAATTATTTTCCTCAAATGTTAAAAGGAAATTTAAGAAAAGAGTTTGATAAATTTCCATGGCAAAATAATAAAAAACATTTGAACGCATGGAAACAAGGCTTGACCGGATATCCCATAGTAGATGCAGGTATGCGAGAACTATATGAAACTGGCTGGATGCATAATCGAGTGCGTATGATTACTGCTTCATTTTTAGTTAAACATCTTAGAATTAATTGGACGGAAGGAGAAAAATTTTTTAGAGATTCTTTGCTTGATTTTAACGAAGCCAATAATGTTGCTGGTTGGCAGTGGGTAGCTGGATGCGGAGCGGATGCTGCGCCTTACTTTAGAATTTTTAATCCCATCTTGCAGGGAGAAAAATTTGATCCAGAGGGCAATTACGTAAAAAAATGGATACCAGAAATTTCAAATCTGCCTAAAGAATTTTTGCACAAACCATGGGAGTTAGATTTAAGTGTTAAAGGATTTGAGCTTGGAAAAACTTATCCAAAGCCGATAGTGATTCATGAAGAAGCAAGAAATGAAGCGTTAAAAGCTTTTAAATCCCTAAAAAAATAATTACAAATTAGCACCACAACAGTTTTTAAATTTTTTCCCTGTTGCTTCACATTTCTCGTTTCTTTGAATTTTTTGGCCTTTCATTGTTTTTAAAAGACATTGCTCAGGAATTTTAGATTGTGTTTTATTTTCAACTTTTTTTTCTTGAGAAACGATAATATTTAAATTGAGCATAAATTTAATTACATCTACCTTTATTTTCTCAAGCAGACCTTCAAATAGTGAAAAAGCTTCTTTTTTAAATTCAGAAAGAGGATCTTTTTGGCCATAACTTCTCAGACCAATTACTTGACGGAGTTGCTCTAAATACTGCAGATGAGATCTCCAGGAAAAATCAATTATTTGTAAAAATATTCTCTTTTCAATATCATTATTTTCATTTACTCCAACTAGACTTATTCTTTCTTTATGTTTTGAATTAAAGAGATTTTGAATTTTTTCTTTGAATTGATTGTCATCATCGCTGGCTAGATTAATTAATTCATCATCACTCATAACGTTACCAGAGATATTTTTAATACTGCTAAGAAATATATTTTTATCATTTGTAGTTTGATAAATTTTTTTAACTTTCAACAAGTCATTAATAACTTCATCCAAAAAAGACTTTAGAGTATCCGCTATATCTGTACTTTTTAATATTTTTAATCTTTGAGAAAAGATTACTTGTCTTTGATCATTCATTACATCATCAAATTTTATTAAAGTTTTTCGAATATCAAAATTTCTTCCCTCAACTCTTTGTTGTGCTCTTTCCATAGCTTTGTTGATCCATGGATGATCAATAGACTCATTTTCTTTAAGACCCAGTTTTTTTAACATTCCATCAATTGAATTTGCGCCAAATATTCTCATTAATTCATCTTCAAGACTTATGTAAAAAATAGAACTTCCAGGATCACCCTGCCTTCCTGATCTACCTCTTAATTGATTATCTATTCTTCTACTTTCATGTCTTTCTGTTCCAATAATAAATAAACCGCCAAGAGATTTAACTTTATTTTTATCTTCTAAGATTTGTTCAGAATTTTTTTGGTTATCATCATCTTTAAAATCTTTATTTCCACCAAGCTGAATGTCGGTTCCTCTTCCAGCCATATTTGTTGCAATGGTGATTGCTCCAATTTTACCAGCTTCAGCAACTATTTTAGCTTCTTTTTCATGTTGTTTAGCATTTAGAACACTATGCTTAATTTTTTTTTCGTTAAGGTTTTTTGAAATTTTCTCTGATTTTTCTATACTTGTCGTACCAACCAATACAGGCTGTCCTGTAGAGTGACATTCAATTATTTTATTTGTAATAGCTAAATATTTTTCTTTCTCAGTTCTAAATATTTGATCATTATAATCTTTCCTTATCATTGGCCTATTAGTTGGAATAGCCACAACATTTAGTTTATAAATATCAAAAAATTCTTCTGCCTCAGTCAATGCTGTTCCTGTCATTCCAGATAATTTTTTATATAACCTAAAATAATTTTGATAAGTTATTGATGCTAGTGTTTGATTCTCCTCTTGAATTTCAACATTTTCTTTAGCCTCAATAGATTGATGTAATCCATCTGAAAATCTCCTTCCACCCAAAACTCTTCCAGTAAATTCATCAATGATCTGAACTTTATTTTCTCTAACAATATAATCGACATCTTTATTGAATAAAAAATTTGCTTTTAAAGCTTGATTTACGTGGTGGACTAAATTTAAATTTTCAGGATCATAAAAATTATTATTTTTTAAAATTCCTTCATGAATTGCTAATTTTTCTATTTTATCAATACCTACATCAGTTAAAATTGCATTTTTATTTTTTTCATCTATTTCATAATCAGTTTTTTGTAGTTTATTTATAAATTTATTAGCTAAAATATAAAAATTACTTTTATCTTCACTTCTGCCTGAAATAATTAAAGGAGTTCTAGACTCATCAATCAAGATACTATCTACTTCATCAACTATACAATAATGATGATCTCGCTGTACCATTTCAGCAAGATCGTATTTCATGTTATCTCTTAAATAATCAAAACCAAGTTCATTATTAGTTGCGTACGTAATATCACAATTATAATTTTTCTTTCTTTCTTCGTCTTCTAATTCATTAGTTATGCATCCAGTAGATAATCCTGTAAAATTAAAAACTTTACCCATCCATTCCGAGTCTCTTTTTGCAAGATAATCATTAACTGTTACTACATGGACTCCTTTACCGGCTAAAGCATTCAAGTAAGCAGGCAAAGTAGAAACTAAAGTTTTTCCTTCTCCAGTTTTCATTTCTGCAATTTTACCTTCATGTAAAAAAATACCGCCAATTAACTGGACGTCGTAATGACGTTCATTAAGAACTCTTTTTGCTGATTCTCTTACCAAAGCAAAAGCTTCTGGTATTATAGAGTCAATTTTTCTTCCTTCTTGAATATTTTTTTTTAACAAAAAGGTTTTTTCTTTAAATTCCTCATCTTTTAAAGCTTTAAAATTGACCTCTTGATTATTTATTGCTTCGATAAGTGGCTTTATCCTGTCTAATTCTTTTTGATTGCCAGTTTTAAAAATTTTATTTAATGCTCTCGTTATTAAATTCATATTAGCAGGTTAGTAACTTTATTATTACACTCTATATATGTATTTAAATTTAAAATTAAACAGTAATTATGACTATAAATTTTTTTAATAGAGATAAAAAAATATCAAAAATGGGTGATTTTCAAGAAGTCAAACATATTGAAGGTTTACAAGTCTCATCTGTTTCTGCTGATTTGTATAAAAATGGCAGAGATGATTTATCTCTATTTTATTTTCCAGAGGGTGCAAATTATGCAGTTGCCTATACACAAAATTCTGTTGTCTCTGAGTCTATAACTTGGAATAGAGAAAATACAAAAAATAATATTAAAGCTTTAATTGTTAACACCAAGAATGCAAATACCTTTACTGGTGATCAAGGAATTAAAGGGTTGGACGAAATTGCAAAAAATTTGGTGGAAAATCTAAAAAAAATCGAAATAGAAAATGGTTATGAAAAAACAAAAATAAAAGATTTATTATTTGCCTCAACCGGAGTTATTGGAGAGAAATTTCCCGTAGAAAAAATAAATAAAAATATAACTAATTTAGTTTCTAATTTGAGAATTAATCAAAATAAATTGATTTGGATGAAAGTAGCTTCAGCTATAATGACCACAGATACAAGACCAAAAGTTGCTTTTATAGAAATTAAATTAGGTGACAAAAAAGTTAGAATTGCCGGAATAGCAAAAGGTTCAGGAATGATAGCTCCAAATTTAGCAACTATGTTTTCATTCATATTTACTGATGCAGATATTTCCTCAGTAAACTTAAATAAATATTTAAATAAAGTTTTAACAAACACGTTCAACGCTATTACAATTGATAGTGATACTTCTACGAATGATATGGTGGCAATATTTGCAACCAAAAAAGTAAAAAATAAAAATCTTAATGACATCTCAAGCAAAGAATTTTTAAAATTTGAGAAAGCTTTAAAAACAGTTTGTTTAGATTTGGCCAAGCAAATAGTTGTAGATGGAGAGGGAGCCAAAAAATTTATTACTGTAAAAGTGATTAATTCAAAGACGAAAGAAAGAGCAAAAAAAATTGCTTTTGCTATTGCTAATTCACCATTAGTAAAAACGGCCGTAGCTGGTGAAGATCCAAACTGGGGAAGAATTTTAATGGGAGTAGGAAAATCTGGAGAAAAAGTTGATCAAAAAAAATTAATTATTAAGATTGGAGATTTTATTGTGGCTGAAAAAGGAAAAATTTCTCCAACTTATAATGAGGAAAAATTACAAGAGTATATGAAATGGGACTCAATTTATATTGAAGTTGATTTGAGACAAGGCAGGGATGAATTTGAATGTTATACCTGCGATTTTACTCATGATTACATTGATATCAATGCCCACTACAGAAGAAGCTAGAGTTGAAAAAAAATAATTAATAACTAACTATTCAACTAATGATCAAATACCTTTTGAAGTGCAAAGATAATCATGAATTTGAAAGTTGGTTTTCAGACTCACTTGAATATGAAAAGTTAAAAAAGAAAAAATTAATCGAGTGTATTTTTTGTAAAACCAAGGATGTAGATAAATCTATAATGTCACCTAACGTATTATCTAAAAATTCTATAGAAATTAAAAATAATAACAAAGAGTTTGCTAAATTTAAAAAAAATTTATTAAAAGTTAAAAAATATATAGAAAAAAATTTTGAGTTTGTTGGCGATAGATTCCCAAGAGAAGTTAGAGAGATTTATTATGATAATAAAAAAAATAAAAATATCTATGGAACTGCTAGTTTAAAAGAGAGGTTAGAACTAGAAGAGGAAGGGATAGAGCTGGCAAGTATTCCCTGGATTGATAGTAATAAAGATAATTAGTTTTTTTTTGAAGTAATTATATAATTAACAGATACATCCTTTGACCGTTTCCATTCTTGAAAAATAGGATTAAAACTTAGTCCTGTTAAATTAGTTATCGAAAAATTAAGATCTGTAAGTTTTTTTTCAAGCTCTTCTGGTTTAATAAACTTGTTCCAGTCATGGGTTCCAATTGGTAACCATCGTAATATATACTCGGCTCCAATAATAGCTTTGACATAAGAGGTAAGAGTTCGATTAATGGTTGCTGTGAACATAATTCCTGTTGGCTTTAAAAGTTCAAAACAAGATTTTAAATAAAGATCTAAGTCTTCTACATGTTCAACAACTTCTAAATTTAAAATTATATCAAATTTATTTCTATCTTTTAATTTTTCAGGCTCTGAATTTATATAATTAATCTTTAAATTATTCTTTTTCGCATGTAATTTTGCTATTTCAATATTTTTATGTGAAGCATCTATACCTGTAACAGAAGCTCCTAATCTTGCCATTGGCTCACTAATTAATCCTCCTCCACAACCAATATCTAAAATCTTTATATTTTTTAAAGGGGCAATTTTATTTAAATCTAGTCCAAAATGCTTTGAGCAAACATCTAAAATGTATTCAATTCTTGTTGGATTAAACATATGTAGGGGTTTAAATTTTCCATTAATATCCCACCACTCGTCAGCCATCTTCGTGAACTTTGCAATTTCATCTTTATTTATTGTACTCATTAATCTATCTTACAAATTCTTGTTAATTTACTAAATTAAGATATTTATATCTAAAAATAAAATTTTAAATATGGCAAAAATAGTTGTTAAATTTGGTGGCACTTCTGTTGGCAGTGTAGAAAAAATTATATCTGTCGCAAAGATTTTAAAAAAAAAATTCTTAAAAGGAGATAAAATTATTGCTGTAGTCTCTGCAATGGCGGGAAAAACTAATGAATTAATAAAACATTCTGAACAAATTAGTAAGAATTTCAACAAAAGAGAATTAGATGTTTTATTAGCATCTGGAGAGCAGGTCACTTCAGCTTTACTAGCAGGAGCATTGAATAACTTAGGTATTAAGTCAAAAAGTTTTATGGGTTGGCAAATACCTATTTTGACAAGTGGCGAACATAATAATTCTAGAATTATAAATATGAATATAGATAAAGTTAATAATTTCTTAACAAATAAAGGGATAGCTATAATTCCAGGGTTCCAGGGAATATCTGAGCAAGGAGATATAACAACCATTGGAAGAGGTGGGTCTGATGCCACAGCTGTTGCCATAGCAAAAATATTTAAAACAGATTTTTGTGAAATTTATACCGATGTAGAAGGCGTTTATTCCACTGACCCAAGGTATTTTCCAAAAGCAAAAAAAATTAACAAAATTTCTTATGAAGAGATGCTTGAAATGTCATCTCTTGGTGCCAAAGTAATGCAATCATCTGCTGTTCAAACGGCGATGATCTATGATTTGCCTTTACATGTTCGATCTACTTTTTCAAATAAAGAAGGTACTAAAATTTTTGGGCCTGAAAGTATTGACTATAATAAAGTAATTACAGGAGTAACTTATTCTAAAGATGACGCAAAAGTCACTCTTTTGGATGTCCAAGATAAACCCGGAGTGGCTGCAGACATATTTGAACCTTTAGGTAAAAATTCAATAAATGTAGATATGGTAATTCAAAACATATCTCCAGATGGGAAAAAAACAGATTTAACTTTTACCTTAAAAAGAAACGATCTTAACAAGGCTATAAAATTAATAAAATCTAATAAAAAAAAGGTAAAATATAAATCAATCAGCTCTGATAAAAAAGTATCAAAAGTTTCAATAGTTGGAGCAGGTATGATCACAACTCCTGGAGTAACTTATAAAATGTTCAGGTCATTAGCTCAGGAGAAAATCAATATTTTAGCAATTTCAACATCTGAAATTAAAATATCTGTAATCATAAATGAGAAACAAACTAATAAAGCTGTAAAAAAACTTCATTCAGTTTTTAATTTAGATTAATTTTATGGAAATAAGACCTCATAGAATAATAAAAAGAAAAAAAACTAGACAAATAATGGTTGGAAAAGTTCCTGTTGGTGGGGATTCTGTTATTTCTGTCCAGTCTATGACTAATACTTTAACAACTGATGTTGCTGCAACAATAAAGCAAATTATAGAATTAGAAAATGCTGGGGCAGATATAGTTAGAGTATCCTGTCCAGATGAAGACTCAACAAAAGCACTTAAAGATATTGTTAAAGAAGTAAATGTTCCAATTGTAGCAGACATACATTTTCATCATAAAAGAGCAATTGAAGCTGCAAAAATGGGGGCAAGTTGTTTAAGAATTAATCCAGGAAATATAGGCTCAAGTCAACGAGTCATAGAAATTATCAAAGCAGCAAAAGATTATAATTGTTCTATAAGAATTGGAGTTAACGCAGGATCTTTAGATAAAACTTTATTAGAAAAATACAAAGAACCTTGTCCAGAAGCTTTAACTGAAAGCGCAATGTATAATATAAAATTAATGGAGGATAATGATTTTTTTAATTTTAAAATTAGCGTTAAATCCTCAGATGTATTTTTAGCTGTTAAATCTTATGAACAATTATCCGAGGCTTGTGATTATCCTTTACACGTTGGTATTACAGAAGCAGGTGGGCTTTTGACTGGAAGCATAAAATCTTCAATTGGAATAGGAAGGTTACTAATGCAAGGTATAGGAGATACTATTAGAGTTTCATTGTCTGCAGATCCTGTTGAAGAAATAAAAGCAGGATATGAAATTTTAAAATCTTTAAATATTCGATCAAGAGGAGTGCAAATAGTTTCTTGTCCATCATGTGCAAGACAGGCTTTTCCAGTAATAGAAACAGTAAAAATCTTGGAAAAAAAATTAGCTCACATTAAAACACCTGTTACTTTGTCTATCATTGGATGTGTAGTCAATGGTCCGGGTGAAGCTGCCCAAACAGAAATAGGATTAACCGGAGGTGGGCAAGATAATAATTTAATATATCTCTCTGGAGTACCACACACAAAGGTTCCAAGCGCTGATATTATACAAAAAATTGTTCAATTAGTTGAAGATAAAGTTAAAGAAAAAGTTAATTAAATAATGATCCCATTAGATAAGGTTAAAGATCTGGTAATAAAACACGATTCTTTGGAAAAAGAATTGTCAACTGGCTCTATTGATCCAAAAACTTTTGCCCAAAAGTCCAAAGAATACTCGGATTTAGGAAACATCATTATTTTTGCAAGAGAATATCTAAAATTTGATCAAGATCAGAAAGACCTTGAGCAAATATTAAATGACAAAAGTAGTGATGGTGAAATGAAAAATTTAGCAGAAAAGGAATTGGAAGTTTTGAAAGAAAAAAAAACATCATACACAACAAAATTAAAGGTATTCTTATTGCCTAAGGATGAAGACGATAATAAGAATGCTATAGTTGAGATTAGAGCTGGAACAGGTGGATTAGAAGCATCTCTTTTCTGTGCTGATTTGTTCAGAATGTATGAGAAAGTTTGTTCTAAAAAAAAATGGAAATTAGATATTATCAGTATTTCAAAAAGTGAGGCGGGTGGATTCAAAGAAGTTATTTTTTCAGTAAGCGGTAGTGATATTTATTCTTATTTGAAATATGAGTCTGGAGTACACCGGGTTCAAAGAGTTCCAACCACAGAAACGCAGGGCAGAGTTCATACTTCCGCAGCAACGGTTGCAGTTTTACCTGAAGCTGAGGAAGTTGATATTCAAATTAAAGATTCTGATTTAAGAATTGATGTATTTAGATCCGGTGGTCCAGGTGGTCAATCAGTCAATACAACAGATAGTGCTGTTAGAATTACTCACCTTCCGACAGGAGTGGTTGTTAGTCAGCAAGATGAAAAATCACAACATAAAAATAAGGCTAAAGCTTTGAAAATATTAAGATCAAGAGTTTATGAAGCAGAAAAAAGAAAAAAAGACCAAGAGCGTGCCGATAATAGGAAAAGCCAAATTGGAACGGGAGATCGATCAGAGAGAATAAGAACTTATAATTTTCCTCAAGGAAGAGTTACAGATCATAGAATTAATTTAACATTACATAAGTTAGATGAATTTTTAAGTGGGGAAATTCATGAAGAGATGAATGAAAGTTTAAGGCTTAAAGAACAAGATTTAAAATTAAAAAATTTATAATTATGAATATTTCAAATCTTCTAGCAAATGGATCAAAAATTTTAAAATCTAATAGCATTAAAACACATGTTTTAGACTCAGAATTAATTCTCTCTGATATTCTAAAATCACAAAGAGAAAAATTAATAATAAATTCAAACCAAAGTGTTTCAGAAAAAGTTATAAATAATTTTAATAAACTTATATTAAGAAGAACAAAGAAAGAGCCTATTGCTTATATTCTTAAAAAGCGTGAATTTTGGAGTAAAGATTTTTTTGTTAATCAAAATACTTTAATTCCAAGACCAGAGACTGAATTACTTTGTGAACAGTTAATTAAGATTTTTAAAGGTAAAAGCATAAATTTTTTAGACATTGGTACTGGCACAGGATGCATTTTATTAACTATTCTTAGTGAAATTAGTGAAGCAAAAGGAATAGGTTTAGACATTTCTAAAAAAGCCATTGATGTTGCTAAGAGAAATTCAAAAAACTTAAATTTAACTTCAAGAGCAAAATTCTTTACAAGATCATTAGAAGAAATTTATGGCTATAAATTTGATTTAGTAGTTTCAAATCCACCATATATAAAGTCTATTGATCTAAAAAATTTACAAGAGGATGTTAGAAAATTTGAGCCAAAAATAGCATTGGATGGAGGAAAGGAAGGGCTTGACGTAATTAAAAAAGTTATCTACAAATCTAAAACAATTTTAAAAAAATTAGGTCTGCTAGCTTTAGAGATTGGACACGGGCAGCATTACAAAGTTTCACAAATATTAAAGAAACAAGGTTTTAAAGAAGAATTATTAATTAGAGACTATCGAAATAACGTTAGATGTATAGTTGCAAGGCTAAAAATTAATTGAAAATTAACATTATAAATGAACGACCAAAAAAGAAGATTTAGACCTAGAAATCAAAGAAGTGGTTTTAGACCAAGAAATAATAATGGCCAAAACTCTAATGGGCATTTTCAATCAAATGGAAATATTGGAAGAAACAATGGGTCAATGACAAACCCTTTCAATGTTGAAAAAACTGCGCAAAAGTATCAGCAATTAGCAAAAGATGCCCTAACATCTGGTGATCCAGTTTTATATGAGAATTACCTTCAACATGCAGAGCACTATAACAGAAGATTAGCAGAATTAAATTACAAGCCTAAACAACAAAATATAGAAAAAAGTGAACCTGTAAATTCAACTGTGGTTGAAACAGTAAATACTTCAGAAGATAAAAAAGCTGCAGTTTAATTTTAATTATTTTTTTCTTAAATTAGACAACCTTACATCAATTTTAATTCTCTCAACTTCAAATTTATTCCTAGCCTCATTGTCTAAAGTTTTTCCCGTTGGTAATTTAAGTCTTTGAGAGTTAACTCTTTTACCATTTGCTATTACTTCATAGTGTAAATGTGGCCCAGTAGATAAACCAGTTGAACCAACATAACCAATTATTTGACCTTGATTTACTCTAACTCCTTTTCGAATACCTCTTCCATATTTTGACATATGTGCGTAGGCAGTTTCGTAAGTTGAATTATGTCTTATCTTCACATAGTTGCCATAGCCTTTATATTTCTGTGCCATAACAACTACTCCTGAACCTGAAGCCATAATTGGAGTCCCAGTTTTAGCAGCAAAATCTGTTCCTTGATGAAGTTTATTAAATCCTAAAATTGGATGTCTTCTAAAACCAAAAGATGAAGAAAGTCTCGCACCATTAATTGGTGTTTTCATCAATGTTTTAATTACACTTTTTCCATCAACATCATAGAAACCAGTCTCATTGTTATATTTAAAATTATATAATGAAATTTCTTTGTTATTAACAAACATTGATGCATAAAAAATTTTTCCTGTATTTCTAACAACACCATCTTCATCTAAAAGCCTTTCATAATAAATTTCAAACTTGTCACCAACCTGAATGTCTCGTTGAAAGTCAACTTCAAAACCAAATATATTTGCAAATTCAACAATTATATTTGGCTCGACACCCACTTCTATTGCTGAACTATAAAGATTATTTTTAATACTATTAGATAAAACAACTTCTTGTTTTTCTAATTTAAGAATATTTTTATTTACAACAAACTCATCTTTATTTCTTTTGACTTCGACACTTGTAATTTCATCAATTGGGTAAAAAAAACTTACTAATTTATTTATACCCTGATCTTCCTTTGTGATGATTTTGATTTCAGTATTTATAAATATATTTGATAATTTTTTATTAGCTATCTCTGCTGTGATGTTTTTTATATCATTTACATCAACATCAAACTTTCTTAAAACTTTATCGATTGTATCGTTGTTTTGTACTGTATAAGTAAATTCTTGATAAGGAGAATTTAAATTTTTAAATATATAATTTTTAATATTATTAAATTCACTTGATTTTAAAAAAGTATTAAAATTATTTTGTTTTAGTTCAGCATAATTTTTAATTTGATTTAGTATTAAAACGTAAATAGTAAAAAAAAGTAGTAGTAGAAAAGAATAAAATAAGTATTTTTTTTTTATAAATGAGCTTAAAACAGAGCCAATTCCTGAATTGAATAATCGAAAATAATTTAAAAAATTTGATTTTATAACTCTAAACATCAGGTTATTTGATATATAAAATTAATACCAACTTTTCAACGCAAAGTAGTGAAAAAGATCATATTTTGCTGGGTTTTTTGCTTAATATACACCTTGATTTATCTTAATTTTGTAATATAACCGCGTTTCACATTTTTTAGTAATATTTAATGTAAGTTATCTCTTGCTATAGGTGTGTTTTAGATTTTTTTATTAAAATCTTAGCTTTTTTAAATTGTAAATTTTTAAGAAGAGAAGTGTGGACGGTTAGGTTAACAAAGAAATTGTCGTACACACTTTTACTTTAACTATTTTGTTAAACGAAAAATTTTTAAATCTTGTATTTAAAAATTAAAAGCTAGTGTGCGCCGTTATTAAACTTGAGAGTTTGATCATGGCTCAGAACGTACGCTGGCGGCAC
>VTPM01000065.1 GCA_008638125.1 Pelagibacteraceae bacterium
TCTTTATAAATATTATTAACTCTATGAATTTCTTGAGCTAAATTAAAGTAACATTCATACTCAATTTCTTCAGGTGTTACATCAAAATGATAATGTCCTGATATTTTTTTATCCTTAAAATCATAAAAATGCGTATGTTCACCACTCTCTCTTAAATTTAATTTTCCTCCTGTTGGATCACCTGTCCACAAAACAGTGTAGCCCTGCAAATGAGGTCCTACTGGTTCATAGAATTGCAAAAAATCTTTTGTACATTTCATGAGTTTAGGATCGTAATACTCATGCTTGATATCTTCATAATCAGGTTGAACGTGAGATCTTATTTTTCCATTATGAATTCTAAATACACCACCTAATGCAATTTGATTTTCATTGTTTAATTCTAAATGTTTAATTAATGCAGCTCTGATAGCCTGCGGAAGAGAGCCTTGTTTACCATTTCTACCTTTAATTTCTATCTTTAGTACTTTACCTTTTTTTCCATCACTATAAAAAACATTACCTAATCCTCCATGTTTTCTTTGATTGTAGTTTTCAGTAATACACTCTTTGTTGCTTCCAACTTTAGCTATTATTGATTTTATTTCACGAGTAATTAAATTGTCATCAATTATTAATTCCCCGCAGTGACCATCAAGGCATGACATAGCACCAGAACCTGCACCTAGAGCATAAGATTTCCCAGATCCAATTTCTTTTGCAACTTCCTCATAATTAAATTCTGTACCAATAAATCGCTTATCATGCATATAAGGTTCACCGCCAACATCCGTAATTTTTTCATTCCCTGACAAACCTTCAGCCGGACATCCCCAGTCTTTAAGATTAGGGCAATCAATAACTTCAACTTTAACCTCTTTAAAGTTTTCAGAAAGACCAAGTTGGAGCGCTTTTTGAACTTGGTTTAGATCAATTTTTTTAAGTTTGGCTTTTTCTATTTTTAAATGCATGATTTATTTATAAACATCATAAATTTATATTTGCTAAAAACAATAAATATTATACTGATCCAATAATGATTAATAAGAATTTAAATGTTGCTGTACTTGGAGCTGGTGCAATGGGTTGTTTATTTGGCGGCCTGTTAGCTGAAAAAGGTTTGAAGGTTACTTTAATAGATGTTTGGAAAGAACATATAGACGCCATTAATAAAAACGGTTTGAAGATGGATGGTTTTGGCGGAGATCGTTTTATAAAAATTAGCGCAACGAATGATCCAAAATCAATAAGCCCAGTCGATGTAGTAATTGTTATGTGCAAAGCTACTGCTCTAGAACAAGCACTTACAAATGCAAAAAATATCGTTGGAGACAAAACAGTTTTGATGTCATTTCAAAACGGAATAGGGCACGAAGCAATTATGCAAAATATAGTAGGTATAGATAAAGTTTTAGGAGGAACGACTACTCAAGCTTCAAATATTTTAGGACCAGGTCATATTAAAAATCATGCAAGCCTTCCATCATGGATTGGTGAGTACGAAGGTGGATTAAGCGATAGAGTAAAAGATATAGCTGAAACTTTTACAGCTCACGGGCTCGAGACAATTGCTTCAGATAACGTTAAGAAAAGAAAATGGATGAAGTTATTCGCTTTAACAGCTGTTGGACCTTTATCTGCAATTTTTGATATGCATCACACAGAATTGTACGTGACAAATAAAGAGAGTAAATTAGCTAGAGAACTTGGAAAACAAATCATTTTAGAAACCAGAAAAGTAGCCCAAGCAGATGGGGTTGAGGTATCAGAGGATGAATGTTTGGAAATGTTCCTTAAAATCGTAGATTCAAATCAAACCAACAAATCCTCAATGGCATTTGATATTCAATATAAGAGAAAAAGTGAGATTGATTTTATCAATGGTTCAGTATCAAAAATTGGAAAGAAACACGGCGTACCCACTCCTTTAAACGATATGTTGTATAAAATTATTAAAGTAAAAGAGGGATCTTTTTAATATATAGGGATTACAAATATTATTGAATTTAATATCGGTTAACGTAAATTAGCTTTATGCCAAATAACCTAAAATCTCAATTTGAAAAACAAGGATTTCTAGTTGTTAGAAATGTTTTAGATTTTAACTTTGATTTAAAACCTGTGCTAAATGATATGGAATTTATCATGAATAGGTTGATTGATAGATTTGTTTCAAAAAATAATAAGTCTAAAGTTTTTAAATATGATTTTTGGAAAAAATATACTCATTTGTCTAAGTTAAAAATTCATGAGTTTGATCAATATTTTAATATAAGACCACCAAGAGATAATATTACAAAAGATTGTGAATATTTTGCCTCTCAATCAGTTTGGAATTTAGTTAAGAATGAAAAGATATTAGACGTTATAGAGAAAATAATTGGTCCCGAAATTTTAGCTAATCCAGTTCAAAACTCTAGAATTAAACAACCTGAAAAATTTTTAGGAAAAAATACTGTTCACGATGGATTAAGCGGAAGAACACCTTGGCATCAAGATGCCGGAGTATTATCGAGACAAGGCCAAAAACAAACAGACTTAATTACTTGTTGGATACCTTTTACTAATACTACTATTAAAAATGGCTGCATGATTTCTGTGCCAGGTTTACATAAGAAAGGTTTATTTAATCATGAAGCTGGTTTTAAAGGTCAGGCCCAAATTAAAGATAGTGAGTTATTAGATAAACTTAAAACAACTGCGCTAGAAGCAAATATTGGTGACATTGTTTTATTAGGTAAACATACGGTGCACTGTTCTTTACCAAATAATTCAAACAACTTTAGAATAAGTATGGATTTAAGATATCACAAAGCAGGTCAACCATCTGGACGTGATTTACTTCCAAGTTTTTATGTCAGAAGTAAAAATAAAAAAAATATTTCTGTTACAAGTTACAAAGAATGGTTAGCTATTTGGTATAATAAAATTCAAAAATGCGTTCCTAAAAAATATACTTTTAAATACACTATCCCAACATTTAAAGGCACTTCTAGAGATTTGATTAACCTTCTTTAATGAAATCTGCTTTTGAGAGGAGTTACCTTCCTTACTTTATACTCTCTTTAATTGGCTATTCAATTTACGTAATAATGGATGCCATTTGTAAGAAGCTCATTGGTACCTACCATGTTTCACAGATTGTATTTATAAACTCCTTATTTGCTTTGGTTCCAATTAGTTTATTCGTAACTTATAAAAAAGGCTGGAAGCAAATTAAAAAATTTAATCTCAAAGTTCAAATTGCTAGAGGCTTATGTAATTTTTTAGCAATGACTATATTTTTTATAAGCTCGCATTATTTATCTCTAATCAGTTTATACAGCATTGTGTTTATTGCGCCCTTGTTACTAACGATGGGTGCAAATTTTTTTCTAGGGGAAAAAGTAGGCTGGAGAAGATACTCTGCTGTAATTGTTGGATTCATAGGCGTTGTAGTCTCTATCAACCCACTAGGTGAAACCTACAATAAATTTGCTTTATTAGCTTTATTGTCACCTTTTTTTGCAGCAACAGGGTGGTTAATTATTAAAAAATACGGTGAAGAAGAGAGTATTTATTCTTTTATGGTGTATGGAAAAATATTTTTAATTTTCTGCTCTGGTATTTTGTTAATATATTTTTTTAAACAAGAAAGTAGATATGATTTATTTTTAAATATTATTTCAGGTTTAATTAGAGGACTTGGCATTCTTTTAACCTTTATAGCTGCTAGTAAACTACCATCTTCATTGTTCGCTCCAACTCAATATGTTCAAGTTTTCTCAGGTGCGGTAATTGGTTATTTATATTTTGGAGATATTCCTACTTTAAATAATTTTTTTGGTAATTTATTAATTATTGGAGCTGGAATTTATATAATATTTAGGGAATTAAAATTATCTAAAAACATTGTTTCAAAATCAATTAGACCAGCAGTATTGCCTATCAAAAAAGATTAATATTTAACTTTTTCCCACTTTTTACTTTTTGTAGATCTGTTCAAAGCATCTAAAGAAGCTATAACTTGTGATGCATGGTCGTAGCCAAATGTGTAGTTATTTTTGAATTTTGTTTTCTTTTTAAAACATTCCAAGTTTTCAAAAATATCATAGTAGTGGTTAGCAAAAGCTTCTAGATAACCAGTTGGATGACCTGGAATGAAATAATTGTATCGCTTTTGTTTTGAAGTTTTTGCAAACGAACTACCTCTGTCCATTTTAAAAGTTTGTTTTTTATTTGTGTTAATTATCAAGTATTCTGGTTTTGTTTGCGTCCATTCTAAACTTGCATTTTCACCATAAACTCTAATTTTCATACCATTGTCATGACCTAAGGCTGCTTTGCTAAACCATATATTAAAGTTTGCATTATT
>VTPM01000017.1 GCA_008638125.1 Pelagibacteraceae bacterium
GATGATCAAACTACATTAATTGGAATAGAACATAAGAATAAAGATCTATTTCGAGATACGTGGATAGGAAGATTTTCACCAACAACAGGAGCTTTCGTAACTGGAAAAAGTTCTGTTTATATTTATACAGGCATAGAAGCAGATTATAATTTAGGTCCAATAAATATTTCTCCAAGTTTTGCGCCAGGATATTACGAAGCTGGTGATGGAAAAAATTTAGGTTCAGCATTAGAATTCAAATCAGAAATAAAAATCGGTATTGATTTATTTAAAAACGCAAATCTAGGATATAGCTACAGTCACATTTCAAATAATGATTGGGGAGATGTAAATCCAGGAACTGACAACCAATCAATAACTTTTTCTAAAAAGTTTTAAAAGAAATGTCATTAAAAGATTGTTACAATTTTGAGGATTTTAGAAAACTTGCAAAAAAAAATCTACCATCACCAATTTTTCATTATATTGATGGCGGCGCAGACGATGAATCTACTTTAAAAAGAAACACAGAGTCTTTTTCAAAGTGTGACTTAATACCAAATATTTTAGCTAGTGTGGGCGAACCAGATCTTTCCGTAGAGGTATTTGGTCAAAAAATTAAAATGCCTTTATTTTTATCTCCAACGGCTATGCAAAGACTTTATCATCATGATGGCGATAAAGCTTCAGCAAGGGCTGCTGAAAAGTTTGGTACTTTTTATAGTATGTCAACAATGGCAACTTCTTCTATTGAAGAGATTGCAAATATTTCAAGCGGACCAAAATTATTTCAGTTATACATACATAAGGATCAAGCGCTCACCGATAATTTAATTGATAGATGTAAGAGTGCTGGCTTTAAAGGTCTTTGTCTAACTGTTGACACTGTTGTTGCGGGCAACAGAGAAAGAGATCATAGAACAGGATTTACAACACCTCCTAAACTGACATTAAAAAGTTTAATGAGTTTTGCAGCTCATCCAAAGTGGACATTAAATTATTTATTACATGAAAAATTTAAATTAGCTAACGTTGCACATTTTACAAATAAAGGTTCAAGTATCGCTAAAGGCGTGATGGAATACATCAACGAACAATATGATCCTGCAATGAGTTGGAAGGATGCAGAATATTGTATTAAACGTTGGCAAGGACCCTTTGCGCTAAAAGGTTTAATGTCAGTGGAAGACGCTAAAAAAGCAGTTGATATTGGAGCTTCTGCAATCATGTTATCAAATCACGGAGGCAGACAACTAGATGGTTCAAGGTCACCATTTGATCAGCTTCCTGCAATTGTAGATGCTGTTGGAGGAAAAATAGAAATCATTGTTGATGGCGGTATAAGAAGAGGAACTCACGTTCTTAAAGCCCTTGCCTTAGGTGCTACAGCTTGCAGCTTTGGAAAAGGTTTTTTATTTGCACTAGGCGCAGGAGGTCAACCGGGTGTAGAAATGTTTTTACACAGACTAAGAGAAGAAATTAGAAGAGATATGATATTAATGGGCTGTAAATCAATTAAGGAATTAAACCCAAGTAAAATCGCTTACCGATAAACTTTATGAAACTAGCAAAAAATTTAGATAGATTAGGCACAGAGTCAGCCTTTAGTATTTTGGCTGAAGCAAAAAAAGTAGAAGCCCAAGGAAAAGAAATGATTTACCTTGGCCTTGGTCAACCAGATTTTAAATCTCCAAAGCATGTTGTCGATGCAGCAAAAAAAGCTTTAGATGATGGTCATCATGGTTATGTTTTATCCAATGGAATTTTAGAGTGCAGGCAAGCTGTTACTAGAAAAATAAAAAAACTTTATAATAAGGATGTTGATCCAGAGAGAGTTATGATTATGCCTGGAGGTAAACCAACAATGTTTTTTGCCATTTCTATGTTTGGTGAGCCTGGTTCAGAAATAATATTTCCAACTCCTGGATTTCCCATTTACGAGTCAATGATTAATTACTCAGGTGCAAAAGCTGTTCCTTATGATATTTTAAAAGAAAAGGATTTAAAATTTGATCCTGAAAAAATTCTTTCCCTAATTACAGATAAAACAAGATTATTGATTATAATAAATCCTAATAATCCAACTGGAAGTTTTGTTGAAAAACCAGCAATTGATTTTTTAGCTGAAGGATTAAAAAAGCATCCTCATGTTACAATTTTAAGCGATGAAATATACAGCAGACAAATTTATGACAATAAAGAAATGCCTACATTTTTTAATTACCCAGATTTACAAGATAGACTAATTGTTCTCGACGGATGGAGTAAAGCTTATTCGATGACAGGATGGAGATTAGGTTGGAGTGTGTGGCCAGAAAATTTAATTCCACATGTAAATAGATTAGCAGTTAACAGTTTTTCTTGTGTAAATGCAGCTGCACAGTATGCAGGTATCGCAGCATTAGATGGTCCAGATGATTTTATTCATAATATGATGAAAGAGTTTAATGTTAGAAGAAAACTTGTAACAGATGGTTTGAATAATATTCCAGGTATCGAGTGTCCTATGCCAGGAGGAGCTTTTTATGTTTTTCCTAAAGTTATAGGCACTGGTATGAATGGGTCTGAGTTTACAAAAAAATGTATGTATGAAGCAGGAGTAGCCATTGTTCCTGGAACTGCATTTGGCTCAACAGCTAAGGATTATATAAGAATTAGTTTTGCCGCTTCTCAAGACAATATTAGCAAAGCTCTCGAAAAAATTAAAAAAATGCTTGGATAACTTGCATTGTTTTTTGACCTATTAATATAATAATTATAGAATAATTATATGACAAATCTTCAAATGCCAAAAGTTGAACAGTCAATTTTATCAATGAAAGATAAAATTGTTTCTGACTTTGAAAATATTTTAGACTCTAAAAATATTTTATTTGATGATGATGAAATAAGACCTTATGAAACAGATGCTCTAGCAGCCTATAAACAAAAACCTTTAATTGTAGTTTTACCTGAGACAGTCGAACAGGTTAGTAAAATTTTAAAATATTGTAATGAAAATAAAATAAAAGTCGTGCCACGAGGTGCTGGTACAGGTTTGTCTGGAGGATCATTGCCTTTAGCAGACTGCGTTTTATTAGGTATGGGAAAATTTAATAAAATTTTAGAAATTGATTACAAAAATAAATGTGTAGTTGCTCAACCTTGTGTAACTAATTTAGCCATCACGCATGCTGTGCAAGATAATAAATTCTACTATGCGCCAGATCCATCAAGTCAATTAGCTTGTTCAATTGGCGGTAATGTTGCCGAGAATTCTGGTGGAGTGCATTCTTTAAAATATGGTGCCACAACAAATAATCTTTTAGGTATCCAAGTTGTCCTAATGGACGGAACGATAACAAGATTTGGAGGCAAAACTTTAGATGCAGAAGGATATGATCTGTTAGGTTTGATGACAGGCTCTGAAGGTTTGCTGGGTGTTATAACCGAAGTAACTGTAAAAATTTTAAAAAGTCCTGAGGTTGCTAAAGCGGCTTTAATTGGTTTTTCAAATATTGAAGATGCAGGAAGATGTGTTTCCGAAATAATTGCAAAAGGAATTATTCCTGCTGGTATGGAAATTATGGATAAAGCTTTAACAAAAGCAACGAACGATTATTGTAAAGCTGGTTACCCAGTGGATGCAGAGGCTATGATGATCGTTGAACTAGACGGCACTGAGTCAGAAGTTAATGAATTAATTAATAGAGTAGAAGAAATAGCAAAAAAAAATAAATGTTCGAGTGTAAAAATAAGTAGATCAAATGAAGAGAGATTAAAATTTTGGGCTGGTAGAAAAGCTGCTTTTCCAGCATGCGGAGATTTAGCGCCAGATTATATGTGTATGGATGGCTCTATCCCCAAAGGTAAGCTTGCCGAGGTATTAAAAGCAATTCAAAAAATGTCAGAAAAATATCAATTACCTGTGGCAAATGCTTTTCATGCAGGAGATGGCAATTTGCACCCTTTAATTATGTTTAACGCAAATGATCCAGAGCAAATGAGAAAAACCGAGGAATTTGGCTCAGAAATTTTAAAGTATTGTGTCAAAGTTGGTGGAGCATTAACTGGTGAGCATGGAGTTGGAATTGAAAAAAGAGAATTAATGTGTGAAGCCTTTAATGACACAGACATTCAACAACAACTTGATATTAAAAAAGCTCTTGATCCAAATTCATTATTAAATCCTGGTAAAGTTTATCCAATTTTAAGAAAATGTGCAGAAGAAGGGAGAGTTCATGTCCATGGAGGAAAAACTAAATTCCCAGACATCCCTAGATTTTAAATCTTCAGTACTAAAACCAGAAACAGAAGAACAGATTGCTGACATCATTAAGCGATGCTATAGAAAAAACATTCCTTTAGAAATCCAAGGAAGAAATTCAAAAAAAAATATTGGTCGAAACTTTCAAACTCAAAAAATACTTGATTTATCAAATTATTCAGGAATTATTAAATATGAGCCAGAGGAACTTTATATTAAAGTAAAGTCTGGAACGCCCCTTAAAGAAATTAAAGAAGCGATAGATAAAAAAAACCAACAACTTGCTTTTGAGCCAATTGATTTTGGACCGTTGTTTTCTGGAAAATCAAATGAAGGAACAATTGGAGGAGTTTTAGCGTGTAATTTTGCAGGCCCAAGGAGATTTAAATATGGAAGTGCTAGAGATCATTTATTAGGTTTTAAAGGTGTCAATGGAAAAGGTGAGATAATTAAATCAGGTGGTACAGTAGTTAAAAATGTAACTGGTTACGATTTAAGTAAAATATTAACTGGATCTTACGGTACGCTAACAGTTTTTACTGAAGTGGCTATAAAAGTTTTACCAAAGCCAGACTCTGTCAAAACTTTAGTCATAGCTAATCCTCATTTAAAAAAAGGTCTAGAGTATTTAAGCTTAGCACTTGCTTCATCAAGTGACCCATCAGGAGCAGTATTTTATCCAGAATTTTTTTCAAAAGAATTTACTTTTAATGATTTAACAAACGAAGGACCCTTTTCAGCAATTAGAATTGAGGGCTCCAAACTTTCAATTGATGAAAGGATTAAAAGACTTATTCAGGAATTAAAAGTAGATAAAAAAGATGTATCCATTCTTGATCCTGAGCAATCTCATATTTTTTGGGAAAATACGACTTCTTTAAAAGTTTTTTCCAACCTAAAAGGTAATTTATTACGAGCAGTTGTTCCACCAAGTGAAACATTTGACGTAATTACTAAACTTAAGCCATTTAATGTTAAATATTTCATTGATTGGGGTGGAAGTTTGATTTGGTTACAGTTAGACAAGTTAACGGCTAATGATTTAAAAAGGATTAAAGAACTCATCTTAAGTTTCTCTGGTTATTTAACCGTTGTCAAAATTGAAGAAAGTTTGAAATCATCAGTTGATATATTTTCAATTGATGAAATTAGATATAAAATTTCAGAGAAAATTAAAGAAAGTTTTGATCCAAAAAGAATTTTAAACCCAGGGAAAATGTACTCAGGAATATAATGCAAACTGTTTTTTCACCAGATCAGCTCAAAGACAAAACAAATAAGTCTGTAGAACAAATTGTTAGAAAGTGCGTTCACTGCGGCATGTGTAATGCGACGTGTCCAACTTATCAATTATTAGGCGATGAATTAGACGGCCCTAGAGGAAGAATTTATTTGATCAAAGATATGCTGGAAAACAACAAGCCCGCTAATGAAAAAATTGTAAAACATTTAGATCGATGTTTATCCTGTTATTCTTGCATGACCACATGTCCATCAGGCGTGAATTATATGCATATGATAGATCATGGAAGAAGCCACATAGAAAAAACTTACAAAAGGCCAATATTTCAAAGATTGTTTAGAAGTTTATTGTCTTTTGTTTTGCCAAACCCAAAAATTTTTAAAGTATTAGCTTGGGCTGTAAATATTGTTAGACCATTGAGTTTTATGTTTCCTGAATTTATTAAAAATTCAATGAAGTTAATGCCAGCAAATTTACCTAAAAAAACTTTAAAAGAACAAAAAGTCTATCCCGTTGATAAAGACAAACAAGTAGCAAGAGTAGCTTTGCTTACAGGTTGCGTTCAAAGAGAAATTTCACCTGAAATCAACGAGTCAACAATTCGTTTATTAAATAGGCATAACGTTGAAGTAATTGTTCTGCCAGAAATAAATTGTTGTGGTTCTTTAGATCATCATATGGGTAAAGACAAATCAGCTCATACGCTTTTTAAAAAAAATATAAATCTTTGGTATGATGAATATTTAAACAATGGATTAACAGCTATAATTAGCAACACCTCAGGATGTGGCACAACGTTAAAAGATTACGGCTTTATTTTTAGAGACGATAAAGAATTAAGGAAAAAAGCAAAAAAAATATCTGAATTAACCAAAGATATAAGCGAGTTTTTAGACAAAAATATAAAATTAAATTTTAACACATCAGATAAAACTTATAAAATTGCTTATCATTCGCCTTGTTCAATGCAACATGGACAGAAAGTTCATCAGCAACCCATTGATTTAATTAAAAAAACTGGAAACGAAGTTTTAAATATACCGGAAGGTCATCTCTGTTGTGGATCAGCAGGAACCTATAATATTTTACAACAAAAAATAGCAAATCAATTATTGAAGAATAAAGTAAGTAATATTGAAAAGGTTAATCCAGATTTCATTTCAACTGGAAACATTGGTTGTATGACGCAGATTTCTAGTGGAACCCAAATACCCATTGTTCACACCGTTGAAGTTATTGACTGGTTAACAGGAGGTCCTAAACCACTTAAGCTGAGCAATTTATGAAGAAAAAAATTTTAGTTACTCGTAAACTTTTAAAAGAAAATGAAGATAAGCTAAAAGAACTTTTTGATGTAAAATTAAATCAGAATGATGAACTATATTCTCCTGAAAAAATTTTAGAACTTTCAAAAGATTGCGATGGAATCCTTTCAGCAATTACTGATAAATTCGACGAAAATTTAATCAATAAATTATCACCTTCTGTAAAAATTATTGCAAATTTTGCTGTTGGTTTTGGAAATATCGACATCCAAGCAGCTAAAAAAAAAAATATTATTGTAACAAATACGCCAGAGGTTTTAGATGATGCTACAGCTGACATTACAATCCTTTTACTTTTAGGTGCATCAAGAAAAGTTTTAGAAGCTAGAAGAGCTGCTGAAAAACAAGACTGGACATGGTCAGCTAATTTTTTATTAGGCAAACAAATGTCTAATAAAAAACTTGGTATATTAGGCATGGGTAGAATTGGCAGAGCTGTTGCAAAGCGAGCAAGAGGATTTGGTATGGAAATTCACTATCATAATCGTAATCAACTTTCCAAAGAGCTTGAAGAAGGTGCGATTTATCATCCCTCAATCAAAGATTTATTTAAGCAAAGTGATTTTTTATCGATTAATTGTCCCGCAACTAAAGAGACAAATAAATTAATCAATAAAGAAACAATTAATTATTTACCTAAAAATCCTGTAGTTGCTAATGCAGCAAGAGGGGACATTATTGATGATGAAGCTATGATTGAAGCGTTAAAATCAAAGAGAGTTTTTGCTTTGGGTTTAGATGTTTATAATGGTGAACCAAAAATTCACCCTGAATACTTAAAATTAGATAATATTTTTTTACTACCTCACCTGGGAAGCGCTACCAAGAGAACAAGATGGGATATGGGCTATAGAGCAACAGAAAATTTAGAAAACTTTTTTAAGTCCGGTAAGCCAAAAGATAAAGTAAACTAAGGTCAATTTAAATACATCCATAAGTTGTAGTATTCTTATTATTGTTATTCTAAGCGACAAATTATCTATAAAAAAAAAAAATTGATTATGACTCTGCTCAAAAACTATGCTTAAATATTTTCCATAAACATATGTTAACAAAAAAAAGGGAGACAAAATATGTCTAAAAAGAAAAACACGCTAAAAGGAATTAAAGCTCCTTCTAGACGAAATTTCTTTAAAGCTGCTGCTGCAACGGGTGCAGCTGCTGCTGCTTCAATCGCAATGCCTAATATTGCTTTCGGTGCACCAGTAACTTTAAAGATGCAAGCTGCTTGGCCTTCTGGAGGAGACATCTTCTTCGAAATGGCAACAGATTATGCAAACATGGTTAACTCAATGTCAGGTGGAGATCTTAAAATTGAAGTTCTTCCAGTTGGCGCAGTTTTAAAAACTGCTGAGATAGCTGACGGTGTAAGTAAAGGAGTTGTAGATGCTTCTCACTCAGTGACAGCATATTGGTATGGTAAAAACCCAGCCGCTTCTTTATTCGGAACAGGACCTTCATACGGATTTTCATCTCAAGAATTAATGGGATGGATAGAGTACGGTGGTGGAAGAGCATTATATGAAAAAACTCTTTCAACAATCGGACTAGACGTAGTTGGTTTCTTTGCAATGCCAATGCCTGCACAGCCTTTTGGATGGTTCAAAAAGAACGTAACAAAAGTAAGTGATGTTAAAGGTATGAAATACAGAACAGTAGGTTTAGCTACAAACGTTCTTACAGAAATGGGAATGGTAGTGAGACAATTGCCAGGAGGAGAAATCCAACCAGCAATGAAAACTGGTCTAATCGATGCAGCGGAATTTAACAACCCTACATCTGATAAAAACTTTGGTATGCAAGATGTTTCTAAGCACTATCACTTAGGAAGCTTCCACCAATCTCAAGAAATGTTTGAAATGCATTTCAACAAGAAAACTTACAATAATTTATCTCCTGCACATCAAGCGATCATCAAGAACGCTTCATATGCTGCGAACACAGATAATTATTTCAAAGCTCTTGTTAGATACTCAACAGACCTTGGTAAATTAATGAACGAAAACGGTGTTAACGTTTACCAAACATCTGATGAGATCTTGAACGAGCAATTAAAAGCTTGGGAAAAAGTAATGGCTGACTTTAGAAAAGATGCTTTATTTGACGAAATCGTTAAATCACAGCAAGCTTACGCTAAAAAAGTCATGAAATATCTATTTATGAATCAGCCTAACTACAGATTGGCGTACACTAATACGTTTGGTGACCCAGCAAAAGTTAAGCTTTAGTTCATAACTTTGATCTAAATTTAGGGGGTTTAAAGCTAAGTCTTTAGACCCCCTTTTAAATAAAAAAGAAAAATAGACGAAAGCTTTTTTTTAATCTAACCTTTAGAACATCAATGAAAAATTACATTCAGTTTGCAGATCATTTAAGTACTTGGGTTGGTAAAGGTTTTGCCTGGTGCATCATAGTATTATGTTTCGGGACAGTTTATGAGGTTGTAGTTGGATACGTGTTTAATGCTCCAACACTTTGGAATTTTGATTTCAGTTTACAAATGTATGGCGCTCTATTCATTATGGCAGGGGCTTATACTCTAAGTACAGAAGCGCATGTTAGAGGAGATGTCATATACAGATTATTTGCAGTAAAAACTCAAGCTAAAATCGATTTAGTTTTATACTTCCTATTTTTTTTCCCGGGAGTAACCGCACTTGCTTTGTCAGGTCTTGACTATGCTCATAACGCTTGGATGACCAAGGAAACAAGTTGGAATAGTCCTGCACAAATTCAAATTTATATGTCTAAGAGTTTAATACCTGCTGCAGGGTTCTTACTTATTATTCAAGGTATCAGTGAAGTTATGAGATGCATTATTGCAATTAGAACTGGACACTGGCCTTCAAGACTTGTAGTTGCTGAGGAAACAGAAAAAATTTTAATGAGAGCTTCACAAGAGGACAGCAAAGCAGATGTTATTTAGTTTAACGAATCCACAAATAGCTTTATTGATGATGGGATTATTCCTGTTCATGGTGCTTTTAGGATTTCCAATTGCATTTACCTTATTAGCAATGGGAGTAGCATTTGGCTACTTTGCTTACTTCGATTGGACAAAAATGGATAGTATTTTTGACAATCGAATCTTTGATCTTGTAGTACAAAATACTTACTCAGTAATGGATAACCATGTTCTTACTGCGGTGCCATTATTTTTATTCATGGGTTATCTAGTAGAAAGAGCCGGAATAGTTGCTAAGCTCTTTTATGCAATCAGGTTAGCATCACATAAATTGCCTGCATCAATGGCAGTTGCTGCTCTGGTTACATGCACACTTTTTTCTACGGCCACAGGTATTATTGGAGCGGTAGTAACCTTGATGGGACTTTTAGCTTGGCCGGCAATGGTCAAAGCTGGATATGATAAAAAATTTGCTTCAGGAATAATTTGCGCAGGCGGATGTTTAGGAATTCTGATTCCTCCAAGCATTATGTTAATTGTTTACGCAGTAATAGCACAGCTATCTCCATTAAGATTATTTGCTGCAGCGATGTTACCAGGTTTGTTGCTAGCTGGACTTTATATAATTTATGCAATCACATTAGCAATTATGAAGCCTGAAATAGCACCTAAACCAAAGGCTGAGGAAATTCCACCTAGAGCAGTAATTATTAGAGAGGTACTGGTTTCATTCTTGCCATTGTTCGGTTTAATCATTTTAGTTTTGGGTACGATACTAGGAGGATTTGCTACTCCAGCAGAAGCAGCTGGCGTAGGAGCTTTTGGTTCATTGGTAATGGCATATTTTTATAAAACCCTTACTTGGAAATCTTTCAAAGAGTCAGTTTTTTTAACCGCTAAGACATCTGCTATGATTATGTGGTTGTTCATAGGTTCTTGGACTTTTGCTTCGGTGTTTTCATACTTAGGCGGGCATGAAGTTTTTGAACATTTCTTTAATGGCTTACAATTAGAAACTTGGCAATTTTTATTAATCACTCAAATAATCATTTTCTTGTTAGGTTGGCCATTAGAATGGACAGAGATCTTAATTATTTTCGTTCCAATTTTTTTACCATTGTTAGCTCAATTTGGAGTTGATCCATATATGTTTGCAATGTTAATAGCACTTAACCTTCAAACTTCTTTCTTAACTCCACCGATGGCGATGTCTGCTTATTATTTAAAAGGTGTGCAATCGAAAAATGTTGAGTTAATGGACATATTCAAGGGAATTATGCCTTTCCTTGGAATCGTAATATTAGCAATGGTAATAATGTATAATTTCCCTGGGCTAGCTCTTTGGTTGCCAGTAGCATTATTTGGTCCAGCTTAATTTTTATTTTAGTCAATGGATGATCTTTGTTTACTCAGTGCTACCGATCTCATTGAAAGAATAAAAACTGGAAAAAATTCTTCCGTTGAAGTTTGTCAAAGTTATATCAATCGTATAGAAAAATTTGAAAAAGACGTAAAGGCATGGGCTTATTTTGATAAAGAGTATTTATTAGAACGCGCAAGGCATGCAGATGATTATAGATTATCTGGAAAACCTATTGGCCCTCTTCACGGATTACCTGTTGCCATAAAAGATATAATAAGCACAGATGACATGCCGACTGGCTGTGGCACAAAAATTAGACAGAGCGTTAGAACCAAAGATGATGCTTTTATAATTAATTTACTTGTATCTGCTGGCGCAATCATAATGGGTAAGACAGTAACGACTGAGTTTGCTTATTTTGACCCAGGTCCAACAACTAATCCCCATGATTACAAGAGATCACCAGGTGGTTCTTCTAGCGGTTCTGCCGCTGCTGTAGCGGCTTATATGGCTCCATTAGCCATTGGAACACAAACAAACGGATCTTTAATTAGACCAGCTTCTTATTGTGGAGTAATAGGATTTAAGCCTTCTTATGGCTTGATATCAAGGCAAGGAATTTTAAAACAATCTCATTTTCTAGATCAAGTTGGAATTTTTTCAAGAAATGTAGAAGATGCAGCTTTGATTGCTAAAGTCTTAATCAAAAAAGACAATCAAGATAAAGCAACGGTAAATTATTCTTCAGATGACATGTTGGAGACAGCAATGTCAAAACCACCATTTGATCAGAAGTTTATATTTTTTAAAACATCAAAATGGAAAAACATAGATAAAGAAAATCAAAAAATAATAGAAACTTTTTTAAATAAAAATAAAGAATTTATTAAAGTGGAAGACAACCTTTCTTACTTTGATGATATTTTCAAATATCATAAAGTAATTCATGAGACAGATATGGCTTACAGCTATAAAGATTATTTTAAGAATTATAAAAAACAAATGGGTGCTAAACTTATAGAAGCCATTGAAAGAGGTTTGACCTATAAGTCTAGTGAGTACGTAGAAGCCTTAGAGTATAGAGATTTTATCTACAATGATTTTAAAGAAATTTTTTATGACTATCATGGAATTTTAACTCCTTCTTCTACTGGTGTGGCTCCACTTGGTTTAGAGTCTACGGGAAGCCCAGAGTTTTCAACCATTTGGACGTACCTAGGAGTGCCATCAATTTCATTGCCTATTCTTAAAGGATCTAATAATCTACCTTTAGGAATTCAGCTTATTTGTGAGAAGCTAGACGATAGTCGTGCTTTAAGAACAGCTAACTGGCTAATGAAAAAAACAGGAGTTAAAAAATGAATATGAATAAGTTTGCAGCTATTATTGGAACAATTATTCCAGCTGTGTTTTTGATTGGATTAGCCACTACATTAACTAAGTCTAGACTTATTGGCTTTTGGGATGTGTTACCCGTTTATATCATTATGGGTATGGCTCTAGTAATGATGTTTGCTGAATTAAAATCATATTTCGACGATCATAAAGATCAATAAATTTTAACTAGTCAGTGAAAAACAATACAAACAATTTATTTGTTGGTTATATTCTATTATTTATCCAGCCAATTTTTATGGCCAGCAATCTTATTGTTGCCCGTGGTGGCGTACAACATGTTCCACCCATTTCGTTAGCGTTTTGGCGATGGGCAATAGTTTTTTTAATTTTAATCTTATTAAATTACAAATCTATTTTAAAAAATTTTAAATATTTAAAAAAAGAGTATAAAAAATTATTTTTTCTAGGTTCGATGGGATGTGGTGTTTGCGGAGCCTTTCCATTTTTAGCAGGTCAAACTACAACAGTTACTAATATGGGAATTATTTATACATCATCTCCTATATTCATTATTTTAATTTCAGCATTTTTCTTCAAAGAAAAATTAAGCAAAATACAATTATTAGGACTTGCCTTTTGTTTTTTGGGTGTAATTTCAATTATTATAAAAGGAGACATTAATTTATTAATAGGTCTCGAATTTACAATTGGCGACTTATGGATGCTGGGTGCCGCTATTGGATGGGCGCTCTATGCTGTCTTTTTATTAAACTGGAAGAGTAAATTTAGTCTGTTTTCTAGATTTACAATCATTGCTTTTTTTGGTGCACTTTCATTACTTCCATTTTCATTAATCGAAAATATTTTTATTCAACAAGTAGTTTTTAATGAAAAATTTTATTTTTGGTCAATTTTTGCTGCCATTTCACCAGGAATAATAGCTTTTTCTTTATATGCTCAAACCCAAAAATATTTGGGTGCTTCCATAACAGGTTTTACATTATATCTTTTTACCGTTTACGGTGCTTTTTATGGCATCTTTTTATTTGGCGAAGAACTTCAAAGCTATCATTACTATGGTGCTTTACTAGTTTTTTTAGGAATGTTTTTTGTAAGAAAAACAATTAAGAAAATAAATTAGTACGAAGACTAGTTTTCGAACCGCGGACCTATTGATTACAAATCAATTAATCTGAAGCAATCCTTTAGCAAATAGTTTTGCGTCAAAAGGGTATAAGTCACTCTCTTTTTCACCCATACCAATTGCCAGAATAGGTAATTTATACTTTTTACAAATTGCTAAGACGATCCCGCCTTTAGCGGTACTATCAAGCTTGGTAATTATTAAGCCTGTTATTTTTTGTATTTTACTAAATTCTTCAACTTGATTTAAAGCATTTTGTCCTGTGGTAGCATCCAAAACTAAAATAGTTTCATTAGGATAGTTAACGTCTATTTTTTTAAGAACATTAAATATTTTCTTATACTCATCCATTAAATTTTTCTTATTCTGCATTCTTCCTGCAGTATCAATCATGGCTATATCAATTTGATGTTCTTTTGCATAAGTCGCAGTTTTAAACGCTACAGAGGCCGGATCACTTCCTGGTGCAGATTTAATAATATTTACATTTATTTTATTTGACCAAAGCTCCAATTGTTCTATCGCTGCAGCTCTAAATGTATCTGCTGCTCCAAAAATAATTGATTTTTTATTATCTTTAAAAAATTTTCCAAGTTTACCAATGGTCGTTGTCTTACCCACTCCATTAACACCAGAAATAATCATAATCGTTGGTGTTTGCACATTTAGTGAAAGTAAATCCCGTTGATAAGGAAGTAGATATTCAGATATTTTATCAGATAAAACCTCTATAATTTTATTTGTGTCAGAAAGGTTTTTATCTACTTTAAATTTTTCAAATTCAATTTTAAGTTCAGAAACAGTTTCAATGCCAACATCTGCGCTAATTAAGAGTTCTTCAAATTCATCTAATACAGCACTATCAATATTTTTCTTAGAAAAAATATTTTTTAAACCAGAAGATAAATTTTGAGAGCTTCGACTTAGGCCTGCTTTAAATTTATCTAATAAACCCATATTAGATATTTACTTCTATATTTTTAATTTCAGACACAGGACCAGTCATATAAATATTTTCATTTTCGTCAAATTGAATATTTAAAATTCCTTCTTTAAATTTAATGTTGCAATTTCTATCTGTTAAGTTTTTTTTAAAACCAGCAACTGCCGTTGCACAAGCTGCAGTTCCACATGCTTTTGTTAGCCCCGCACCTCTTTCCCAAACATTTACAGCAATATTTTTTTTATCAATGATTTGAGCCAATGTTACATTACATTGTTCTGGAAAAAACTTGTGATGCTCAAGTTTTGGACCTAATTCTCTTAAATTAAAATCAAAACAATTTTTTACAAAAAATATCAAATGAGGGTTCCCTACATTTAAGGCAAAGCCTTCATTAAATATATTATTATTAGAATCTTTAATTTCTATTCTTAAATCTTCAGTATTTAATTCATTCGCTAATGGTATTTGTTTCCAATTAAATAATGGTTTTCCCATATTTACTTTAACCATTAAGTTTCCGACAATTTCAGTATCTAACGATCGTTCAGTAGTCTTGAGTAGTATATTTTTTAAATTTTTTTCTTTACCTAATAAATAACCAATACATCTTGTGCCATTTCCACAAGCCGCAACCTCGTTGCCATCAGAATTAAAAATTAAAATTGGAGTCTGATTGTCCTCTTCTTTTTCTATGAAAATAATTTGGTCAAAACCTATTTTTTTTCTATCAGCTAATTCAATAATTTTTTCTTTAGATAACTGGACGTTATTTACTCTTCGATCTATAATCAAAAAGTCATTACCTAATCCATCCATTTTAAAAGCACTGATAGTCGTCATAAATGGATTAGTATAATTATTCATTGACATTTAAAACCCCAAATTGTAGCTTCACCGTCTTTCCGCAAATACATGTGTTTTTGCGGTGCTCTTAGAAAATAAGAGGATCGACACTAGTCAGCGAGGGTTCGCCCACTAGTGCGATTGGTGTTGCGTGATTATAAAATGTTTGAGAACTTAACAAATAAATTAGAGAGCATATTCTCTAAACTTAAAAAAGCCCCTTCTTTAAACGAAGAGCAGGTTGACTCTGGCCTAAAAGAAATACGTTTAGCTTTATTAGAAGCTGACGTTGCTCTTCCGGTTGTCAAAGAATTCATTGAACAAATCAAACCTAAGGCTATAGGGCAAGAAATTATTCGATCAACTTCACCCGGACAGATGTTGGTTAAGATTGTCTATGATGAATTAGTTAACTTTCTTGGTGAAAAAAACAAAGAGCTTAACCTTAATGCAGTTCCACCAGTTTGTATTTTATTAGTTGGTCTGCAGGGATCTGGAAAAACAACTAGTGCTGCTAAATTGGCTAAGCTAGTTGAAACAAAATATAATAAAAAAGTTTTTCTAGTAAGTTTAGATGTTTACCGACCTGCTGCTCAGGAACAATTAAAAATTTTAGCAGAAATAAATCAAATTAATCATCTACCAATAATGGAAGGGCAACAGCCATTAGATATTACTAATCGGGCAATCAATGCAGCAAAGCTTAATGGTTCAGATGTAATAATTTTTGATACAGCTGGACGAACACAAATTGATCTTATGATGATGAATGAGATCAAACAAATCAAAGAATTATTAAAGCCAACAGAGACTATTTTAGTAGCAGACTCTTTAACTGGTCAAATAGCTGCAACCGTTGCAAAGGAATTTGATGCTGCAGTAGATATTTCAAGTATCATATTAACTAGAGTAGATGGTGATGGCCGAGGTGGTGCAGCACTAAGTATGAAGCATATTACTAACAAACCAATCAAATATATTGGTGTTGGAGAAAAGATTGATGATTTAGAACTTTTTTACCCAGATCGAATAGCTAATAGAATATTAGGTATGGGAGATATTGTCTCTCTTGTAGAAAAAGCTTCACAAGGTTTAGACGAAGAAAAAATTAAGAAAGCAGAAGAACAATTTAAAAAAGGATTATTCACCTTAGATGATTATTTGGCCCAATTAAGACAAATGAAAAAGATGGGAGGCATGGAAGGTGTCCTTTCTCTATTGCCGGGAGTAAGTAAAATTAAACAACAAATGGAAAATGCGTCCATTGATGAAAAAATTATTACTACAAATGAAGCAATCATTCTCTCAATGACAAAAAAAGAGAGAGAAGATCCAAAAGTAATAAATGGCTCAAGAAAGAAAAGAATAGCAGCCGGAGCCGGAGCTGATATCTCAACAATTAATAAATTGTTGAAGCAGTTCAAGATGATGACAGAAATGATGAAAAAAATGTCAAAAGGCAAAACAAATCAAATTCCGTCAGGAGCTATCCCTGATGAAATATTAAATCAACTTAAATGAAAGGTAACAAATGCTAAAAATAAGACTATCAATGGGCGGAGTTAGAAAAAGACCCATTTATAAAATCGTAATCGCAGACAGTAGAGCACCTAGAGATGGAAGATTCGTAGAAAAAATTGGAACGTTTAATCCTCTACTTCCTAAAGATAAAAAAGAAAGAATATCAGTTGAGGCAGAAAGAGTTAAATATTGGATTAGCAAAGGTGCTAGACCTACTTTGAGAGTATCTAGAATATTAGGAGAAGCTCAATTGATGCCAATGCCTAAAGCTGGAAATAATCCTCTTAAAGCTATTCCTAAAAAGGATAGAAAAAAAGAAGGAGACAAAGAAGCTCCTAAAGCAGACGCACCAAAAGCTGAAGCAGCAAAAACAGAAGCTCCTAAAGAAGAAGCTCCTAAAGCAGACGCACCAAAAGCTGAAGCAGCAAAAACAGAAGCTCC
>VTPM01000018.1 GCA_008638125.1 Pelagibacteraceae bacterium
AAAGAAATTTCCGGGGGTTTTTTTTTAACCCAAATAAAGTTAGAGTAAATTATATGATGCTTACTAATCTTTTGTTATTTCTAATTTTAGTTACTTTGTTGAGCTACTACTTGATACCATGGGAAAACTTTACAAAGTCACCTTTTAAAGTGCTCATTAAATTTTGGTTTAAAGTATTTTTTTCTCTTATAATTATTTTAGGAGTTATAGGATTTATATCTCATAACTTTTTTATTTGATTTAATAATTTATGTATAATTTTACTTTTATTATTATTTTTAAGAGACTTTTTTGAAACTAATAAACACGCAACAGAGGATAAAATTATACCATCTTTTAATACTTTAAGGTTATTTGCTTTCAATGTTGAACCTGTTGAGGTTATGTCAGTTATAATCTCAGATTGATTAGTAAAGGGATAGATTTCTGTGGAGCCCAAACTATTTACAATTTTGTATTGAGTTAAACCTTTTGCTAGCAAAAATTCATTTGTTAAATTTGGATATTTAGTAGCTACTCTTAATTTGCCTGTTGTTTTTCCTTTAAAGTTAAATGAAATTTCTTCTAAATCAGCCATTGTTTGCACATCAATCCAAGCATTAGGAACAGCAATAACTAAATCAGCTGAACCAAAACTTAATTTTTTTGCAATTGATATATTTTTTTTAATTCCAGGAAGAGACTCTTGCAATAAATCATAACCTGAAACCCCTACATCAATAGAATTATCTGATAGTCTTTCTATAATTTCTCTAGCGTGAGATAAAACAACTTCATTAGGTTTAAAATTCTTTATACTGCTCAAATAATTTCTATCAGTTTCTTTAATCTTTAAATTATTTTTTTGGAAAAGCTTAAAAGTTTCATCTTTAAGTCTTCCTTTGCTTGGTAAACCTATTTTTAATATTTCACTCATTTAATTTTTAATATTGTTGTAGTTTATTGCGCCACCAATAGCAGGGATTGATTTTTTTGCTCCTAACACTTGCATAAGACTATCGTATCTTCCTCCACTTGCTAAATTAAGATTATTATTCTTCGTAATAATCTCAAAAACTGTTCCAGAATAATATTCAGCAGTTCTTCCAATATTAGTAGAAAAAATTAAGTTTTTATTATTTAGTTTCAAATTAAAAATATTTATCTTATTTAAATTTAGATTTACCTGATATTTCTTTTCAAATTTTTCAAGAGTTAACTTAGCTTTCTTTAAAGAACAATTAATTTTAAGAAATTCATTTAAGATTTTACTTATAAATTTTCCCTCAATTTTAGACCTAGGTTCTCTTATCTTTTTTTCAAATCGTTGCAGAATTTCTTTAATTGACCTACCCGCTATAAGTTTTTTTTGATCCATTTTTTTCATTTTTAAATAAGTTTTTTTATCCAATTCAAAAACTGATTTATCTAAATCTGAATTGCTAGAAAGTCTTTTTAATAATTCTTGAAAATAATCTGGTCTCCAAAAATGTCTTTTGAACCTAAGTTTCCACCTCAATGGTAAATCCAATGAATCAACTAATGAAAAAAAAATATTCAAATCATTTAATTTAATAACAGTATTTTTTTTAGTTGTTTTTTTTAAAGAGTAATCAATTAAATTAATAATATCTTGATCTACTTTTTTATCTTTAGAACCAATAACTTCACAACCTAATTGATTTCGTACCAAAGAGTCGTGGCCAAATGTTCTTCTGTATGCTTGATCAAAATAAGCATACTTAAAAATACCCTTTTTAATATTCTTTAAATAATCAAGACAGGCTGAAATAGTAAGATCGGGCCTTAAACTAAATGATTTTCCACTTTCGTCTTCAAATGAAAGTAAAGATCTTTTAAAAATTTCACCCGATCTTTCAATGATAATTTTCGATTCTATAATGTTATCAAAAGACTTAACTTTAAATCCTTTTTTTATAAAAAATTTAAGTAAAGCTTCAGAGTATTTTTTTGATTTCATTTACTAAACTCTTAATTTCTATTGATTGCTCTTTTCCTGACTTAAGGTCTCTTAATGTGGGCTTTCCAGAATTAATTTCATTTTCGCCATATAAAATTACTGCTGGAGAGTTAATTTTATTTGCATATTGCATCTGTTTTTTTAAGTTTCCTTCACCTGGATAAACTTCGGAACTTATATTTTCTTCTCTCAGTATTTTTAAAATTTTTATATACTCACCTAAATCTGCTTTGTTAAAAACACATATAACTACTGGCTTAGATGTTTTAAGATTAAATTCTTTTTTTTGCATAAGAGCATAAACTAATCGATCAATACCAACTGAAATTCCTGTTGCGGGACAATCAAGATTACCAAAATTATTTATTAAATTATCATATCTCCCCCCGCCTCCAATTGACCCAAACTGTATAGTTTGACCTTTATTATTTTTTACTTCGAAGTTTAAATTAACTTCAAAAATAGGTCCTGTGTAGTATTCTAGTCCTCTAATTACTGAAGGGTCATATTGATAATTTGTAAAATTATATGACTCAAAAATTTTAATAATTTCTAAAACATCTTCTGTACTTGGTTTTGTTTCCTTGATTTTTTTCTCTAAAGTTAAAATTTGTTCATCATTTAAATTGGCCCCATCTGTATAATCTCCTGAGTCATCTTTTCTTCCAGTGGCTAATAGTTTTTTTACTTCACTCCAACCTAAACGATCAATTTTATCTAAAGCTCTTAAAACAGTTGATGCTTGACCTTTTGAAGATATTTTTAATTCTGCAAATAAATCTTCTGTAAATTTACGAGAGGAAATTTTTACAGTATAGTCTTTTTTGGCTAGTCCACATTTTTCCAATATCTCAGAAATTAGCACACAAAGTTCAGCATCTGCTTGTAGATTTTTCGTTCCAATGAAATCTGCATCAAATTGTAAAAATTCTCTAAATCTTCCTGGTCCTGGTTTTTCATTCCGCCAAACAGTTCCTAATTGATACCGTTTAAATGGTTTTGGTATTTCTAAATAATTCTTAGCAACGTATCTAGCTAGTGGTGCGGTTAAATCATACCTTAATGACAACCACTTTTTTTCATCTTGAAAAGAAAATACTCCTTGGTCAGGTCTTTCTTTGTCTGGCAAGTATTTTCCAATGCTTTCAGAATACTCAAAGCTTGGCGTTTCAAGATATTGAAAGCCATACTTGATCATAACTTCTTTAATGTTAGAAATTATAAAATCTCGAGTTAATAATTCTTTTTCTTGCCTATCTACAAACCCTAACGGTAATTCTTTAGAGGGTTTTAATTTTTTATCTTTTTCCATTTTTTGGTACAGCTGGGTGGGTTCGAACCACCGACCCCTAGTTCCACAAACTAGTGCTCTAACCAGCTGAGCTACAGCTGCATCCTTTTTGTTTCTATATTAATTTTCGTTAAATTTAAATTTTTATATGTAAGTGATTATAAGCTAAGCAATAGCCTAGCATGCACTCTGTGAGAGTGTTTTCTGAATGTAGCAATTTTATTTCTTATAATCATTGTGTGTTTTTTAACAAAAAATTTAATTATTGCAACTATTAGAATTATAGGGACAAAAACTATATTTCTAGAGTCCGTGTCCCGATAATTTGAATTTGGAAATAAGATTTATGAAGTTTTCTGCAAGTTTACTGCTGAAGGACCTTTTTCTCCATTCTCTACTTCAAAAGTTAGCTCATCACCTTCGTTTAAAAATTTTAAACCGGCTGCTCTAACTGCTGACGAATGAACGAACACGTCTTTTTCTTTATCTTCTCTTTCAATGAAACCATAACCTTTAGTACCATTGAACCACTTTACTTTACCTTTTAGTGTACTCATGTTTTTTACTTTTCCTTGTTTGTTATTAACTTTAATTAGTAATAATTTACTAACTTCGCCTCTTTAATAGATTTAGATTTGATATGTCAAGGAATGATTGGATCTACTCTAAGAAAGTCTAACGGTTAGACTAATTTACAACAGTAACTATAGCTATTAAACCAATAACCAAAGCAACAATACCTAGATAAAAGAGTTTACTTTTGTTGGAACTTTTTCTTAATTTGTTTAATAGAGTTTCTTTGTAACCGAGCCCTTTATCAGCAAGATTACCAGATTTTTCGAATCCTTTTTCTCTGCCAATCTTTAGGAACTTAACTTTTCTATCATCATACACCTCTTGTCGTGAATAATTTTCGAACTGTCTTAAGTTTTTGATAATAGAATGCTTTAAATCTTGAGCCATAGTTTCGGCATCACGATGTGCTCCGCCTAAAGGCTCTTTAATAATTTCATCTATAATCCCAAGCTCTAATAAATCCTTAGCAGTTAGTTTCATTGCTTCTGCTGCTTGCAAAGACTTACTTGGATCTCTCCATAAAATAGAAGCACATCCTTCAGGTGAGATTACAGAATAAATAGAATTTTCTAACATTATTACTTTATTAGAAGAAGCTAAGGCAATCGCTCCACCTGATCCTCCTTCTCCAATAATCACCGCAATGTTTGGAACTGTTAAAGACATGCAGCATTCTATGGATGTTGCAATAGCAGAGGCTTGTCCTCTCTGTTCAGCTCCAAGTCCTGGATAGGCACCAGGCGTATCAATAAAAGTTACGATAGGAATTTTAAATCTATTAGCTAATTTCATTAACCTAATACATTTTCTATATCCTTCAGGTCGCATCATTCCAAAGTTTCTCTCTATTCGACTTGTAAGATCATCTCCTTTTTCCTGACCAATGACTAAAACAGATTTATTATCAATTAAACCAAATCCAGCGATTACAGATTTATCATCTGAAAAAAGTCTATCCCCTGACAAAGCAGTAAAACTAGAAAAAATTTTATTAATATAAAATTTTGCTTTAGGCCTGTCTTCATGACGGGCAACTAAAGTCTTTTGCCAACTATTTAAATTAGCGTAGGTCTGTTTTAGCTTATTGTTTATTTCTTCTTCTGTTTGTCTAATTTTTTGAGTATCTACTTCTGAAATCCCCTCAGATCCAAAGGGACTTCTTAAACTGTCTAGGTCAGTCTCTAATGATTTAATTTCTTTTTCAAACTCTAAGTAGTTCTTCATTTCTTTATTTAAAGATTAACACAATTCCCTTTTTAATAGAATGTAATTAAGTCATAAAATTGACCATAATGATCAAATTTTATTAAACAATTGACAATACTTTATCGCTAGTACACTTTACGAAAAATTTAATCAAATATGACTAAAATAAAAAAAGGTAATCTCTCCATAGATAAAGTGTTGGTAGATTTTATTACAGACGAAGCTATTCCAGGAACTGACACAAATGTAGAAGATTTCTGGAGTAAATTTGATTTAGCTATTCATGAACTTGCTCCTATAAATAAAAAATTAATACAAAAAAGAGAAGCTATTCAAAAACAAATTGATGATTGGCATTTAGCTAATAAAGGTAAAGATCTTAACCGAGATGAATATTTTAAATTTTTAAAATCAATCGGATATATTGTTGATGAAAAAGAAGACTTTCTTGTATCAACTGCAAATGTTGATGATGAAATAGCAAGCATTGCAGGTCCACAGCTTGTGGTGCCAATTGACAATGCAAGATATGCGTTGAATGCCGCGAATGCTCGATGGGGAAGTTTATATGACGCTCTTTATGGAACAGACGTAATCTCTGAGGAAAATGGGGCTAATAGAGTTGGCGGTTATAATCCGGTTAGAGGAGATAAGGTAATTAGCTACGCTAAAAGTTTTTTAGATAAAAATTTTCCTTTATCATCAGGAAATTGGAAAGATCTTGCAGATTTATCAATTGATAAAATACCTTTAAAAAATAAAAAACAATTAATTGGTTATAATGGTTCAAAAGATAAACCCTCATCTATTTTATTAAAAAATAATAATCTTCACGTAGACATAATTGTAGATCCTAATAGTAAAATTGGTGCGTCAGATAAAGCTCATATTAGTGATATCGTAATTGAATCTGCTATTTCAACAATTGTAGATAATGAAGACTCTGTAGCTGCTGTTGATGGTGAAGATAAAGTTAGATGTTATCGAAATTGGCTTGGAATAATGAAGGGAACGTTACAAGCTGAAATGGAAAAAAATGGAAAAAAAATCATTAGAAAATTAAATGCTGATAGACATTACGAAGGCGTTGATGGAAAAAAAATAACCCTACATGGTCGAGCATTATTATTAAACCGTAACGTAGGCCATCTAATGACAAACCCTGCCGTTATACTTAAGGATGGATCAGAAATTCCTGAAGGCATTTTGGATGCTTTTGTAAGTGTCCTGTGCGCAAAGCATGACTTTAAGAATAAAAAAAATTCACGAACTGGTTCGGTTTATATCGTTAAACCTAAAATGCATGGGCCAGAAGAAGTTGCTTTTACCAATACAATTTTCAGCAAAGTAGAAGATGTGCTTGGTTTAAAAAGAAATACAATCAAAGTTGGTATTATGGATGAGGAGAGAAGAACAACGGTAAATTTAAAAGAATGTATTAGAGCTGTTAAGGAAAGAATTGTTTTTATCAATACTGGTTTCTTGGACAGAACAGGTGATGAAATGCACACATCTTTTGAAGCAGGTCCAATGATTTTTAAGGGAGATATGAAAAAATCAGTATGGCTTAACACTTATGAAGATTGGAACGTAGATATTGGTTTAGCTTGTGGCTTATCTGGTAAAGCACAAATTGGAAAAGGAATGTGGGCAATGCCTGACCGAATGGCAGATATGATGACCCAAAAAATAGGTCACCCTAATGCTGGAGCAAATTGTGCATGGGTACCTTCGCCAACAGCTGCCACTTTACATGCCACTCATTATCATCAGGTAGATGTATTTAAAAAACAAGCTGAATTAAAATCTCGTTCAAGAGCAAAAGTAGAAAATATTTTAACAATTCCAGTTGCCGATCGTCCAAATTGGTCGGTGGAAGAAATTAATAAAGAGTTAGAAAATAATGCTCAAGGCATTCTTGGTTATGTTGTTCGTTGGGTTGATCAAGGTGTTGGTTGTTCCAAAGTACCAGACATAAATAACGTTGGTTTAATGGAAGATAGAGCTACACTTAGAATCTCGTCTCAGCATATGGCTAATTGGTTACATCACGGCATTTGTACGAAAGATCAAGTTATGACGGTGATGAAAAAAATGGCTGGTATTGTTGACAAACAAAATAGTGGTGACAAAAAATATGAACCAATGTCAGGTAACTTTGAAAAATCCATCGCATTTTTAGCAGCTTGCGATTTAGTGTTTAAAGGTAGAGTTCAGCCGTCAGGCTATACTGAACCATTATTGCATCAAAGAAGATTAGAAAAAAAAGCTTAAGTATTTAAAAAAGCTTTTATTCCATTCAAGATATATTGAATACTTAATCCAGCTAGAATAATTGCAACTATTCTTGAAAAAACACTTATCACTTTTTTATTAATTATTTTTTCTGTTTTGGCCGCACCATATAACATTAAGAATGTTGCTGCAGTTGCACTAACTAAAGCACCCATTCCAACTAATTGCTTTGTTACATTAAGACCTATGCCATTTACTGAAACAATGACTGAAGTAATAGCTGCGGGTCCAGCCAATAAAGGTGTGGCAAGAGGAAATACGCTTAGCTTATCAGATGTGAAATTTATACTCTCTTCTTTTCGTTGATGTCTTTTTCCAAAAAGCATCTCAAGTGAAATGATAAAAAGAATAATTCCACCAGCAATAGTAAAAGCAGGAAAAGAAATTTTTAAATAACTTAGAATTACATTACCCAATAAAGCAAAAAATAATAAAATTAAAGTAGCTATAAAAGTTCCGTGCAAAGCAGTTTTGATCTTTTCTTTTAACTTTAAATGTTCTGTTACAACTAAGAAAATAGGTGTGCTTCCCACTGGATCAATAACAATGAAATAGAAAATGAAAGTAGTAAAAAAAAATTCAATCATAAAAATTATTTACTCACTCGTAACCGGTACTCTATTTTTGAAAGCAGAGTATAAAGTACCATCATCTAATTGCTCAATTTCGCCTCCAACAGGTAAGCCTTGGGCAAGTTTAGTAATTTTTATTTTATCATTTTTAATTGCATCTTCGATATAATGCGCTGTAGTTTGACCTTCAATGGTTGCGCTTGTTGCAATGATTACTTCCTTTAAGCTATTTTTTTTTACCCTTTTTACTAAAGAGTCGATAAGTAAGTTTTTTTGCTCATAATTTTCATTAGAGTTTAAAGTTCCACCTAAAATATGAAAATGGCCTTTGTAAATATTAGAAGACTCAATCGCCCACATATCTGCTAAATTTTCCACAACACAAATTTTGTCAAAGGTATTTTGACCTTCACAAACACAGGCCTGATCAATAATTTTTAAGTTTCCACAATTTTGACATCTGACGATACTTTTATAAACTTTTGCTAATGATTGGGCTAACGGTTTTACTAAACTTTCTTTGTTATTAATTAATTTTAAAATTATCCTCTTTGCTGACTTAGGCCCAAGCCCTGGCAACTTAGCAAATAATTTTATTAATTCTTCTATGGCTGGAATGTTATTGTCCATCTAAAAAGGAAGTTTAAAATCAAAAGGTAAATTTAAACCACCCGTAACTTTTGATAATTCATCTGAAGATTTTTTTTTCAATTTATCTTTAGCATTATTGTAAGCGGCAATAATCAGATCATAAATGATTTCATTGCTTTCTTTTTTGGCCTCTTCACTTACTTTAATCGCTTTAATCTCATAGTCGCCTGTCAAAGTCACTTTTACTAAATTTCCCCCAGCTTCACCTTCGACCTCTATCTTTTTAATAGCGTCTTGTGCTTCTTTCATTTTATTTTGCATTTCCTTAGCTTTGGAAAGCATATCTGTAAAATTAGTCATCACTATTCTCCGTCACATCAATTAATCGCGCATCTGGAAAAGCTGAAAGAACGCTTTTAACAATTTCACTATTCTTGGCTTCTTCTAACTTATTTTTTTTATCTGATAAGGTTTTCTCATAAACAGTTTTTTCACCTTCCTCTTTGCTAAGCGAAATAATCCATCTTTCACCTGTCCATTTTAATAACTTCTCTGTTAAAATTTTAATGAAGTTTTTATTTAGTTTTTCATTAAATGTTATGTTTATTTTACCAGGCACAAAACTAACCACTCTTACATTTCTTTCTAAATCATACTTAAGTTCTACTTCTTTTTCTTTATTAGCTGTTCTTACTAAATCATGAAAAGTTTTAATCGTAGAATTCTGTAGAGGTTTTGATTTTAGCTCCGGACTTTTAACTAAGTTTTCTTTAATTTGTTCTGTACTTTTTAATTGGTTTTTAAATACACTTTTTATTTTTTTATCATCGTTATCATCATTAGAAGATATTGTTTTTGAACCTAAAGCATCTCCATTTGATGATGCTTCCTCTATCATGTCATCCTTATAACCAATGCTTTTGACGTGCATTAATTGCATCACGTACATTTCTAAAGTTAAGTTTTCATTTCCAACTACTCTTAAATCATCCATCGTTTTAAGTGTGATTTGCCAAAAAATACCGATGTCTTGGGAATCTAAATTTTTAGAATATTCATTTATCATTTGGATTTCAGACTCAGAAATCATTAAATCTTTTTCAATTGGACCAAGGTTAATTCTACGATTAAATAAGTATAATATTTCAAGGATATCATTTAAAAAGTTTTTGGCATCTAAACCATTATCAATTAATTCCCTTAAGTGATTAACGGCTTCTTTTTGATTGCCTGATAAAATTTCTTTAAAAAGAATAATAAGCTTGCTGCGATCAGCAAGACCAAGCATCTTTCTAACGTCTTCATCTTCTATTTGTTTATTATCAATCGTTTGAGATATTAAAGCTCTATCTAATAGTGAAATGGCATCTCTTACTGAACCTTCTGATGCTCTCGATATTAATTGAAGTGCTGCATCAGATATATTGCCTTTTTCCTTTTCAGCAATATTTTTAAGATGAATGAAAAGCTTTTCTAGACTAACTCTTTTTAAATCAAAACGCTGACATCTTGACAAAATAGTTACTGGAATTTTTCTAACTTCAGTTGTTGCTAAAATAAATTTTAATCTTGGTGGTGGTTCCTCTAAAGTTTTAAGCAACCCATTAAAGGCTTGTTTGGATAACATATGAACTTCATCGATAATAAATATTTTATATTTTGCGCTAGTTGGGCTGTATTTGGCATTTTCGATTAATTCACGTATGTCATCGATACCTGTTTTAGAAGCAGCATCCATTTCTAAAATATCCATATGATTAGAATTAACTATTTCAGCACAATGACAGTATTCGCCTGATGCGCATTTTTCACTTTCAGCAAAATTTTTTGTACAATTTAAAGCCTTAGCTATTAACCTTGCGGTAGTTGTTTTGCCTACTCCTCTAATCCCAGTTAATAAATATGCATTTGGAGTCTTGCCAAGTTTGATGGCATTAGTAATGGTTTCAGCCATAACTTCTTGCCCAATTAGATCTTTGAATTCTTGAGGACGATATTTAAGTGCTAATATTTTATTATTTATCATTATAATTAAAGAGGCAGGCAACAACCTGAAAAATTTTCACTACGGCTGCTTCTTTTCAGACCTGACCGGGTTTATGAAACATCCACCTGATGCCAACCTCAATATGATTATATCAAGATCAATTTGATTACTACAAGACTAGATTAGATATTTTGTGGACTATTTTTGTCTATATGCTGAAGCTTCATAAACACCAAGAATATCCAAACTCTCAGTATGAAACCCTAGCTCCTCAAGGCTTTTTTGCACGGCTTTTTGTTCTAAATGACCCTCAAGATCTAAATAAAAATTTGTCTGATCAAAAGTATTCTTCACTGAAAAACTCTCTAATTTCGTTAAGTTAATTTGATTAGTCGCAAATCCTCCAAGCGATTTATACAAAGCTGAGGGTTCACTTTTTAATCTAAAAATACAAGTAGTTATATACTTCTTGCTCTTATCATATTCAGGTTGATTAGCATTTTTCCCCATAACTAGAAAACGAGTTACATTGCCAGATTCATCTTCAATATTTTTTTGTAAAATTTTTAATCCATAAATTTTAGCTGCAAGTTCAGATGCAATAGCTGCAATCGTAATGTCTTTATTTTCTGAGAGTTCCTTTGCAGAACCAGCGGTATCTGCTGAAATGATGGGTTTAAATTTATTTTTTTTAATTATCTCTTGGCATTGTCCTATGGCTTGAGCATGACTACGTACATATTTAATATCACTGATGTTTGCCTCTGGTTTAGACAACAAACAATGTTCAACTTTTTGAAAATGCTCAGCATAAATTTGTAATTTATACTTAGGTAATAGGTAATGAATATCTGCAACTCTACCTGCTAGAGAGTTTTCAATCGGAATAATCGCTTTATAATTTTCATCATCGAATGCTAATTTAAAAGTTTCTTCAAAAGTTGCACAATTTTGAATATCTGCACCTTTAAATATTTCTTCACAAGCAAGATGGGAGTAAGCACCTTTTTCTCCTTGAAAAGCTATTTTAATTTTTGTCATTTATTTTCCATCAACTTTCTAACCGCTATTAAATCAGCTTCTGTATCTACGCTCAATGGGCAAGCATCAATATAACCTACGTCAATTTTCATTTTATCTTCTAGCGCTCTAAGTTGTTCAAGTTTTCTCTCAACTTCAAGCTTGCTTCTTTTTAAGCTTACATATCGTATTAAAGCTTTATTAGTAAAGGCATAAATTCCAACATGATGATAGGTTAATTGGGTTAGGGGTTTATCTGAAAGTCTAAAAAAATCTATCGCCTCTGAAAAAGAATGGTTCTCAATATTATTTTTTACTAATACTTTAACAACATTTGGATCTTTTTCTTCTTCTTCATTTTCAACTTTTGAAGCTAACGTTCCTATGTCACATAAATTTTTTTTCATATGCTCAGCCAAAGTTTTAATCGCTAAAGGATCTAAGTTTGGCATGTCACCTTGAAAATTAATTATAATTTCTGATTCAGAATTAAGATAATTCTTAAACACTTCAAAAACTCGATCAGTTCCAGTCTCGTGTTTATTGCTTGTTAAAACTGCCTTTCCACCGTTATTTTTAATCAAATTTAATATTTCCTGATCTGGTGTAGCCACAATGACATTGCCAATTCCTGATTTCATAGCTCTGTCATGCACATGAAGGATCATCTCCTTATTGTTAATAAGTTTAAGAGGTTTGTTAGGTAGCCTTTCAGCACTTAATCTTGAAGGTATTATTATAGTAATGTTGCTCATATTTATGCGTCCCTAGGACGCAAATAAATTGACTAAATTTTTAAGTTTTTTTTAATTAAGCCGTGTTATACGTCAAATAGTAATTATCAAATTTATGGATAGTTTTGAATTAAATAAAATCATAGCTGCAGTTCTTATGACAGCTTTAATTGTCATTGGGCTTAATAAGTTTTCTGATGCAATTTTTCACGTCGAAAAACCAGAACAATCTGCTTACAAAGTTGAAGGCGTTGAATTAGCCTCATCTAATGCAGGTGAAAAAGAAGAAAAAGAAGAAGTTGTTCAACTTACAATCCAAGAAGTTTTAGCAACAGGTGATGCTGCATACGGAGAGCAAGTATTTAAGAAATGTAGTGCCTGCCACATTGCTGCTAAAGGCGGAAAAAATTTAATTGGTCCAGCACTTTATGGCATAGTAGGCAAACAATCTGCTAGCGCACCTGATTATGCATATTCATCTGCTCTTCAAGCATATGGAAAAGTCTGGAGCTTTGAAGAACTCAATGCATTTTTGCTTAAACCTCAAGCTTATATTAAAGGAACTAAAATGGCTTATGCAGGATTAAGGAAAGATAAAGACAGAGCTTCGGTAATTCTATATTTAAATTCTCAAAGCGATAGTCCGCTACCAAAACCGTAATTTATTTTAAACACCAGTTCATAATGCTTTTTTGAGCATGAACTCTATTTTCTGCTTGTTGCCAAACGACAGATTGTTTTCCATCAACTACTTCATCAGTTGCTTCTTCACCTCTTCCAACTGGCAGGCAATGCATAAAGATGGCATCTGATTTAGCTAATTTCATAATTTTTTTATTAACCTGATAACTTTTTAATAACTTCTTCTTCTTATTTTTATCCACTTTATCATTCATAGAAACCCATTTATCCGTCATAATGCAATCAACATTCTTAACTGCATCTGCTGGATTTTTATGAATTGAAATATCTGCTTTGTTTTTCTTGGCCCAAGCTAAAATACTTTTATTTGGCTTGTATTGATCTGGGCAACCAATATTAAGTTTAAAATTAAATTTTGCTGAAGCTTCAATAAAAGAATTTGACATATTGTTATTCCCATCCCCAAGCCAAGCAATTGTTTTTCCTTTAATGCTTCCTTTATTTTCTTCAAAGGTAAGAATATCAGACATAATTTGACAAGGATGGCTTAGTTCTGACAAACCATTAATTACAGGAATATCTGAATGCTTTGCAAATTCATCTAAATTTTTATGTGATGCAGTTCTAATCATGATCATATCTGCATACTGAGATAAAACTTTTGCTGTATCCTTAATGGACTCATCCCCTTTGCCATAATGGATGCCATCTTGATTAAGGATAATAGTTGATCCACCTAATTGTTTAGCGGCTATATCAAAAGAAATTCTAGTTCTTGTTGATGGTTTTTCAAACATCATGATCATCGACATACCCGAAAAAGGTTTGTCCTTATCTGGCTCAGACTTATTAAAGCCTTTTCTTTTTAATTTTCTAGATTTTGCCTCTTCGATGATCTCTTTTAATTCTTGTGCAGAAAGATCAGAAATATTTAAAAAGTTCTTCATTTAAAAGTTTTGCATACTTTTCTTAGAATCACAATTGCCTGGTCTATATTTTCTTTTTTGACATTTAAGGGTGGTAATAATCTAACAACATTTTCAGCTGCTTTGATGGTCAGCAATTTATTATCCAATAATTTTTTTATGAATAACGTTTGATCAACACCTACTCTGATCCCAACTAATAGTCCAAGACCTCTAACTTCTTTTATGACTTTTGGAAATTCAGATTGAATATTTTTTAATTGTTCTTGAAAATAGTTTCCTATTGTTTGTACATTTTTTAAAAACCCTTTTTTTAAAACTTGATCTAAAACAGCGTTACCAACACTTGTAGCTAAAGGATTTCCTCCAAACGTAGATCCGTGTGAGCCAGGTCCCATACATGCCGCAACTCTTTTAGTCATTAAACATGCTCCAATTGGAAATCCTCCTCCAATTCCTTTAGCAATAGGTACAATGTCAGGGGTTATGCCCGCATGCTCATATGCAAAAAATTTTCCAGTTCTGCCAATTCCACATTGCACTTCATCAAGGATCAATAAGATATTTTTCTTATCACAAAGTTTTCTAAGGCCTTTCAAGCAGTAATCAGGAATAACTTTTATTCCCCCTTCTCCCATAATTGTCTCAACCATAATTGCAGCTGTTTTGCTTGTAATGGCTTTTTCCAAACCTTTGTGATCTGCAAAATTAAAATGATCAAAGCCATCAACTTTTGGAGCAAATCCTTCTATGGATTTCTTATTATTGCTTGCAAAAATAGTTGCTAGCGTTCTTCCGTGAAAACTATTGTTTAAGCATAAAATTCTATTTTTCTTAGGATTGCCTTTGTAATAAAAAAATCTTCTAGCAACTTTAATAGCTAACTCTGTGGCTTCTGCTCCTGAATTTTGAAAAGCAACATAATCAGCAAAGGAATTTTGTGTTAATCTTTTTGCCAATCTTTCTTGTTCTAAGATCGTAAATGCATTTGAAACATGCCATAATTTTTTAGACTGATTATTTATTGTTTTTACTAAATGGTCATGGCAATGGCCTAAGGAATTAACTGCAATACCTTGAACAAAATCTAAGTATTTTTTTCCATTTGATGCATAAAGATAACAGCCTTTACCTCTCACAAAAGAAATTTTTTTTCTAGCGTAATTATTTAGTAACGAACTCATGATTAAGATTTTATTTTATAGCCTTTTTTATACAACAAATAAGCAACCATCCACATAATAAATGCTAAAGCGCTTAGATAAATTAAACCTATGAAGATAGATCCATCAGCAACACCTAGGAAGCTAAATCTAAATCCATCGATCATATAAAAGAAAGGGTTGGATTGACTAACTGTGTGTAGAAAACCTGGCAGTCTATCTATGGTGTAAAAAGTTCCTGATAAAAAAGATAATGGTACGATTATAAAGTTCGTAACACTTGCCATATGATCAAATTTTTCAGCCCAAAGTCCTGCAATAATACCTAAGGCTCCAAGTATAAATGAAGAAAGAAAAGTAAAAGCAATCAAGGTTGCATAGTTCTTTATTTCAAAATCTACAATTAAGTGAAAAGTTATGATTGATATAATAGCAATCATTACACTTCTGGTTACAGCAGCTAAGGTTACTGCAAATGTAACTTCTCCTGCTGATAAAGGAGCATATAAAATATCAACGATATTACCTTGAATTTTTCCAATCATAAAAGAAGAAGATGAATGAGAAAAAGATTGTTGAATAACTTGCATAGCAATTAAACCAGGTGCCAAAAAATTAATAAAAGGAACGCCTAAAACATTGCCTCTATCGCTTCCTATGGCTAAGGATAAAACAAGCAAGAAAAGTAATGCTGAAATTAGAGGAGAAAAAATAGTTTGTATCCAGACATTTAAAAATCTTAAGACTTCTTTTTTGTATAATGTCCACACACCAATCCAGTTAATGAAACCAAATCTTCTAGTGCCAATTTTATATTTTGTACTAATTTCAACCATGAGGCGGTGTTATATCTCTATATTTAAAAAAACTTGTGTAAAACTTAATTTTTTGTCGTTTTTACTAGTAAATATTACCAAAGCATACTAGATAATGGTTAAAAATTGAATAATTAACTAGATATAGTATAAATTAAAATTATGAGCTGGACTGAAGAAAAAGTACAAAAACTAAGAGAACTTTGGACAAAAGGACATACGGCTAGCGAGATTGCTGGCATGTTGGGCGACACTACTAGAAACGCGGTAATAGGAAAAGCCCACCGTTTAAACTTAGAGGAAAGAGCACCCTCAAAAAGCAAACCTAGTAATAACGAGAAAAAAGAGAATACCAACCCACAACCAAAACTTAGAGGATCAGTTAGTAGAAAAAGTAAGTTTAAATCTATTTTATTAGACAAGGATTTTGAGCCTGAAAAACCTACTAGTTTAGAAAATCTAACGGATGAGACATGTAAATGGCCAATAGGTCATCCTGATGAAGCAAATTTTTACTTTTGCGGAAGAAAGCCCGTTGATGCTTTTCCATACTGCAAATTGCATGTTCTATATGCCTTCCAGCCTAAAGGGCAAAAAGAAGAAATTCTTGATAAAGATGATGAAGTGCCACCATTTATTGAGAAAAAAATCAAATCTGCATAA
>VTPM01000066.1 GCA_008638125.1 Pelagibacteraceae bacterium
CAAAAAACAAAATTTGAAAAAAGATATTTTTCAGTAGATTTTAATAGAACTGACCATTCTAAAATAGCAGAAGCGTATGGAGTTAAATCTTGGAAAATTAGCACAAACGATGATTTAAAAGATAAAATTAATGAAGCAATAAACTTTAAAAGTGGGCCTTGTTTACTGGATATAATTACACAACCTTTACAAGATGCAAATGCGCCTGTAAGTGAATGGATTGCTTAAAATGGATAAAATTAAAATAGCTATAATAGGTTCCGGGATCGTCGGACTTTCTTCGGGAATTAATTTATTAAAGAGAGGTGCGGAAGTAACTCTTATTGAAAGAGATTTTAAAGGCCAACCTGCTTCATATGGAAATGCTTCATGGTTATCTAGCCCATCAATAACACCTGTGCTTATGCCTGGTCCAGGTATGATTAAAAAGATTCTTAAAATGTGGTTACTAAAAGATGGGCCGTTATATTTAAGATTTCCTGGAATTTTAAAATCTCTTCCATATTTAATTAAATATTTATCTTATGTAAAAAAAGAGAAGGTAGAACATATTTCAAAAAATTTAGCTTTTTTATTAAAAGATAGTATTGGCGAACATCGTAAATTAACCGAAGGATCAAAAGCCAATCGATGGATTGAAAGCTCACCCTATATTTATATTTATAAAAATAAATCTGACTTTGAAAACGAGGACTTTACTTGGGATCTGAGAAAAAGACATGGTTTTGATTTAATTCAATTGCAGGAAAATGAATTAAAAAAAATTATACCTGGTTTATCAGATGAATATAAATTTGCTATCAAGATTGAAAATCAAGGATATATTTCAAATAGTCAAAATTATTTAGATGATTTAATTGAGCACTTCAAAAACCTTGGTGGAATAACAATAGAGGATGAAGTGTTAGAAATACAAAAAGAAAATAATAATTACTTAATTAAAATGAAAACACAAAATCATTTGACTGAGAAAGTATTAGTTTCTTCAGGAGTATTTTCAGATAAATTTGCTAAACAGTATGATGTCAAAGTGCCTGTTCAATCTGAAAGGGGATACCATTTAGAATTATTTGATACTAACGTAAGGATTAATCATCCGATCGCAAATGGTTACTTAAAATTAGCTATAACACCAAGACCTACGGGCATAAGATTTGCTGGTTTAGTAGAGTTTGGAAGTTTAAACTCAAAACCTAATCCTAAAGCTTTTGAATTATTGATGAGAAATGCTAAATCTATGTTTCCAGGTCTTACCTTTAATAAAAAATTAGAATGGAGTGGTCACAGACCCTCAACTGTTGACAGCCTACCTGTCATTGGAGCATCTGAAAAAGATAGTAATATCTTTTTTGCTTATGGTCATCATCATATTGGATTAACCGCAGGTCCAAAAACTGGCAAAATGATAAGTAAAGCCATATTAAGAGATAATGATCAATATGATTTAAAAGCTTTTGATCCTAGTAGATAAAATGCGCTTGAATTATTTTTTTTTATAAAGCAAGATAGTACAAACAATTAATATTAACGAGAGGAGATAAAATGCGTAAATTATTTAGTTTAATATCTGCTATTGCGTTTACATTTTTTAGCATCTTTAATTTAAATGCTGCTGAGAAATGGGACATGCCAATGGCATATGCTGCAAGTAACTTTCACTCACAAATGGGTGTTAAATTTGCTGAAGCAGTAAAAGTGGCAACTGGTGGAGAAATTGACATCACAGTTCATCCAGGTGGTTCATTATTTAAAGGTGATGAAATTAAAAAAGCAGTACAAACAGGTCAAGCTCCAATAGGTGAGAGACTTTTATCAGCACATGAAAATGAAAGTTTACTTTTTGGTGGAGACTCTATTCCATTCTTAGCAACATCATATGAAGATTCTGACAAGTTATGGAAATATTTAAGACCTGCTATGGAAAAAAAACTAGAAGAGCAAGGACTTGTTCTATTGTACGGAATACCTTGGCCAGCCCAAGGGTTGTACTTCAAAAAAGAAGTTAACTCTATTGCTGACACTAAAGGTGTAAAATTTAGATCTTATAGTGGTGCTACAGCTAGAATTGCAGAACTTATGGGTATGTTGCCAGTACAAGTAGAAGCAGCTGAATTGTCTCAAGCTCTAGCAACTGGTGTTGCAGAGTCATTTGTGTCATCTGGTGCAACTGGTTACGACAGAAAAGTATGGGAACACTTAACTCATTTCTATGAAGTTAATGCTTGGTTGCCTAGAAACTATGTTTTTGTAAACAAAAAAGCATGGGATAAGTTAAGCAAACAAAATCAAAATATTATTAGAGGTATTGCTGCAATGACTGAAGCTGCTGGAACGGCTAGATCTGAGGCATTATCAGGATGGTATTTAACTCAATTAGCTGCAAATGGTATGAAAGTACAAGTAGCTAAAGGACAATTTAGAACTGATTTAGAAAAAATTGGTAAAACAATGTCTGATGAGTGGATTGCTAAAGCAGGGCCTGAAGGCAAAAAAGTTGTCGATGGCTTTAGATCAGAAAAAAAATAGTTAATATTATAAAAGTAAGCCCAATTTTTGTTGGGCTTACTTCTAATTTTTCATATGAGAATTTTTTTAGATAAAATTTATTTAAGTTGTGCGTATTTCGCGGCACTAAATTTAACTTTAATTTTAATTATAATTTGTCTTCAAATGTTTGCAAGATGGACTGGATTTACTTTTCCAGGAGCCACAGCTTATGCAGGTTATGCTATGGCTAATTCTGCATTTTTTGCAATGGCACACACTTTAAATAGAGATGGTCACATAAGAGTTAGAATTTTATTACATAAACTTGGTGCAAATAAAAAATGGGGTGAATTATGGTGTTTTATAATTGGATCAGGTCTTTCAATTAGTTTTTTTTATTATGCCTGCAGAGGATTATATTTTTCTTATATTTTTAATGATGTATCTCAATCACAGGATGCTACACCAATGTGGATCCCTCAGATGTCAATGGTACTAGGGACGTTTGTTTTAGCTTTAGCCTTTTTAGATAAATTATATCAATTTATTTTTATTGGTTATACAGACACAGAAATTGAAGATGATAAGGCGATCGATTAAATGGAAGATTTAACTTTAACAGTAATATTTTTATTAACCTTATTCTTTTTACTAGGAACAGGTGTTTGGATTGGTCTAGCGTTAATGGGTGTCGCATATGTTGGTTTAGAATTATTTACAAGCAGACCTGCTGGTGATGCAATGATTACAACAATATGGACTACAGCATCAAGTTGGTCTTTAACTGCTTTACCATTGTTTATATGGATGGGAGAAATTCTTTACAGAACTAGATTGTCAGAAGATTTGTTTAAAGGCTTAGCCCCTTGGATGAATAATTTACCAGGTAGGTTATTACATACCAATATCGTTGGATGCACTTTTTTTGCTGCTGTTTCCGGTTCTTCAGCTGCCACTTTAACTACTGTCGGAAAAATGACAATTCCAGAGTTAAGGAGAAGAAATTATCCAGAAAAAATGACAATTGGTACGTTGGCTGGTTCGTCTACACTTGGCTTAATGATTCCGCCATCTCTAACTTTGATTGTTTATGGTGTAACTATTAATGAGTCAGTCGTTCAATTATTTATGGCAGGTATAATTCCTGGTTTAACATTAGCATTATTGTTTATGAGTTATGTGGCTATTTGGTCGTTATTTAATAAAAAAAATATGCCAAATAAAGATCCTGATATTAGTTTTTTAGTAAAATTAAAAAGTTCAAAATTTTTGATACCAATATTTTCTTTAATAATATTTGTCATTGGATCAATGTATATGGGTTGGGCAACTCCAACCGAAGCAGCAGCTTTTGGTGTTATTGGAGGTTTAGTATTAGCTGCATTACAAGGATCACTAACATGGAAAACATTTTTAGATAGTTTAATTGGAGCTACTAAAACTTCTTG
>VTPM01000019.1 GCA_008638125.1 Pelagibacteraceae bacterium
CAGTTTATGTTCCTGGTTGGGATTGCCATGGTTTACCAATTGAATGGAAAATTGAGGAACAATATAAAAAGAACAAAAAAAACAAAGACGAGGTACCAATTAAAGACTTTAGAAAAGAATGTAGGGATTTTGCCAAGCAATGGATTGATGTGCATATTAAAGAATTTAAAAGGCTTGGGGTAGTAGGTGATTTTGATAATTATTATTCTACGATGAGTTTTGAAGCTGAAGCTCAAATTGTTCGTGAACTTGGAAAATTTTTACTTGATGGAAGTTTGTATCAAGGATTTAAACCAGTTTTTTGGTCAACTGTAGAAAAAACTGCTTTAGCAGATGCTGAAGTTGAATATCAAGATCATACATCTAATACCATTTATGTTGCTTTTAAAGTTAAAAACTCTCCAAAAGAATTTTTAAAAGACTCTAATATAATTATTTGGACCACAACGCCTTGGACAATACCAGCTAACAAGGCTTTAGCCTTTAATAGTAGCATTGAGTATGTTTTAGTTCAAATTGGTAATTTAGAAAATTTTACAGATAAGAAAATCGTTGTAGCAAATAATTTATTAGACTCGATAATCAAATCTTGTGAGATTAAGGAATATAAAGTTTTAGAAACTTTCAAAGGTTCAGATTTTGAGGGAACAATTTGTACACATCCATTTAAAAATCTTGGTTATGACTTTGACGTGCCAATGTTAGATGCAAGATTTGTAACATTGGAACAAGGAACAGGTATTGTCCACTGTGCGCCAAGTCATGGTCCTGATGATTTTAATTTATGTCTTAAACATAATATTCCATCAAAATACACAGTAGATAATTCTGGATATTATACAGATGAGATACCTTATTTTTCTAAGACTCATGTATTTAAAGCTGATCCAATTGTAATAGACAAATTAAAGGAAGAAAAAAAACTATTAAAGAATGATAAGCTTCAACACAGTTATCCTCATTCATGGAGATCTAAAGCACCTTTAATATATAGAGCTACTCCTCAATGGTTTATTTCAATGGAAAAAAACTCACTTAGAAATAATGCAATTAAGTCAATTGCCGACACAACTTTTTATCCAGCAAAAGGTAAAGAAAGATTACTTTCTATGATTGAAGGAAGACCTGATTGGTGCGTTTCTAGACAACGATCTTGGGGCGTTCCTTTGCCAATATTTATCAATAAAAAAACAAAAGAACCTTTAAGAGATCAAAAAGTTATTAATAGAATTGCTGAAATTTATGAGAAAGAAGGGTCTGATTGTTGGTTTACGGATGATCCAAAAAGATTTTTAGGTGATGAGCATAACGTAAATGACTATGAAAAATTAACTGACATAGTTGAAGTTTGGTTTGATAGTGGTTGTACACACTCATTTGTTTTAGAAAAAAGAAAAGATCTAAAATGGCCAGCTGATATGTATTTAGAAGGTTCTGATCAGCATAGAGGTTGGTTTCATTCATCACTTTTAGAGTCATGCGGAACTAGAGGTAGAGCTCCATTTGATAGCATTTTATCACATGGTTTCGTTGTTGATGGAAAAGGTATGAAAATGTCAAAATCTGCTGGTAACGTTATTTCGCCAGATGAAATTTTAAAAAATTATGGCGCCGATATTTTAAGAGCTTGGGTAGCTTCGTCAGATTATGCAGAAGATTTAAGAATAGATAAAACTATACTTGCACAACACGCAGAGTCTTACAGAAAAATTAGAAATACTTTTAGATTTATTTTAGGAAATATCCAAGACAACTTTGAAAAACAAGATTTTGATAGTTTAGATATTAATTCATTTGGGGAACTTGAAAAATATATTTTAAATAAATTATATTTTTTGGATAAATCAGTAAAATCAAATTTAAAAAATTATAATTTCCATAAATTATATAGAGAATTATTAAACTTCTGCACATTAGATTTATCTTCTTTCTATTTTGATATTAGAAAAGATGTTTTGTATTGTGATGATTTAAATTCTAAAAAACGAAAAGAATGCGTTATCGTATTAAATATTATTTTAGACTGCCTGCTTAAATGGTTTGCTCCAATTTTAGTTTTTACAACTGATGAAATTTTTGATCTATTAAACAAAGATAAGGGTAGTATTCATTTAACTAATTTTCCAAACATTCCATCAAATTGGCTGAATGAAAATTTGGACAAGAAATGGAAAGATCTTTTTGCTATTAAACAAAAAGTAAATATTGCCATTGAAGAAAAAAGAGCTCAAAAGGAAATAGGATCAAGTCTTGAGGCTGACGTCTCATTACACTTAAAAGATAATGATATTAAATTATTAGAAGGATTAGATTTAGAAGAATATTTTATTACTTCAAAAGTAAATTTACAAAAGTCTCCAGATCAAGATATGAAAATTGAAGTAAAAAGATCATCAGGCAGCAAATGTACTTTATGTTGGAAAATACTTGAAAAAAAATGTGAGAGAAAAAATTGTGGTATTAGTTAATTAATGAATATTTCAAGAAATGTTAAAAACAAAATTTTTTCAAAAGAATTAATTGTTCCTACATTATTAGTAATCTTTAGTTTTTTTGCAGACAGAGTAAGTAAAATATATGCAATAAAACATTTAATGAATAATGATGGTTATAGCGTAAATGATTTCTTGAATTTTGATCTCGTTTGGAACACCGGAATAGGTTTTGGATTATTTAGTGTTGAAGCAAATATAACCTATCATTTAATTTCTTTATTGATTTTTATTGTTATAATTTTTTTATTTTATTTGATCACAAAAGCAAAATTTACAGATAAAATTTTATTCTCAATGATCGTTGGAGGTGCGATAGGCAATTTATATGATAGATTAGTTTATTTTGCAGTACCTGATTTTATTGATTTTCATATTAATCAATTTCACTGGTTTACATTTAATATTGCAGATATATTTATATCTATAGGAATAATTTTAATAATAATCAAAGATTTATCATTATCAAAAAATGAAAAAAATTAATTTAATAACTTTGCTTTTAAGCAGTATTTTTATTCTTAATGGATGCTCATCTTTCAGTGAAGCAGGCAAGGTTTTAAGAAATGAAAAAGTAAGAACTACAGATGAGTTTTTAATAAAAAAAAAAGAACCTTTAACACAACCGCCAGATTTTGAAACAATACCTGAACCAGGTTCAATGGAAAGCAAAGCTGAGAAGCAAGAATCTAGCATTGAGCAAATTTTAAAAACATCACCTTCTAAAGAAAGTCAAACAACAACTCAATCTTCATCTACCGAGGAATCTATACTGAATCAAATCAAGAAGTGAAAAAAAATATAATCTTTAAAAACCAACTAAAAGAAAATTCTTCAAATAAAGAAAAAAAAAAATTAAAAAAAATAATTGAAGAAATCAAAAAATCATTAGACTCTAAAAAAGATACTTTACATATACTAAGTAAAAAATTTAAATTAAATTTTAATTCATCAGATCTTAAAAGATTTCAAAAATTCAAGCAAATCATTCTTATTGGGATGGGAGGGTCAGTTCTAGGTGCGAATGCAATTTATTCTTTTTTAAAAACAAAAATAAAAAAGGAATTTATTTTTATTGATAATATAGATTTAAATAAAATAAATTTTTTAAAAAATCAAAAAAAACTAAATAACAGTTGTTTTATTATAATTTCAAAATCTGGAAATACGCTAGAGACACTAACGAACTTAAATTTACTTAATAATAAAGTTAATTCTAAAAATGCAATAATCATTACTGAAAATAAAAATAATTTACTAAGAATATACTCAAACAAAAAAAAGATTTTTTTTATAGAACATAAAAATTATATTGGTGGGAGATATTCTGTTTTATCAGAAGTAGGTATGGTCCCAGCAATTTTAATGGGATTAAATATTTATGCTTTTCGTAAAAAACTGCTAACTTTTCTTTATTCAAATCAAAATAGCTTGATTGAAAGTGTCGTAAAGTTATCCAAAATTTACAATTCAAAAAAATTAAATTCTCTAATTTTTCTAAATTATGCACCAGAATTAAATGATTTTCTTTACTGGTGTCAGCAGCTTATTGCTGAAAGTTTAGGTAAAAAAAGCAAAGGCTTATTGCCTGTAGTTTCACCTGCACCAAGAGATCATCATAGCCTGCTTCAATTATATCTTGATGGTCCAAGGGATAAATTATTTTGTATATTTAGTCTAAATCACAATAAAAAATTAGTAACTAATAGAGGAGTATTGGATAAATCTTTTAATTATGCTCAGGGAAAAGAACTGGCAAAAATAAGCTCGGCTCAAAAAAACGCCTTAATAAAAGAACTTAGAAATAAAAAAATACCTTATAGAGAATTTGAAATAAATAATATCGATGAACAGACTTTAGGTGAGTTATTTTCTTTTTTTATTTTAGAAACTATTTTAATTGGAAAAATGATAAATATAAACCCTTACGATCAACCAGCAGTAGAGGCTGTTAAAATTTTAACAAAAAAATATCTAAGTTAATTTTCCAAATAGTATTTTTGATCTTCCATAATTTTTGGATAATAAAATAGTCAGCACTTCATCTAAGTCATCTTCAGACTTTTTTTCTCTATGAATAACAACTAAATGATTTCTATTTATTATTTTTAATTTTTTAATATTTTTTAAATCGTTTATAAAAAAATTTTCGGCAAATGGTGGATCTAGAAATATAATATCAAATTTTTTTTTTGTATGTTCTATATAAGAACTAACATTTCCTTCAAATATCTCTGTTTTATTTTCAATATCTAATTTTTTAATATTCTTTTTTAATATATTAAGAGCAGTTTTATCTCTTTCAACAAAAGTTGTTTCTCCAATTTGCCTCGAAACACACTCGATTCCAAAAGATCCAACACCAGAGTAAAGATCTAAAATTTTAATGTTTTTTAATGGAATAGTAATTAATTTTGAATGATTTAGTATATTAAAAATATTTTCTTTAACAAAATCTCTTAATGGCCTGGTAACTGATGATTTTAAAAAATCAATTTTCTTCCCCTTTAGGAAACCACTTATAATTCTCATTTTATGTTTTTGATAACTCTCCAACCAATATCTTTTCTAAAAAAACCTTTTTTCCAATTAATCTTTTTAATATTGTTTAAAATATTTTTTCTTATTTTTGAGAAATTATTACCAATTTCTGTTATATTCAAAACTCTTCCACCATTAGAAAAAAGCAAATTATTTTTTAACTTTGTGCCAGCGTGAAAAATAAAAGAGTTCTTAGATAATTTTAGATTATCTATATTAGGAAGTTGACTATTTTTATAACTTCCAGGGTAACCTCTGGAGCATAATACAGTAGTCATACACTTTTTGTTTTTCCAATTTATTTTAATTTTATTAATTTGATTATCTGTGGCTGCTTTTAAAATTTTAACTAAATCAGTATCTAGTCTTGGCAAAATAACCTGACATTCAGGGTCTCCCATACGAACATTGTATTCAATTAAATAAGGATTGTTATTTTTAATCATAAGGCCAGCATACAAAAAACCAGTGTATGGATTATTTTTAGATTTTAGTGCTTTTAAAGTTGGTTCTATAATTCTTTGTATTATTTTTTTCTCTAGATCTTTATTTATTATTGGAGCAGGTGAGTAAGCACCCATACCACCAGTGTTTGGTCCTTTTTCATTTTCTCCAACTCTTTTATGATCCTGAGCAGAGCCAAAAAAGGCAAAACTCTTTTTATCTACTATTAAAAAATAGCTAGCCTCTTCACCTGATAAAAATTCTTCTAAGACTAATTTTTTAGAGCTCTTAAACTTTCCTTTAAAAATTTCGTTACTAAATTTTTCAACTTCTTTATATGTTTTACATATTACAACACCTTTGCCAGCCGCAAGACCATCAGCTTTGACTACGATAGGTAATTTATTATTGATTAAAAATTTTTTTACATCAGTTTTATTTTTGCAAATTTTAAAAGCAGCTGTTGGTATTTTAAATTTTTTGCATATATTTTTCATAAAAGCTTTAGAGCCTTCTAGTTTGGCAGCGTATTTATTGGGCCCAAAAACGTTAATATTATTCGTTTGAAGAAAATCTACTATGCCTTTGGTCAAAGGTAATTCTGGACCTATTATAACCAAATCAATTTTGTAAAATCTAACTGCAATTAATAATTTTTTAAAATTTAAAGGATCAAAGTTTAAATTTTTTGCTATCTTTTCAGTCCCCGCATTTCCAGGAATACAATAAATGTTTTTTGTTAAAGGTGACTCATATAGTTTTTGACAAATCGCATGTTCTCTGCCACCACTACCAATTAAAGCAATATTCATAAAAAAAGATACTATATATATTATTTATTAATATGAATAAAAAAAAAGCAAAACTTAAATATCTTCCTAATTCATTCGAAGTAATTGAAGATGGGGATCATGTTATTTGCTCTGTCTCTAAAAAAGAAATTCCAATAGAAAAATTGAATTATTGGAATGTTGATCTTCAAGAAGCTTATCTTTCTCCGGTTGAAGCTAAGATTAGATACGAAGAAATAAAGAACAAAAAATAATTATTTCCAACGATTATGTGTCCAAATCCATTGACCAGGATCACGAGAAATCATTTCTTCAAGGATTTTATTTAGTTTTATTGTTGTATTAATTTTTTGAGTAATTAAATCTTCATTTCTATCTAAAGCAATAGGCTTTAAAATTTCCATCTCAAAGGAATCATCTAAATTTCTTTTAATATAGATTGGAACAATTTCTAAATTGAATTTAATTGCTAACTGAGCTGGTAATGTTGTTGTTAATGCCATTTGATCAAAAAAAGGAAGTCTTTTTCCCTCACTTACTCTTTGATCGATCATTAATGCAATACTATAATTTTTTTTTAAATAATTTATCGAGTCTTTGACACCTGCAATCCCTTTTTTAATTTGATTTCTGCAAACATATGTTCTCCGAACATATTCCATAAATGGATTAAGAAATAAATTATTCAAAGGTCTGTAAATTGTAGCTAGATTGATCGTTTCTCTAGTTAATTCCATAGACATTAATTCAAAATTAGCAAAGTGACCTGACACAAAGATAACAGGTTTATTTTTATTTATAATACTTTTTAAAACTTCCTTTCCTTTAAAATTAATATGAGAATTATCTTTTCTAAATTTATTTAAAAACAAATATTCTACAAATGTTTTACCATAATTAGACCACATCGTTTTTTTGATATTTTTTTTTTGTTCTTCATTATAAGAACTTAAAAATTTTTCTAAATTTTCATTAATGGTTTTTTCCGACTTTATTAAAGGCCCGATTATTTGAAAAATTTTTGCAAATAATTTTCTACTTATATTTAAGCCTAAAATTTTAATGAGAATAAAAAATGTATATATAATAAATGCCTGAATAAAATATTTTATAATTTTCATATCAAATGTTTTTTTAACTCTTTTTCAAATAATTCTTCATTTATTATTTCAAGTTTAATAGTTAAGTAATCTATATCAGTTGTATTAAAATGTTTTATTCTAAAAAAATCTTTTTCAGTTGTTAAAAGTTTTAAGTTATTTTCTTTAGAAATTTTTAACAATTTATCTAATTCTTTTTTTGAATAATTATAATGATCTGGAAAGGAAATTTTTTTTTCTACATTAATATTATTTTCTTTTAACAAATCAAAAAAATTCTCTGGATTACCTATTCCAGCAAAGGCTAAAATATTTTCATTTAAAAATTTATTAGAATTTTGCGCGATATATTTAGAGTAAAAGATATTAATTTCATTATTTATAGACTTAATCTTATTTTCAAAATCCTCATTCTTCTTACCATTAATTAATATTATTTTAGACCGTCTCAAAGCACTTAATGGTTCTCTTAAAGGTCCAGCGGGTATTGTAAAACCGTTACCAATAAGTTGTTTTTCATTAAAACATAAAATAGATAAGTCTTTGTAAATTGAATGATCTTGAAATCCATCATCAAGAACAATGCTTTTGAATCCTCTTTCCTCTGCCTCTTTTAGAGCTATATATCTAGATGAATTTTTTATTATCTCGATATTTTTTGAGTTAATTAAATCTATTTCATCAAACTGGTCTGTATAGAATTTTTTAACTAATACAGGCGCCATATTAAATTTTTTAAGAATTCTAACTATTTCAATTGATAGTGGAGTTTTTCCAGTCCCACCAATATAAATATTTCCTACACAAATGACAGGAATTGAAATTTTTTTAGTTTTTAAAAAAATATTTTTTAAAAAAAATAAAAATTGAACTAAAAGCGAAAAAGGAAATAGAATAAATGAATATAAATTATTATTTTTACTCCAAAACAAAGGTTTTTTTAATTTCATTTAGTAAATATTTATATAATTTTTAATATTACTGATAGTTTCTGTTAAAATTTTATCTCCATATTTTTCTAAATTATCAATATATCTTGCAGATGAAATATCTTTAGCCTCAAAACTTTCTAGTAGTTTACTTGAAAGATCTTGTTCATTATGAACTTGAATTGCAATATCGTTTGAATTCAAAAACTCATAAATTTCTTTAAAATTATAGACATAAGGGCCATGAAATATTTTACAACCTAGTTTTGCTGGTTCAATTGGATTTTGACCACCTACATTTTCTAGTTTCTTCAACATTGATTTTCCAACAAACACATTTTTACAATAATCATAATATTTTTCTAATACCCCAAAAGAATTAACGATTATGATGTCCGCTTTTTTATTTATATCTTCCTTATCGTTTAATATTTGAGAAGTTAGATTGTGTTTAATAGTTAAAGAACTAATATCTGAAACTCTAGTAATATGTCTCGGAATTATTATAGTTTTTAAATTTTTAATTTTTTCTCTTAAATTTATATGTGCTTTAATTATAATTTCTTCTTCTCCTTTATGAGTACTTGCTGCACACCAGACATTAAAATCACTTAGTATAAGTTTATTAGATTCATTTATTTTATCAAATTTAACTTTTGAACAAAATTTTAAATTTCCAATGTAACTTATATTTTTAACACCAAGAAGTTCTAGATTTTTTTTTGACTCATTACTTGAAGCTAAACACAAGTCAAAATTATCAAAAACTTTTTTTGCAAATTTTGAAAAAACTTTCCATCTAGTTAATGTTTTTTTTGTTATTCTCGCGTTAAGTAAAATTAATGGAATTTTGTTTTCTTTAATTTTAAATAAAAAATTTGGCCATATTTCAGAGTCAATAAAACAAATTAAATTTGGTTGCCAATTATTTAGAAAAGAATTTACTAAAAATTTAGTATCAAGAGGAAAAAAACGATGAGTAACATTGTTGTAATTTAATAATTTTTTTTCTAGTAATTCAGCTGAACTTAAAGTGACAGTAGTGACTAAAAATTCCAAGTTTTTACTATTATTTATATTGAGATTATCTATTAAAGGCATAATACTCAATAGTTCACCAATGCTAGAAGCATGAAACCAAATTAATTTTTTATTTCTACTTTTTTTTGGATTAAATGATGAAGAAAATATTTTTTCTTTATATCTAAATTTATTTTCTTTTTTAAAAAAAACTCTTAAAAAAATAATTAAAATAAAAACTGGATATAAAAAGAAAGTAAGAAATCTATAAATAGATAGCATTTAGTTATTTTAATTGCTTTTGATATAAAGATTTATATTCCTCTGAATTTTTAATTAAAAAATCATGGTTACCTGATTCTATTATTGACCCATTTTTCAACACAAAAATTTTGTTAGCGTTGTGAATTGTAGACAACCTATGGGCAATAACTAAAGTTGTTTTATTTTTAGTTAAATTAGTTATTGCATTTTGAACAATTTCTTCAGAATCTGCATCCAATGATGAAGTTGCTTCATCCAGTAAAATGATAGGGGCTTTTTTTAGTATAGCCCTAGCAATTGAAATTCTTTGTTTTTGACCACCTGATAATCTAACTCCATTCTCTCCAACCAAAGTTTCATATTTACCTGGAAGTTTTTCAATAAATTCATCTGCTGCTGCAAATTTACATGCTTCTGCAATTTCTAGATCCGTGGCGTTTGAGTCTGCATAAGCAATATTATCTTTAATTGTTCCATCAAAAAGAATTACATCCTGACTTACAAGGGATATGCTTTTTCGCAACGATCGTAGAGAAAAATTATGAATGTTTTGATCGTCTATATAAATTTTTCCTTCTTGAGGTTCATAAAATCTTGGAAGTAAATTTATTATTGTACTTTTTCCGGCACCACTATGACCGACAAATGCAGTCATTGAACCTCCTGATATTTCAAAATTTATATTTTTAATTGCTTTAGCTTTAGTGTTTAAATAATGGAAACTTACATTTTCAAATTTGATATTACACTCACCAATTTTTAAATTTGGTAAATTTTTATCATCTTTAGTATCTATTTTTTTATCTAAAACACTATAAATTCGTTTCGCAGCCGCAGCTCCTTGATATGCAGCCATATTAATCGTCGCCAAAGATCTTATAGGTTGATAGGCCAGCATCATTGCAGCTAGAAATGAAAAAAAATTATTAACTTCAAGCTCACCAGCATTTATTAATTTTCCAGAATAAAAGATAAATCCGGCAATCATAAAACCCGTCAAAGTTTCCATAATAGGGGTTGCTCTAATCATTACGCTTGCAATTTTTATATTTTTTTCAACTAATTTTTCGATAACATTTTTAGCATTATTATTTTCAACTTCTTCTTTTTGATAAATTCTAATCATTTTTGCCGCCTTAAATATTTCGGACAAAAAAGTAGTTAGTGAACCAGAAATTTCACCTGCTTCCCCTTGAACTTTCCCTATTCTTTTGCCCAAACTCTTTGCAAAAAAAACTGCTAAGGGCATCATAAAGATTGCAAAAATTGCTAATTTCCAATTTTGGTAAAACATTAAACTAACTAATGCTATAAGCGAGAAACTATCCTTCATTAGATTTAGAACACCGGTACTAACTAAATTCTGAACAGAGCCACAATCATACATAATGTTGGAAATGTATTTTCCTGAATGCCTATTATCTAGAGTTTGAATATCTGAAAGAATAATTACATTAGCTATTTTTTTTTGTAATTCACCAGCAATTCTATTTCCAACTTTTATTATATTTATTCTTGCAAAGTAAAGTGAAAGACCTTTTGATGAAAAGGCTAATATAATAAGAATTGGAATTAACCAAGCAAGAGTTTGATCTTTATCAATAAATATTTTTTTAACAGCTGGATCCAATAACCAAGCGGTAGCAGAAGTACTACCCGCAACTATTATTGATAAAAATAAAGATAGAATAATTCTTTTGAAATGTCTTTTAACATGCTCTCTATATAATCTTTTTAAAATATTTATTAGTTCTTTTGTTTCCATAACTTTAAGTATTTAATGATAGAATTACTAAAAACATATTAAGCCCAGAAAAATTATTTAATTTAAAAGCTTTTAAACAAGATTGAGGATTAGTTTTATCGAATATTTGTATTTGATAAACTAAACTCAAAATAAAAATTACCATAAAGAATGTTAAAAAGTTAAAACCAAGTTCATTTTTAATTAAGTAAATTATTAATAATGAAGATAAAAGATAATTTATACTAACGAATTGTTTAATATTTTTTTTAAACTTTATGGAAGTTGATTTTACTCCAATTATCTCATCATCTTTAATATCTTGTGCCCCGTAAATAGTGTCATAACCCAATGTCCAAAATATGGCTGATAAGTAAAAAATTATTATTTCTTGTGAAATATAGTTTGTCGATGCTGCCCAAGCCATAATCAGCCCCCAATTAAAAGTGATTCCTAAAAATAATTGAGGCCAATAAGTTATTCTTTTCATAAAAGGATAAGAAAATGCCAATAGCATTGAGCTCAATCCTAAAATTATTGTTAATTTATTAAATTGAATTAAAATAAAAAAAGCAACTAAGCACAATAAAGCGCTATAAATTAATGCTTGATTTACACTAACTAAATTTGCTGCAATGGGTCTTTGTTTTGTTCTCTTAACTTTTTTATCATAATCTTTATCAACAATATCGTTTATGATGCATCCAGCGCTTCTCATTAAAACAGAACCTAAAAAAAACAACAAAAGATAAAATAAGAATTGGTTTAAATTTTTTGTATAACTATAAGCATAAGCTAAGCCCCAAGAGCAAGGCCAGAAAAGAAGCATAATACCAATTGGTTTATTTAGTCTTGTTAATTCAATAAATAATTTGATTTGTGATTTCATATTTTTTTAAAAGCTATTCGATCTTTTTGTAATAGATAAAGCTAAACAATTAAAGCCTATGCTTAATCTTTTAGAGTTATATTAGGATTTGTGTTGTTTTTACTAAGATTTACTTTGCAGGTCTTTTTTAAATAGTGAAATTCCGTGAATAGATTTATGTTTGTAGGACTCTTTAAAAGTTTCAAGTTGCCAGCCAGACATACGTGTTTGAATAGTCTGCAGATTTTCTAACTTCCAATTTTCTTTGGTAGTTTCATTTTTCCAGATTTTTTTTTCTTCATTAGTCCTAGCACAGCCATAGCAATAGCCAGTAACAGGGTCTGTTTTACAAATGCTAATACAGGGAGATATGAGCTCGCTCATTAAATAACAAATATAGCTGGGCCATTTATTTTTCTAGACTCAAGATCTTCATGAGCTTGTTTTGCCTCAGCTAATTTATATTCTTTAAAGATTTTAATTTTAATTTTTCCAAATTTGATTTGCTCAAATAATTTAGCTGCGCCTTCAAGCACTTCATCTCTAGTTGTAAAATAATTATTCATACTTGGTCTAGTTAAGAACAAACTTTTTGGCTGAATATCTTTTGGGACATTAACAGGGTCTAGAGGACCAGAGGCATTTCCAAAGGAAACCATCATTCCTCTGGTTTTTAAGCATTCAACTGAACCATGAAATGTATTTTTACCAACACCATCGTAAACAACCGATACCCCATTGCCTTTTGTAATGTCTTTTACTTCTTTAACAAAATCCTGTTTGTTATAGTTGATCACGTGATCACAACCATTTTCTTTTGCAATTGCAATTTTTTCATCTGAACCAACTGTACCAATTAATTTACAGCCTAAACTTTTTGCCCATTGAGAAAAAATTTGACCTACACCTCCAGCCGCAGCATGAAAAAGAATTACATCTTTAGAAGTAACTTTATAAGTTTTATACAAAAGGTAAAAAGAAGTTAGACCTTTAGTCATAATAGAAGCAGCTATTTTATGTGATACTCCATCAGGAATTTTTACTGCTATTTGCGCTGGTAAAATTCTCTCTTCTGCATATGAACTTGGAGGCCCCCCCGCATACGAAACATTATCTCCAACACTTAAATCTTTTACATTAGAACCTATTTCTATTATTTTTCCAGCTCCTTCTAATCCAATTCCACTTGGTAAACTTAAAGGGTATAAACCTGATCGGTGATAAGTATCGATATAATTTAATCCAATAGCTATATTTTTTACTTTAATTTGATCTGGTCCTGGTTTGCCAAGATTAATATCAGATAACTCTAAAACTTCTGGCCCACCTTGTTTTTTTATAATTATAGCTTTTGTCATTTTAAATTAATATTTTGCAAAGGTACCGTTATGATAATCTTGAACTGCTTCTAAAATTTCTGCTTTTGTATTCATAACAAATGGCCCTCCACGAGCGATAGGTTCTCCAATTGGTTTTCCAGCAATAAAAAGAAACTCACTTTTTTTATTAGCTTTTACAATTAATTGATCTCCTTTGTCTAATAATATCAGATTAGAGTTATGTGTTTCCTTGTGCTTTTTATCTCCAACGGTAACTTGCCCTGTTAGAAGATAAATAAATGAATTATGATCTTTTGGGACATTGCATTTAAATTCTTTATTTTTTTCAAGAACAACATGAAAATAAATAGGATCTACATTGTGATTTTTTTCAGGTCCTTCTGCTTTCTCAAACTTTCCAGCAATTACTTTTACAACTTTGTCAGCATCTTTGTGCGTTCCTAGCTCATTTCCTTTAATATAAAGATATTGTGGTTTATTTCTTTTCAATTTAGCAGGCATATTAATCCAAAGTTGAAAGCCTAGTAATTTTCCTTCAGACATCGCTGGCATTTCAGAATGAATTATACCTGCACCCGTTTTCATCCATTGCACATCACCTGGTGTCATTCTTCCTTTTGCACCAGTACTATCTTCATGTTCAAACTCACCTTTTAACATATAAGTAACTGTTTCAATTCCTCTGTGAGGATGTGGAGGAAAACCTGCAATATAATCGTCTTTATTTTCTGATCCAAATTCATCCAACATTAAAAATGGATCAATGTAATCTGCTTCTGGTGTTCCAATGCTTCTCTTTAATTTTACCCCAGCACCATCCGAAGTTTCAATTGCTTCAACAATTTTTTTAATTTCGATAGTTTTCATATCTCTAGATATATAGTTAAGTATTAAACTATATCAAGTAATTGCTGTAAACTTTTAATTTCTTTAAATGGTTTGTAATCAAGATTATCAAACACTGTATTATTTCTATTAACCCAAACAGAATTATATCCATAATTACCACCACCAGAAACATCCCAAGTATTTGCGCTAAGAAATATTATTTCATTAGGTTTGATTTTATATTTATTTACAGGCAAGTCATAAACCTTAGAGTCTGGTTTATAAATTTTAACTTCTTCAATAGAAAAAATATCGTCAAATATTGCATCTAATTTATTAGAGACCACTAGCTCATTTAAAAGTTCAGGCGTTCCATTTGAAAGAATTGATAATTTCATTTCTTTTTTTTTTAAATTTTCTAAAGTTTCTTTAACTTCAGAAAAAGGTGAAAGTTTCTTATAAAGATTTAATAATTCAGTTTTCATATCTTTATTAATATTAAAAACCTTCATTGATTTATCCAAAGAGTCTTCTGTAATTTGCCAAAAGTCTTTATGTCTATGCATCAAGCTTCTTAGCCAAGTATATTCTAGTTGAGTTGTTCGCCAATAATTTGCAAACGCTTCCCATTTATCTCCAATTTTATTCTTACTTTTTTCTGCAGCAGAATTTACGTCAAATAATGTACCGTATGCATCGAAGATTATTGCTTTGGGCTTGTTCATATTGATTAGTATATACGATTAGAAATTATTTGCTAATATGTGATATATTTTAATCTATGAGCATTATTAGACTTTATCATCCTGAAAATATTTTAGAAAATTCTACTAGCCTTCTTTCGAAAGAGCACACACATTATCTAGTTAATGTTATGAGAGCAAAAAGAGGAGCGAATGTAAATTTTTTTAATAAAAATGGTGAATGGTTAAGTGAAATAGTTTTTTTAGAAAAAGATCGTGTTGAAGTTAAATTTTTAAGTAAGATTAAAGAAAACACTAATACTCATAATGTTGAACTTGCAATATGTTTAGTAAAAAAAAATGCAATGGAAATTATTTTACAAAAAGCAACTGAGCTAGGTATAAAAAAAATTATTCCTATAATATCAGAGCGAACAGAAGTTAAGGAAATAAATTTTGAAAGAGCTA
>VTPM01000004.1 GCA_008638125.1 Pelagibacteraceae bacterium
TGCATCATCCATTGTGATTTCTGATGGGTCTTTTTCTTCAGGTATTGTAGCATTTAATGATTTGTATTTTATATAAGGTCCGTATTGACCTTTCATTATTTTTACAGGTTTTTTATCTTCCGGGTGTTCACCAAGATCTTTAATAACAGAAGACGACATTCGACCAGGTTTAGCCTCTGCAATTAGAGTTATTGCCCTATTTAGACCAATAGAAAATATTTCATCAACATTTTCTATTCGAGCTGACTTGTTTTCTGATTTCAAATATGGGCCAAATCTTCCAACGTTTAAGATAATATCTTTACCTGTCTCAGGGTTTTGACCTAAAGTTCGTGGTAAAGAACATAAAAAATTTGCTTTATCTAAATTAACATCATCAATATTTAAGCCTTTAGGTATAGATACATTCTTTACATTATTATCTAATATTTTTTTTCTTCCTTTTTTCTTTTTAATTTCTGTATTAGCTTCAATTTCTTTTTCATATTGCAGGTATGGTCCAAACCTACCATTTTTTAAAAAAATATCTTTGCCAAATTGATTTTGTCCAATAAGTTTTGGCTCAGCTAAGTTTGATTGAGCAGCAGCTTTCGATTTTGATAATGGACGAGTAAATTTGCACTCGGGATAATTTGAACAACCGATAAATGCACCTCCTCTAAAACTATTTTTTAAACTAAGAATACCATCTGAACAAATTTTGCATTTTCGATCAATATGATTATCTTTATCAATATCAAAAATTAATTCACCAAGACTTTCATTTAATAAATCTAAAACCTCTCTTGTTCTTTTTTCTTTGACCGAAGTAACATTTGCATAAAAGTCCTTCCAGAAATTTTCAAGAACTTTATCCCATTTTACATTTCCACTAGTAATATCATCTAATTGATTTTCAAGGTCTGCTGTAAAATTATAATCAACATATTTAGTAAATAATTTTTCAAGAAATGCTGATATTAATTTTCCTCTATCTGTCGGGTGAAATCTTTTATTTATTTGTTCCACATAATTTCTTGTAGATAAAACAGAAATAATGCTCGCATATGTTGATGGCCTTCCAATACCTAGCTCTTCCATTTTTTTTACTAGACTTGCTTCAGAATACCGAGGAGGCGGATCAGTGAAATGTTGTTCATCATTTAACTTTAAAATATTGACATTTTCACCAACTTTGCACTCGGGTAAAATATTTTTTATGTCATCATCAGTATCTGGAACTTCATAAACTTTTAAAAATCCATCAAATTTAACTATTGAACCGTTCGCTCTAAAATTTATTTTTCCATCAGAGGATGAAATAATTATGCTATTTCTATAAAATTCAGCTGGATTCATTTGAGATGATAAAGCTCTAGACCAGATTAACTCATAAAGTTTAAATTGATCAGCATTAACATATTTCTTAATGTCGTTTGGTTTTCTATTAATATTTGTTGGCCTAATAGCTTCATGAGCCTCTTGAGCATTTTTTGCCTTTTTACCCTCATAAGTATTAATGGTTTCAGGAAGATATTCTTTGCCGTATTCACCTTTAATCAATTCTCTAAATTCACTAATAGCTTCTTGTGATATTTGTGTTCCATCTGTCCTCATGTAGGTAATAAGACCTGTTGTTTCTCCCTCTATATCAATACCTTGATAAAGCCTTTGGGCGATTTGCATTGTTCGAGAAGCACCAAAACCAAATTTTCCTGAAGCCGTTTGTTGTAATGTTGATGTAGTAAAAGGAGCTAATGGATTTCTTTTATGAACCTTTGAATTGATATCCTTAACTGTAAATTTACTTTTGTTAATAATTTCTATTGCTTTATTGATCTCGGCTTTATTTTTAAAAGTAAATCTTTCAATTTTTTCTCCTTCAAAAAGACTTAATTTAGATAAAATATTTTTATTATCTAAATTTGTAAACTCTGAAGAGAGAGTCCAATATTCTTCTGGTTTAAATAATTCAATTTCATGTTCTCTTTCAGTAATTAATTTTAAAGCTACAGATTGGACTCTACCAGCAGATTTAGATCCAGGAAGTTTCGTCCAAAGAATAGGAGAAATATTAAATCCAACAAGATAATCCAATGCTCTTCTAGCCAAATATGCTTCAACCAAAGGGATTTCAATTTGTCTTGGATTTTCTATTGCTTTTAGTATTGCATTTTTTGTTATTTCATTAAAAACAACTCTTTCTAAAATTTTATCTTTTAATTTTTTTTTTGAACTTAAATATTCTTTAACATGCCATGCAATAGCTTCACCTTCACGATCAGGATCGGTAGCTAATATAATCTTATCAGATACGTCTACGGCATCGGTTATTTCTTTAAGATATTTTTTTGAAAAAGAGTCTATTTCCCATTGCATTTCAAAATTTTTTTCAGGATCAACAGATCCATTTTTTGATGGTAAATCTCTAATATGTCCATAACTAGCTAAAACTAAATAATCTTTCCCTAGATATTTATTTATTGTTTTAGCTTTCGCAGGGCTTTCAACTATAACTAAATTCATTAGAGTACTTACTTTCAGATCTAAATACATTTGTCAAATAGATCTAAATTCGAAATATAAAAAAGCTAATTATTATTTGATTTTATTTTCAGTTTTATTTTTTAACCTTAAGATATTTTCTCTATGAGTAAAAATAACAATTATTAAAACAACAAAATAAAATAGTGATTGATTAAAATTATTTAACCAAAGAGAAAATAAAAATACCATTAGCGACGCAATAAGAGAGGATAGGGAAGAATATTTGAATATTATTAAGATAACTAGCCAAGTTGTGATAAAAATTATTGTGAGCTTGTAAGATAAAGCTATTAAAATTCCCAGATATACAGCTATACCTTTCCCACCCTTAAATTTAAGCCACACAGGAAAGATATGAGCCAAGAAACAAATTAACGATGCAATCAATATATGTTCAGGAAAAAAATTGAGAGTGATTAATATGGTTACGTATCCTTTTAAACAGTCTAAAATTAAAGTTAGGAAACCTAGAGACTTTTTTCCGGTTCTAAATGCATTAGTTGCTCCAATGTTTCCAGAACCTATGTTCCTTAAATCTTTGTTAAGAAATAATTTTGTTAAAATCAAACCATAGGGGACTGAACCTATTAAATAGGAATATAAAATTACGTAGCCAATCTCTATGTTCACAATTATTTATAGACTAAATTTCCGTTCAAAAAAGTCATAATAACTTTTCCTTGAAGTTTTCTGTCTTCAATCGCTGTATTTTTTGATTTGGATTTAAGATCATCTGCTTTAACAACCCATGGTTTATTTAGATCAAATATACATATATCTGCATCATTACCTATTTTTAAAGATCCTTTATTTATTTTCAAAATTTTAGCTGGATTAATAGTTAAGGTTTCGATTATTTTTTTTAATGGCAAAGATTCATTATGATACATTTCTAATGCTAAAGATAAAAGTGTCTCGACACCTATAGATCCAGTAGCAGCTTGTGCAAAAGGAAGTCTTTTTGACTCTTCGTCTTCAGGCGTATGATCTGAAACGATTACATCTATCAACCCAGATTTTACACCATTAACTAATGCAATTCTATCATCTTCAGATCGTAGGGGAGGCGATAGTTTTAAAAAAGTTTTAAAATCTCCTATATCATTTTCATTTAAAGATAAGTTATTAATTGAAACTCCAACTGTAAATTTTTTTCCAATTTCTTTATTTTGTTTTATAACCTCAAGTGACTCTTTAGATGAAATTTGGTTTACATGATATCTGCAAGGAAATTCATTGAGTAGTGAAAGGTCTCTCTCTAGAATAATCTTTTCGGCTATATAAGATATTCCTTCTAACCCAAGTCTTGTAGAAACTTCACCTTCATTAATGCATCCATTTTTTGATAATTCCAAATCTTCTGCGTGTTGCATGATTAACACGCCAAGATCAGCAGCATAATTCATAATTTTAGACATAGTTTCAGTATTTTGAACCGTTTTGATTACATCAGTAAATCCTATAATCCCTTTTGCAGACAACAAACCAAATTCAGTCATTTGATTTCCCGATAATTCTCTAGTTAGTGTTGCACAAGGATATAAGTTTACTGAGGATTTATCACGACCTCTTCTAATTATAAAATCAACCATAGACACATTATCAATCAAAGGTTTAGTGTTAGGCATTGTGACAATTGAAGTAACACCACCTGCTAGCGCAGCATTACTCAAGGTTCTGAAATTTTCTTTATATTCATAACCTGGCTCACCCACAAAAGCTTTCATATCAACTATTCCAGGTATTAAAATATTATCTTTAATATCAATAACTTCAGCATTAGATGATGCGTCAGATCTTTTAACATTTTTACCAATAGATTTAATTTTCCCTTTTTCATCAATTATCAAAGAACCTTTCTCATCTAAATTTTGAGAGGGATCGATAATGTGAGCATTAATTAAAATTTTTTCTGTCATTTTATTTACAATAAATTTTTAAACAGGCCATACGAACCGCCACACCTAATTCGACCTGTTCTTTTACAAGGCTTACGTTAATATCGTCTGCTAATTTGGTATCAATCTCCACACCTCTATTCATAGGACCCGGATGCATTATTAAAGCATCCTTACTTGCAAATTTTAATTTTTCTGGAGTTAATCCATAAAATTCATAATACTCTCTTTTAGATGGAAGAAAAGTTCCTTGCATTCTTTCATTTTGCAGTCTCAACATCATTACTATATCGCAATTATCTAAACCTTTTTTCATATCGGTAAAACTTTTTACACCTAGTTTCTCAATACCAATTGGCATTAAAGTTTTTGGTGCTATGACGTTTACTTCTGCTCCTAGCATAGTCATTAAATAAATATTAGATCGCGCCACTCTTGAATGAAGTATGTCTCCGCAAATCGCAATTTTTAAACCTTCAATTTTTCCTTTTCTATTAATTATTGTTAAAGCATCTAATAAAGCTTGAGTTGGATGTTCTCTTCTGCCATCACCAGCATTAATCACTGTACAATTAACTTTTTGAGATAATAGATTGGGAGCACCAGAGTCCTGATGTCTTATGACAATTATATCTGGGTGCATTGCATTTAATGTCATCGCGGTATCCATTAAAGTTTCACCTTTTTTTAATGCTGAGTTTGCGACGTTCATAGTCATAACGTCTGCACCAAGTCTTTTTCCTGCTAAGTCAAAAGAACTTTGAGTTCTTGTTGATGGTTCAAAAAAAAGATTAATTTGAGTTTTTCCTCTCAAAATATCCAATTTTTTTGAATTACTACGATTTAATTTTATAAATTCTTTAGCTTCCTCTAAAATATGTTTGGCTTCAAGAATAGATAGATTTTGTATACCTAAAAGATGTTTTGGTTGATTTTTAATAGCTGACGTATTTTTTATTACTGCCATTAAAATCAACTCTATAGGCCTTTTGTATTATGATATCAAGTATTTTCTCTCTTAATATAATCCAGTGCACCTTGTAAAATAAAAGCAGCTGAATTTTCATCTAATTTACTTATTTTTTTTGAAGAATTTATATCTAATTCAGACGATATATTGAAAGCACCACGACTTGAAAGTCTCTCATCCCACATAGTGATAGGAATAGTAATATTTTTTGATAAATTTATAGCCAAGTCTTTTGCAGATTGTGAAGATTCGCTTGGTGACCCATCTAAATTTATTGGATTGCCGATTATTATTCCTTTTATATCATTTTCAAGAATGATCTTATTTAAATTATTTAACAAATCTGAAAATTTGTTTTTAATAATAGTCGTGTAAGGTGTAGCAATTATTTTATTTTCATCAGATATAGCAACCCCAATTCTTTTTTTACCCGGATCAATACCTAATAATCTAGATTTTTTACCGATTTTTTTTTCAAACTCTTCAATATCTAACATGATTATGTTATATTTTATGATAATAATCCCCTAAAAGAACAATAGAACACAAATGTCTATAGATAAAGATAAAATTATTCATACTAGTAAGTTAGCAAGAATTTCTCTTGAGGAAAAAAAAGTTGATAGTTTATCAAAGGATTTATCAAATATTTTTAATTTTATAGAAAAACTTAATAAAATAAAAACTGATGATGTTAAACCCTTAACATCTATATTAGATCATAGCTTAAGGGCTAGAGACGATCAAGTAACAGATGGCTCAATTAGAGAAAAAGTTTTAGGTAATGCTCCAAATAAAAATGAAGAATTCTTTATAGTTCCAAAAGTAATAGAATAAATGTCAGAATTAACTAACAAAAGCTTAACTGAATTAGTCAGTTTAATTAAAACAAAAGAACTAAAATCTGAGGATATTACTAAAGATTTTATTGATAATTGTAACAAGGGAGAAAAGCTAAATGCTTTTGTCACAAATGCTTTTGATCATGCTTTAGACAAAGCAAAAAATTTTGATAAAAATCCAAATTTAGATTGTCTTTTGCCAGGAATACCTCTAGCTGTTAAAGATCTTTTTTGTACAGAGGGTGTGAGAACCACAGCTGGAAGCAAAATGCTTGAAAACTTTATTCCAAATTATGAGTCAACAGTAACAAATAATTTATGGTCCGAAGGTGCTTTTTTGTTAGGCAAACTCAATTGTGATGAATTTGCAATGGGTTCTTCTAATGAAACGAGTTATTTTGGAAATGTAATTAATCCATTAAAAGATAATGTAGTTCCTGGTGGCTCCTCTGGTGGCTCTGCAGCTGCAGTATGTGCAAATCTAACGCCTGCAACAATTGGGACTGACACAGGTGGATCTATAAGACAACCTGCCTCTTTCACAGGAACTGTAGGATTAAAACCAACATATGGATTATGTTCTAGATGGGGTATTGTTGCTTTTGCTTCTTCATTGGATCAGGCAGGACCAATGACAAAGAATGTTTCAGATTGTGCTTTAATGTTAGAAGCTATGGTTGGATTTGATCCTAAAGACTCGACTTCCATTAATAAAAAAAAAGAAAATTACTCAAAAAACTTATCAAAAGATATTAAAGGTTTAAAAATAGGCATACCTAAAGAATACAGAGTTGATGGAATGCCATCTCAAATTGAAGAATTATGGGATAAAGGAAAAAAAATTCTAAAAGAGGAGGGAGCAGAGATTATAGACATTTCTTTACCTCATACAGAGTACGCTTTACCAACATATTATATAGTGGCACCTGCAGAAGCATCTTCTAACTTAGCTAGGTACGATGGGGTAAAATATGGATTTAGATCTTCCAAAGGAGCAAACCTGATAGAGATGTACGAAAATACTAGATCTGAAGGTTTTGGAGATGAAGTTAAAAGAAGAATTTTAATTGGTACTTATGTTTTATCTTCTGGATATTACGATGCTTATTACCTTAAAGCTCAGAAAGTTAGGCAATTAATAAAAAGAGATTTTGATCAATCTTTCAAAAATGTAGATGCAATTTTAACCCCATCAACACCAAGCTCTGCCTTTCAAATTGGTGAAAAAAAAGATGACCCTATTTCAATGTATTTGAACGATGTTTTTACAGTGCCAGTAAATCTTGCGGGTGTTCCTGCGATTTCAATTCCAGCAGGATTAGATAAAAATAAGTTACCACTTGGTTTACAATTAATTGGTAAACCTTTAGCAGAACAGACTCTGCTTAATATTGCTTACTCTATGGAAGATAAAATTAATTTTAAATTAGATTTAAATAAATGGTGGGAGAATTAGTGGATAAAGATAATTCAAAATATTTAATTAAAGGTAAACAGTCTAATTGGGAAGTAGTTATTGGGTTAGAAGTTCACGCACAAGTTTCATCTAATTCTAAATTATTTTCAGGTTCCGCAACTAAATTTGGAGCTGAGCCAAATACACAAGTAAGTTTAGTAGATTCAGCTTTTCCAGGTATGCTACCTGTTATTAACCAATATTGTATAGAACAAGCGGTTAAAACTGGTCTTGGATTTAATGCAAAAATTAATTCGTATTCAGTATTTGATAGAAAAAATTATTTTTATGCAGATCTACCCCAAGGATATCAAATTTCACAATACAAAAATCCTATAGTGGGTGAAGGTGAAATTATCTTAGACTTACCTTCTGGTACTAAAAAAATTGGAATAGAAAGATTACATTTAGAACAAGATGCTGGAAAAAGTATTCATGATATTGATCCGAGCAACACTTTTGTCGATCTGAATAGATCAGGAATAGCCTTAATGGAAATTGTTAGTAAACCAGATTTAAGATCACCTGATGAAGTTAATGCTTACATTAAAAAACTAAGATCAATTATGCGGTATCTAGGAACTTGCGATGGTAATATGCAAGAAGGTTCATTAAGGGCAGACGTTAATGTTTCTGTAAGAAAAGAAGGTGATACTACTTTAGGAACAAGGTGTGAGATTAAAAATGTAAATTCTATCAAATTTATGCAAATGGCTATTGATTATGAAGCTAAGCGACAAGTTGAATTATTGGAAAGTGGCAAGTCAATTGACCAAGAGACAAGACTATTTGATACAAAAAAAAATGAAACAAGATCAATGAGATCGAAGGAAGATGCTCATGATTATAGGTATTTTCCTGATCCAGATTTGTTACCGTTAAAATTATCCGAAGATTTTATTAATAAAATAAAAAAAAACATACCTGAACTTCCTGATGAAAAGAAAAAAAGATTTATTGAAAAATTTAATTTAACTCCATACGAAGCAACTATTTTAGTTTCTGACATAGAAACTTCAAAATATTTTGAAGAAGTTGTAAAAGACTCAGACGTAAAATTAGCTGCTAATTGGATTATCGGTGAATTATTTGCTTTGCTTAACGAAAAAAACTTAGAGATTACTCAAAGCCCTATAAGTGCAAGGAATTTATCTAAATTAATAAATTTAATTAAAGACGGAACAATATCAGGTAAAATAGCAAAAACACTTTTTGAGTTAATGCTTGATGGAGACAAAGATCCGGAAATTCTCGTTGAAGAAAAAGGGTTACAGCAAAAAAGCGATCCTAAAGAATTAGAAAATTTGATTGATGGTGTAATTAAGGATAACCCTGATAAAGTTGCAGAATATAAATCAGGGAAAGTTAAATTATTTGGATTTTTTGTTGGTCAGGTAATGAAAGTTTCAAATGGGACTGCCAACCCACAATTGGTTAATGAGATTTTGAAGAAAAAACTATAGTGATGGGTATTGATCTAAAAATAACTGATCAAATACAGGATTATATAAACACTCAAGGATTAAAACTTCATCCAGTTCAGTCAGAAATAATAGAATATAATAAAAAACTAGGTAACGACACTAGAATGCAAATTTCTATCAACCAAGCTAATTTTTTATATTTGTTAATAAAAGTTTCTGGAATTGTTAAAATTTTAGAAATCGGAACATTTACTGGTTTTAGCTCTCTTTCCATGGCATTAGCTTTACCAGAGGATGGTTTGATTATAACCCTGGACAAGAATAAACAAACAAACGAAATAGCCAAAAATTTTTTTCTAAAAGCTAAACAAGATAAAAAAATTAAAACGATAGTTAAGCCAGCCGAAGAGTCTCTTGAAGAATTAAAAAATCAGTTATTTGATCTAATATTCATTGATGCAGACAAGCTTAACTATAAGAAATATTATGACAAATCTTTAGAATTATTAAAGAAAAGTGGCTTGATCGTAATCGACAATGTTTTATGGCATGGCGAAATAGTAGATGAAAAAATTAATGATAAGTTCACAATTTCATTAAGAGAATTCAATCAATATATCGCAAGTGACAAAAGAGTAGAAAAAGTCATCATACCGTTAGGTGATGGAATGACTATATGTAGAAAATTATAATGTTTGACGTTTTTGGTTTTTACAAATTTATTAAAATATCTTCTTTAGAAAAGAAAAAAATTATTTTACAAAAATTTTTAATTCAAAAAAAAGTTAGAGGAACAATAATACTTTCACCAGAAGGTATTAATGGAACTATAGCCGGAAATAAGAAAAATATTAATTCTGTAATTCATAAACTAAAAAAAAACTTAAACTTTAATGAATTTAATAGCCACAACTTATCAAAAAGTAGTTTTCAACCTTTTCATAGACCAAAAGTTAAAGTTAAAAAAGAAGTTGTACCAATGAACTTTCCTCTTACAGATAAAAAAAGAGCAAATTCTAATCATGTAGAACCATCCAAATGGAATGATCTAATTAAGAATAAAAATACTTTAGTATTAGATTCTAGAAAGCCATTTGAATATAAAGTTGGTACTTTCAAAAGATCCATAAATCCTGATGTTGATAATTTTAGAGAATTTCCAAAATTTTTAACTAAATTAAAAAAAGATAAACCCATTGCAATGTTTTGTACTGGTGGAATTAGATGTGAAAAAGCATCAGTTTTTCTTGAACAAAAAGGTTTTAAAAATGTTTATCAATTAAAAGGTGGAATTTTAAATTATCTAAAAAAAATAAAAAAAGAAAAAAGTTTATGGAAAGGTGAGTGTTTTGTATTTGACAACAGAATAAGCGTTCAACACGGACTAAAAGTTGGTAATTTTTCAATGTGTAGTGGATGCCGTACTCCAATTTCATTAAAAGATAAAAAATCAAAAAAATTTGAGGAGGGTGTTTCTTGTCCTAATTGCTATGATAAATTGACTAATATACAAAAAGAAAGATTTAGGATGCGTCAAAAACAAATACTTCTTGCTAAGCAGTCTGGAAAAAAGCATATATTCCAAAAAGAATTTAAATAAGGAAAATATTTGTCTACCTCATTAAGATTAACAAAAGATCCGATTTGGTATTTATTAAAAAAAGTCACCATACCTGCAAGTGTAGGCTCATTATTTCAAACTTTTTACAATCTTGTTGATACCTGGTTTGCTGGAAAAATATCTCCAGAGGCCATAAGTGCAATAGCCAAATCTTTTCCGCTATATTTTATAATAATTGCTATTGGAGTAGGAGTAGGAGCTTCTACAAACTCTTTAATAGGTAATTCGATAGGATCAAAAAAAGTTAAAGTTGCTTCTTTATATGTATCTCAATCAATAGTTTTTGCGGTTTTTATTTCAATCTTAGTTACTCTATTCGGTTTAAATACATCAGATTTTTTTCTTTCAGTTATGGGGTCTAATGCCGAAAGCATAGCATTAACAAGAGAGTATTTAGACATTATTTTTTATGGAACTATCATTGTAATGGTTCAAATATCCCTTAACGGCACATTAAATGCACAGGGTGACACAAAAAGCTATCGTAACGTGTTAATTGTAAGTTTCTTCTTAAATATTTTTCTAAATCCATTATTCATATTTGGTTATGGCTTTGTACCTGCTTTTGGAATTTCGGGACTTGCGATCGCTACGGTTATTTCACAATTGCTGGGTTTATGTTATCTGATTTATAAAGTAAATGCTTGTGCTTTAAAAAAATATTTAACATTAGAATGTTACATTCCAAAATTTAAATTAATTCATGAATTAGCAACCCAAGCTTTTCCAATAATGTTTAGTATGTTGTTTATAGGAATTGGTATATTTAATATTTTATATTTTATTGGTAAATTTGGTGATTTGGCAACAGCTGGATATGGTGCAGCTCTAAGGATTGAACAAGTTTTTTTACTTCCTGTCATAGGATTAAATACAGCAGTTTTATCTATTGGAGGTCAAAATTTTGGAGCAAAAAAAATTGATCGTATAAAAGAACTTTATTCAAAAGCTCTATTGTTTGGTTCTACTTTTATGTCAGTAGCTGGAGTTATTATTTATACAAATTCAATTTTTTTAGTTTCATTATTCACAGACGATCCTGTTGCAATTAAACATGGATCTATCTATCTGCAAATAGCTGCATTGATAGGGCCAGTGTATCCTGTTTTTTTTATTTCATCAGCAATTTTTCAAGCTATTAAAAAACCGATTTATAGTTTGTATATGAGTATTTTAAGACTTACCGCAATTCCATTCCTAGCTTTATGGTATGTTATTAATATCAAAGGTGGAGAGTATGCTGATATCTTTTATACTATACTTGTAACAAATTGGGTTATGGGAATATTAGTAGTATTATTTATTGCTAAATTATTTAAAACTAATTTTAGAAATTAATTATTAGAGTCTTTTTTTAAATTCTTTTCTAATTTTCTTACGAAATATGAAACTATTAGAATAAGAGCTAAATATTCTAATATTAAAAAGGTATAAATTTCCAAAGGCCTATAAGTTGTCACCACCAATTCATTTGCTTTTCTAGTTAAATCTGCGATTCCAATGATTGATACTAAAGATGACATTTTCAAAACATATACAAATTGATTTCCTAATGCCGGCAATATGTTTTTAACTGCTTGCGGAAGAATTATTAGCCTTAATCTTGCAAAAAAAGTTAGTCCTAAAGAACTCCCTGCTTCCCATTGTGGTTTTTTGATCGAATTTATACCAGCTCTAAAGATTTCAGCCTGAAAGGCACTTTCACTAATAGTTAAAGCTATAATACCAGAAACAAATGGAGAAAAACTGACCCCAGATATTATTGGTAATCCATAATAAATCCAAAGTATCAAAACCAATAAAGGAATAGCCCTAATTATCTCAACATAAACAATATTAAAATAAGATAAGAATTTATTTTTTGATAGAGACGTTAAAGCAACTAATAGACCAATTATCATTGCTAATATTATAGAAATTACAGATATATAAATTGTAATTGATATTCCGCTTATTAAAAATTTTAGATTTGTTAATCCTTCTATGTAACTAGGATTTAATATATCCCAGCCCCATTCATAATTAGAGCTGCATCCCTGTAAGATAAAAAAAAGTATAAAATATTTTATTAGTTTCACAAAATATTTATATTTGTTAATTGAAAATGTTTAAACGTAAATTATAAGCTTTTTAAATTATATTTAGCTAAAAGATTAGTAAAAAAACCAGAAGTTTTTTTATCATTAATCCATTTGCTTACGTAATCATTCCATTCTTTATCATCTTTACTTACCATCATAGCTAAAAAGGCTGGATTTTTTTCTCCATCCTGAACTATAGCTAATTCTGGATAAGTGATTACTAATTTATTTGCTTCTGTAGAACTTGTTATATTTCCATCAGCTCTTCCAGCAAGTACTTCTTGAAAGTCTCTTGCAGGTGCTTCTACTGATTTTAATTTTGATTTAGGAAAAAATTCTTTTGCTTTCTCTTCTTGTGAAGTTCCAAGAGTAGTAGCGATAGTAACATCTTTATTATTCAGCGAGTCCCATGTTGAAAATTTTTTTAAATTCTTTTTGAGCACTAAAGGTACCGTGCCATACTTGTAATACGTTTCTGTAAAACCAGCTACTTCAGCTCTTTTATCTGTTTTAGTAACACTTGTTGAAATATCATATCTGTCAGCTGTAATTCCTGAAACTATTGTTTTCCAATCAGTAGGTACAAACTTAACTTTAACACCCATATCTTTTGCCAATTCATTCATTACATCGATATCAAAACCCTTATAGCTATTTGTTGCTGGATCTTTAACAGACATCGGATCCCAGTCTCCTGTAGTCCCAACTCTTAACTCTTTATTTTTTAAGATTGTTTGTAATTTTGACTCGGCTTGAGCTGTTACTGTTAGTAACAAAACTAGAAATAAACTTGTAATTATTTTTTTCACTTCTTACTTTTTTACATTTTTAGAGTTTTATGTCTCTAGTTAATTCGTCTCACTTATAATTTTAATTTTATTTGACTTTATAAATTTATAAAGTATAAAAAAGAACAAAACAAGAACATTATGAAACTAACTATACCTTTTTATCTGCATAAAGTAGGAGCTGGATTTCCTTCACCAGCAACAGATTATATTGAAGATGATTTAGATCTAAATACACATCTTATAACCAATGCTCCAGCAACTTTTGTTATTCGAGTGCAAGGTAAATCAATGCAAGAAGTTGGCATTTATGATGGCGATCTTTTGATTGTAGACAAAAGCATAAGTCCAAAAAACTTTTCAACTGTAATAGCTAATGTGAACGAAGAATTAGTTGTAAAGAGTCTCATTAAAGAAAAAGGATTGAGCTATTTAACATCAGGCTCAAAAAATATTCTTGAAAAAATTAATCTTGAAGAAAATCCAGAAGTTATAATTTGGGGAGTGGTAACTTATGTCATACACAAATTACAGTAAAAAAAATAATATTGCACTTATAGACTGCAATTCATTTTATGTTTCTTGTGAAAGATTATTTAATCCTAAAATAATTAATAAGCCTGTAGTTGTTCTTTCTAATAATGATGGATGTGTAATATCTAGGTCAAGTGAAGCAAAAAAATTAGGAATTAAAATGGGTGAACCTTATTTTAAAGTAAAAGATTTAGTTACAAAAAATAATGTACATATTTTTTCATCAAACTACGCTTTGTACGGCGATATCTCTAGACGAGTTATGAAAATATTAAAAGAGTTTTCGGATAAAATGGAAATATATTCTATTGATGAAGCTTTTATAGATTTGTCATTTATAGAAAATGAACGGCTTGAAGATTATGGGAAAGAAATAAGGGAAAGAATTTTAAAATGGACAGGAATACCAACTAGTATTGGAATTTCAAATACAAAAACATTATGTAAGATAGCTAATCATGTAGCTAAAAAAAAACAAACAGGCGTAACTTTTTTAAATAAAGATATAGATAAAATATTAGAGACTTTTCCTATCTCTGATGTTTGGGGAGTTGGCAGGCAAATATCAAAACTTTATATTAAAAATGGAATTGATACTGCTTTAAAATTAAAAAATATTTCAAACACATGGGTAAAAAAAAATACAAATGTATTAGGAGCAAAAACAGTTATGGAGTTAAGAGGTATTCCTTGTATAGATTTAGAAGTACATCAACCTAAAAGAAAAAGTTGTTGTGTATCAAGATCTTTTGGAAAAAAAATAGAGAGCATTGAAAATTTAAAAGAGTCTATAACAACACATTGTTTAACTGCTGCAGAAAAAATTAGAGCCGATGGTCAATTAACAAAAAATATTACTGTATTTATTAGAACTAGTCCTTTTGATAAATATAGAAAATATTATTCAAACTCAGCAAGTATAGATTTACCTATTGCCACTAATAACAGCTTAGAGTTAGTAAAAAATGCTATAGAGGGACTTAAAACTATATATAAATATGGTTATTTTTACCAAAAAGCAGGGGTTATTTTAAACAATTTAGTAGAAGCCAAAGATGAGGAATTTAATTTGCTCACACCTCTCTTGGAAACAAAATCAAAATCTTTAATGAAGGCAATTGATTCAACAAACATTAAATATGGAAGAAACTCTATCAGTATAGCTCAAGCAGGTTTTAAGAAAAGTTGGAAAATGAGGAGAGAGCATTATTCATTTATAGACACAGCATCATTTGATTCATTGCCAGTTTTAAAATTATAAGTTATAAAATTATTAAATCAGATTCTGGGGTGCTTAACAGCTGAGAACATACCCAATGAACCTGTTGTGTAATTACAACGAAGGGAGAAAATGAAAGAAATTTATATAAATCAATCAACCACAATAATAATTCTAATTATTACAGCTGTAGTTTTTGCCGTAATTGGAATTTTATATTCTAAAAAGAATAATTCATTGAATGAATACTTAAACGCAAATAGATCAGTAAAAAGTTCATCTTTAACAGCATCGTTAATAGCTTCATGTTTTGGAGTATGGATTTTAATTGGACCAGCAGAAGCTGCAACATGGGGCGGGGTAGGTGCTATTTTAGGTTATGCTTTTGGTCAAGCAACTCCATTTTTAGCTTTTTATTTTTTTGGAAAAAGACTTAGAAAAATTATGCCAAACGGTAATAGCTTAACACAATTTGTATATTTAAGATTTGGCTCAAAAGTATTTAATTTAGTTTTATTTTTAACAATATTTTACATGATTGTATATCTTACTGCTGAGGTCACAGCAGTAGCTAAGGTTTTAAAAACTATTTCAGGTATCCCACTATGGCAGACAGCTTTAGTTATTTTAATTTCAACGCTTAGCTATACTTTATATGGTGGTTTAAAAGTTTCTATATTTACAGATAAAATTCAGTTCATCATCATAATATTTTTTTTAATACTCTCTCTTTTTTACATTTTTAATTTAGACAGTAATTCTTTTAGATTTGATGATTTGAAAAAAAACTCTGCTTATCTATTGAGTACAAATTATTATTACGGGTACACGTCTGGAATAACATTCTTTATTGCTGTATTTGCTACAAATTTATTTGATCAAGGAATTTGGCAAAGGGTTTATGCAGCAAAATCAATTAATGATCTAAGAGTAGGATTTATTTCTTCTTTTATAATAGTTATTCCTTTTATCTTTATCTTGGGATTTTTAGGACTAGTTGCAGTAAGCACAGGCAAACTAAATGATCCAAGTACTATATTTTTTTCACTCCTTTTAGATCAATCAAATTCGATTGATACATTATTCTTAGTTGGAATTCTTATTTTGGTACTAGTCTTAGTTATTAGTTCAATGGATACATTGATCAATGCAATATCAAGTTTAATAACGGTTGAAAGTAGAAAATTTATTAAATTAAAAAATAATGATTATTTAAGATTATCTAAATTAATCATTATATTTCTATCTCTAATAATTTTTTACACAGCATCACAAGGAAACAGTGTTTTATTTATGTTTTTATTTGCCGATCTACTTTGTTGTGCAGCTGCAATCCCTATTTTTTATGGGTTGTATTCAAAAAAACTTTCAAGCAAAATTACATTTACATCAATCTTAATGGGACTCATTTTTGGTTTGGCATTTTTTCCAGATCAATCTTTTCAAAAAAGTTTAGTTGTGGGAAATCTAATTGATGTAGAATTTTTTCCTACTTGGTTCTCTACTGCATTATTGTTTTGGTCATTTATTTTTGCACTTTTAGTTCCATTATTAATAATTAAATTTTCAAAAAATAATAATAATTTTAATTATTTGAGTTTAAAAAAAATAAAGGATGTAACGACGTAGTTACTCTTTTCGAAGTTCGTTAATGTAGATGCTCACAGCTATCCATATAACAATAAAGCTTATTAATTTGTGAATATCTAATGTCTCACCATAGTAAAAAATACCTAATATAAACTGAGCTGTTGGCGTTAAAAAGAAAATCATGCTAGCCGCTCCAATACCCACTAATTCAAAACCCCTAGAGTACAAATAAAGAGGTATCAAAGTCATTGGACCTGCCCATAACAGTAGAAAAGATATGCTAATGTTTTGAAAAGAAAAAATATTTAAATTTTGTTCTACAAGATAATAAAATACTACTATCGCAAATGGTGAAAGAAGAAGTGTTTCAATTAATAGACCTATATCAGTATCAACATTTATTTTTTTTCTAATTAAGCCATAAAGACTAAAGGTAATAGCGACCGTTAATCCAATCCAAGGCAAAGTTTGATAATGAATAATTAAATAAATAATTGAAAAAAAAACTAAAAGTACAGATAAGATTTTATTTCTATTATATTTTTCTTTTAAAAAAATAACTCCGAAGAAAACACTTAAAATAGGAAAAATATAGTACCCTAAACTAGCATCAATTAGTCTATCAACTGATATTGCGTAAAGCCAGGTAAGCCAATTTGTCATCACTAAAAAACCAGAAACGAGCAACAGAAAAAGTAATTTTTTATTATTTATAATTTTAAAAAAGATGTTCCATTTAGATAAGAAAAATGTTGTTATTATTAACAAAAGTGCTGTCCAGATAGTTCTATGAACTACTAGTTCTATCGGATTTACAAAAGATAGGCTTTTAAAATAAAAAACGCCAAGAACGCCCCACCATAAAGAAGCAACAACAGTTAATACAGATCCTTTTAGATAATCAGCTTTCATACTTTATTCTGAGTCTATGTATCATTTTTTATAAAATTTAATTGAAAAATATTAAGACTCGAAAATTTATTCTTGTCTGCTATATTAATTAAACGGAAGATTAATTTACCCAGATTTTTCTTCCATGATAGCAAGTGGATAAGGAAGCGTGGGTGAGCTGGTTTAAACCAACGGGTTGCTAACTCGTCGTACGTAGCAATATGTACCAAGAGTTCGAATCTCTTCGCTTCCGCCACTTATTTTCTAAAAAAACTATCTAAATTATTTGGAGAATTATTTAATACTATTTTGTATACGTTAATATTTTCCATCACTCTCTGCACATAATTTCTAGTCTCTCTAAATCTAATCAATTCTATCCAGTCCACAAAATTTATTTCACCTCTATTAGGATCTCCATATCTTTTTATCCAAGACTTAATTCTATTTGGACCAGCATTATACGCTCCTATAGCATAAGGGAAAACACCATCGTAATCTTCAAGCAGTCCATTAAAATAATAAGTTCCTAGTTTTATATTATAATCTGGATCATTAGTTAGAAGGCTCTTGCTGTAAGTCGTGTTCAAACTCTTTGCAACAATCTTTGCAGTATTAGGCATAATTTGCATTAGTCCTTGTGCACCCACGTAACTATTCGCTCTTGCATCAAACTCACTCTCCTGTCTTATGATTGCGTGAACTAAATGAGGAGGGGGCATTACCTTATTATTTATTATTTCAGGTATATTAATTGTTGGATAATTATAGGTATGTATATATCTTTTTTCATAAGAGGCATCTTTTGCAATTTGTATTGCATAATCATATCTACCAACATCTGTAGCAAGTTTTGCAGCTAATACTTCACTACCATTTTCAACATTTAAAGTAGCAAGATGTTTAATTATATCTTTACTAAATTCTGTTTTATCCAATTCAAACAACAATTTAACTAAATTGATTAGTTTATTTTTATTAAATTCTTTTTCGTAATTTTCTTTTACTTTGAATTCTTCATTTAATTTAAATTCATCCCCAGCATTAATTTTGATAAATGCTAGCTGCCCATAATAAGTATTTGTAAATTTAGCAGCAGCTTTATAATAAAAGGTAGACTTGTCTTTATTACCAGCTTTTTCATATGCATAAGCTAACCAATAAGCACCTCGTGATGAACTGATCGGATAGCTGACATTATTATAAAAATTTTCAAAATGCTTGATAGCAACATCTGGTTTGTTTAGAAAACTTACGCTAAGCCATCCTGAAATCCATTCAGCATCTGCATAATCAGCTCCACTTTGTAAATGATGATTGCTAGCAACTTCATAGGCATCAGAATATTTCTTTTCGTAAATTAAATCTCTGGTTATGTTTTCTCTAAGATTCCACCACTTTTCTGGATACACTAAAGTTTCTTCTCCATGAAATTTTCTTAATATTTCAAGTGAGCCTTCCAATCTATTCCTTCGTGTTCGCCAAGCCAGACGATTATATTCTAGTCCTAAGTCATTAATTAAATCTTCTGGAACATCTGATATCGCTTTATCTACGCCATAAGAATTGGTCATAAGAATAAATCTAGCATTGTAGAGAGCTCGTTCCTTTTTAGGTAGATAAACAAGCATTCTCTTTAAATCCCAATATTGATTGTCCCAAGCAAGATAATCAGCTCGAGAGAGATGATCTTTTGTAGTTAAAAACTTATTAAATTTATTTTTATAATATTTTAGATCGTTTGAAGATAAATCAGCATTTATCCAACCATCTTTGATGTAATTTTCTGCTAGCTCGGTATTACCAAGCTCAAGATAAGCCTCTCCAAGTTTTATTTTTCCCGTACCGCTTAATGGTTCATTTTCGTTAAACCAATTGATGATAACTCGAGGACTCGAATTTTTAATTATAATTTTATGTTCTGCTAAATACTTTAACCTTCCAATTCTTGGATAATCTGAATTTCTTGAAATAAAATTTTGATAGTCATTAAAAGTTGCTTGGTTGCCAGACTCTAACAGATACAACCATGTAACTAAATTTTTAAACTCTTTATTTTTTACCTTTTCAGTTAAAGAAATTGCATTATTCCATTTACCTTTTTTGATTAAATTAAAAATTTCTTTTGCATTAGAAAAATCTTTTTCATCAAGAATTTCAGATTTACTCGCTATCTTAGAGTTTGAAGGAATAAAACTTAATGGTTTTTTTACAGGTAGTAAAAATGTATTTTCTGATTTTACAATTTCTACAACTTTATTTTGTGTATTAGTTTCAACATTCTTAATTTCTTTATTTTCACTAATTTCTTTAGATTTAACAGGTTCTATATTTTGCAAAGTAATTGTTTTATTTAAAGATGGTTTTTTAGGAGGTATATTGAAATTAAAATCATTATTTGATTTTTCCTCTATTTTGGTAGTTTTGATTAGTTCTGATTTTTTTTCTGTTAAATTTTCTTTTGGTGAATTAATTGTATCTAATTTTTTCTTTGGAAATATAAATTCGTGTTTATTTGAATAAACATTATTGATTGAAAAGAGCAGTATTAAAACAATAAATGGTAGTAGTAGACTATTCTTTTGATAATGCATATTGTATAAAAGGTTAAAAAATTAATTATATTATTTTATTATATGTTTAAAGGATCAATTGTAGCTCTTATAACCCCATTCAAAAATGATAAATTAGATGAAAAAAACTATATTGATCTAATTCATTATCATCTTAAAAATGGAACACATGGAATTGTTCCTGGTGGAACGACTGGTGAATCACCAACTTTATCTCACGATGAACATAAAAAAATTATAAATTTATCAATTAAGGAATGTAAAGGAAAAATACCTGTAATTGCTGGCACTGGATCAAATTCAACTGCAGAAGCAATTGAACTATCAAAATTTGCAGATAAAGCTGGAGCAGATGCTCTTTTAATCGTGACACCGTATTACAACAAACCAACTCAAGAAGGTTTGTATCAACATTATAAAAAAATTAATGATAACGTTGGTATACCAATTATTATTTATAATATTCCTTCAAGATCTGTAATTGATATGAGCGTAGAAACAATGACTAGGCTTTTTGAATTAAAAAATATTGTTGGCGTAAAAGATGCAACAGGTGATTTAAACAGAGCTGATCAACAACTTAAAGCAATGGGTAAAGATTTCATTATGTTGACTGGTGAAGATGGAAATGCTTTAGAATTTAACAAAAGAGGAGGTAAAGGCTGTATAAGCGTAACTGCAAATATTGCCGCTAAACTGTGTTCGGAACTTCAAGAACTATCTTTATCTGGTTCAGCAGACTCTCTAAGTAAGGCAGAAACTATCAATAATTTACTTATGCCTTTAAACAAAGCTTTATTTATCGAGAGCAATCCTTCACCAGTTAAGTATGCCGCATCATTATTAAATTTATCTCCAGATGATGTCAGATTACCATTAGTAAAAATTAAAGAGTCTACAAAAGAAGAAGTCAAAAAAGCACTACAGCACGCAAAATTAATTTAATGAAACAAAAAACTTCTCCTGGACAAAAAATTATTTGTCTAAATCGGAAAGCAAGTTTTAATTATTTTTTTCATGAGCTATTAGAGGCTGGAATTGCTTTGAAAGGATCAGAAGTTAAATCTTTAAGAGAAGGGAAGGCTAGTATAGCAGACTCATACGCTGTAGATAAAAATGGTGAGATATTTTTAATCAATTCTCACATACCTTTGTATAAACAATCTAGTTACAATAATCATGACCCAAAAGACGATAGAAAGCTTTTATTAAAAAGAAAAGAAATCAACAAATTGATTGGAAGAATGAACCAAGATGGTCTTACATTAGTTCCTACAAAATTATATTTTTTAAAAGGAAAAGCCAAAGTTCAAATTGCAGTAGCAAAGGGAAAAAAATTATATGACAAGAGACAGGTCAAAAAGAAAAGAGATTGGAATAGAGAACAAAGAAGAGTTTTAAGTAATTCAAAAAAATGATTTACATAAATATTGGTTCTAATTTAAATTCAAGAAATGGTGATAGATTATTTAATATTCATAAAACAATAGAATTAATTCAAATTGAAAAAATTAAGATAAAAAAAAAATCTCATATTTATGAAACTCCTTCCTATCCAAATGAAAAGAATCCAAAATTTTTAAATTTGTGTTTAGAAATCGATACACAAATTGAACCACAATCTTTAATCAAAAAATTTAAATTAATTGAAAAAAAACTTAATAGAGTTAAAGGAATTAAAAATAGCCCAAGAACTTGTGATATTGATCTAATTGATTACAAGGGACAAATGCTAAATTTAAAAGAAGTATCAATACCTCATCCAAGAGCACATTTGCGAAATTTTGTTCTATTGCCTTTGCAAGAAATATGCCCTGATTGGCTTCATCCCGTTTATAATAAAAAGATAGATTTTTTTATTAAAAAATTAAGCTTTAAATTAAGGAATGAGATTACAAGAATTAAAGATAGTGTTATAATTTAAGAATGATTAACAGTGATCAACTACTTACAAAAATTCAGTCCTATAATAAATTTTCAAATCCTGAAATTTTAACAAAAGCATTTAACTTTGCATTAGACGCTCATAAAGATCAAAAAAGAGTATCTGGTGCACCTTATATTGTTCACCCAATAGCAGTTGCAGATATACTTACTGAATTAAAATTAGATAGTGCAACAATAATTACAGGTTTATTACATGATACTATTGAGGATACTCATGCAACATATGATGTTGTACTTAAAGAATTTGGTAAAGAAGTTGCTGATTTAGTTGATGGCGTTACAAAAATATCTGCCCTAGAAGAAAAAGCTGTACAAAATTCAAGAGCTGAAAATTTTAGAAAATTAATTCTGGCTACATCTAAAGATATTAGAGTTTTATTAGTCAAAATAGCGGATCGTTTACATAATATGCGAACTTTAAATGCAATACGATCTGAGGAAAAAAAATTGCGTATAGCAAAAGAAACAATGGAAATTTATGCGCCATTGGCAGATCGTATGGGCATGAACTCGATTAGGGATGAATTAGAAGATTTATCTTTTTCAGTACTCAATCCACAAGCTAGAAATTTAATTATTGAGAGATTAAAATTTATAAAAAATAATAGAGAAGATAATTTTAGAGACATAGCAGAAGAATTAATTTCTTTATTAAAGGAAAACGGCGTAAAAGCTACTTTTGCAGGAAGAGAAAAAACTGCCTTTTCTATTTGGAGAAAAATGCAGAATAAAAAAATTTCCTTAGAACATTTAACCGATATTATTGGATTTAGAGTTATCGTAGAAAATATTTCAGAATGTTATAAGACATTAGGAATATTCCATAGCAGGTATGCAGCAATTCCATTTAGATTTAAAGATTACATTTCCACACCAAAAATCAATAAATACCAATCCATACATACAGCTATAATTGGACCAAAAAAACAACGAATTGAAGTTCAGATTAGAACTGCCCAAATGCATGATTTTGCAGAAAGAGGCATTGCGTCTCATTGGAAATATAAATCATCAGAAAAATTCTCAGATCTTTCTTGGAAAGAGTATGACTGGCTTAGAGATTTGGTTGAAATTATCGAAACAGGAAATAGTCCAGAACATTATTATGAATTTACAAAGCTTCAAATGTTTCAAGAAAATGTTTTCTGTTTCACCCCTAAAGGTGCCGTCATTAAACTTCCCAAAAACGCTACGCCAATTGATTTTGCTTATGCCGTGCACACAAGTATTGGTAACACGGCTATTGGGTGCAAAGTGAATGGACAAGAAGCTGCATTACAATCAAAACTAAGAAACGGTGATACAGTTGATATTATAATCTCTAAGAATGTTTCACCATCTATGCATTGGATATCATCTGCAGCTACAGGAAAGGCTAGAGCAGCTATTCGTAGATATTGGCAAGATAAATCAGAACAGACAATAAGTAAGAAAGAGAAACAATATACCAGCACACTAGTAATTGACTTACCAGACCAACCGGGGATGCTTGGTGAGATAAGCACCTTAATAGGTCTTAATGGATGCAACATTTTAAATGTTGAACTTTTAAAAAGAGTAACTAGTCACCTGCAGTTTTCTTTTGATATACAAATAAATGATTTAAAAAACTTTACAAACTTGATAAGTCAAATTAAGCAAAAAAACTTAACATTTAGAATAATAAGACATAAACAGAAAAAAAATGCTTTCATACAACGATTCTTTAAAAATTTTAAAAGAAACTAATGCCTTGCTCGAAGGACATTTTATTTTATCTTCTGGATTACATAGTTCTCAATATGTTCAATGCGCCCAACTCTTAAGCAAGCCTTTTAAATCTGCTGAATTTTGTAAATCATTAGCAGATAAAATTAATAATGAAATTAAACACATTGACTTAATTCTCTCCCCAGCAATGGGTGGCATAGTGATTGGCTATGAAATAGGGAGACTTTTAAAAAAAGAAACTATTTTTTCAGAGAGAGTAAATGGTAAATTTGAATTAAGAAGAGATTTTAAAATTAAAAAAAATCAAAAAATTTTAATTGTAGAAGATGTTATTACCACAGGTAAATCCAGTCTTGAATGTTCATCATTAGTCAAAAATGCAGAAGCCGAAGTGGTTGCATATGCGTGCTTGATAGACCGTTCAAATGGGAAATCACAATTAGATAAAAAAATCATTTCTCAAATTGAAATCAATATACCCACTTATACAAAAGATAATTTGCCAAAAGAGCTAAATTCTATACCTGCAGTTAAACCTGGTAGCAGAGAATTAAAATGAGCAATATAAGACTAGGCGTTAATATTGATCATGTAGCTACTGTTCGTAATGCAAGAGGAGAAAATTACCCGAGCCCATTACAAGCTGCGATAATAGCAGAAAAATCTGGTGCTCATTCGGTAACAATACATTTAAGAGAAGATAGACGTCATATTAGAGACGAAGATCTAAAATTAATAAAATCAAAAATTAAAATTCCATTAAATTTAGAAATCGCAGCTACAAAAGAAATGTTAAATATAGCTTTAAAAAACAAACCCAAATTTGTTTGTATTGTACCTGAAAAAAGAAAAGAAATTACAACCGAAGGTGGATTGAATTTAAATTATAGAATAAACTTTTTAAAAGAGGTTATTCAAAAATTGAAAAAAAATGGATCCAGAGTAAGTTTATTTATTGAACCAAATCTCAAAGATGTTTTGCTTTCCAAAAAACTTGGCGTTCATTGCGTTGAGTTCCATACTGGAAAAATTTGTAATTTGATCAATAAAAAAAAAACTTACAAAAGTGAGTACGATAGAATACAAGCAGCTGCAAAATTGGCATCAACACAAGGTATTGAAGTTCATGCAGGACATGGATTAACTTATCAATCTGCCAAAATCATTAAAAAAATTAAATTTATAGAAGAATTTAATATTGGCCATTTTCTTGTTGGTGAATCAATTTTTTATGGGCTTAAAAACGTAATTAAGAAATTTAAAAGAATTATTAAATAATGAACAAAATTTATGGTGTAGGAACTGATATTGTAGATATTACTAGAATTAAAAAAAGTATTAAGAATAAAAAATTTATTAACAAGATATTTTCAAATAAAGAAATCAGAAACTCAAAACAAAAATTAGACTCATATTACGCAAAAAGGTTTGCGGCTAAAGAGGCTTTCTCAAAAGCTCTTGGCACAGGTATTTCCGAGGGCATATCTTTTAATGAGATCTCAATTCTTAATAATGATAAAGGCCAACCTTATATTGAACTGCTAGGTAAAACAAAAATAATTGTAAACAAAAAAATAAAAAAAAGAAAAATTTTTCTATCATTATCGGATGAAAAAAAATATGCCATCGCTATGGTGATGATTAATTAAATGAAAAAAAAATTAATAAATACTATTGTTGATAATCTTAAAACGCTTTTTTACGCTTTAATCATAGCAGTTTTAATTAGATCCCTTTTTTTTCAACCCTTTTATATCCCATCATCATCAATGGAACCAACATTACTAATTGGTGACAGGATATTTGTCTCTAAATATACTTATGGTTATAGTAAACATTCATTTCCCTTTAGCCCTCAGATATTTGAAGGAAGAATTCTTTCTGATGAACCAGAATATGGAGATTTGGTTGTTTTTAAAACACCTGTAGATAATAGAACAGATTATATAAAAAGGTTAATCGGTTTGCCTGGAGATACTATTCAATTTATAGAGGGAAAGATTTTTTTAAACGATCAAGAAATACAAAGAAAAAAAGTAGAAAATCCATTTTACATAAGATGTGGATCGTACACGCCAGAAGTTAATGGATTTATAGAAACTTTACCTAATGGGACAGAATACGTAGCGGTTTATAACAGAGAAGGAACTATGAAAAATACAGATAAATACATTGTTCCAGAAAATCATTATTTTTTTTTAGGTGATAATAGAGATTGTTCAAAAGATAGCAGATTTTTATCTAGCGTTGGATATGTATCAAAAGAAAATCTAGTAGGAAATGCAAAGATGATTTTTTTTTCAAATGACACTATGTCAGGAAGTATATTTAAATTTTGGAATTGGAATGAATCCTTACGATTAAAAAGATTTTTTGAGATATTAAAATGACAGATACTTTAAATAAATTAGAACAATTAATTGGAGTTAAATTTAAAGATAAAGAACTATTAAAGAAAAGCCTGATTCATAAAAGTCATAATAATTTAGATAATAATGAAAAATTAGAATTTTTAGGAGATAGAGTCTTAGGGCTAAGTTTAGCTAAGACTTTATTAAAGATATATCCAAACGAGAAAGAAGGCATTATTGATAAAAAGTTTGCTAACTTAGTTAATAAAAAAACATGTTTACAAATTGCAAAAAAATTAGATTTAGGAAATTTTATCCAAACAGGCAATTCCTATAAAAAACTTAACAAATCAGAAGATAAAATTCTAAGTGATGGATTAGAAGCACTTTTAGGAGCAATTTATTTAGATCAAGGAATGTCTGTTGTTGAAAAATTTATTTTAAATAATTGGAAAGAACATCTGGATAAATCTTCAGTAACTGAAATTGATGCCAAAACACAACTTCAAGAATATAGTTTAAAAAAATACAAAACACTTCCAGTTTATACAATTAAGAAACAATCTGGACCACATCATAATCCAATTTTCAATGTTGAAGTTCAGATTAAGGATTCTAAAAAGTTTTTTGCAAAAGGAACGTCAAAGAAAAATGCACAACAGAATGCAGCCAAAAAATTATTATTAGATTTAAAACTTTAAAATATATTTATGAATTGGCAAGATGAGGGATATTTACTTTCAAAAATTAAATTTAGAGAAAATGCGAATATAATTAATGTTTTTACAAATGAGAGAGGCAAGGTTAGTGGAATTGTTTATGGGGGTAACTCAAGAAAGATAAGAAATTATCTACAAATCTCTAACAAGATATACATATTTCACTCTAGTAAATCAGAAAATAAAATTGGTTATTTTAAAACAGAGTTAGTTGAAGCAATTTCTCCAAAATTCTTTAATGACAAAGAAAGAACCGCAGCTTTATTATCGTTATCTTCTATTTTAAATTTTTTACTACCAGAGTCTCAACCTTACAAAAAATTGTTTACTTCACTAGAGGAACTCTTGGATAATTTTAATGATAATGATTGGATATACTTTTATATTTATTGGGAACTTAACCTACTTAAAGAATTGGGTTTTGATCCATATTTAAATCAATTTAAAAATTCAAGCACTGTCGAAAATATTAAAAACATTAAAATAGAAGTTGATAATGTAAATTATCAAGTTCCAAAATTTTTGATAAATAATAATTTTCCTGATACCAAAAATAATGAAGAGATTGTTTTGGCACTTAGCTTTACGAGAAATTTATTAGTTAATAAATTTTTTATTCCAAATAACTTAATGTTTCCTAAATCTAGAATAATTCTAGAAAATTATTTTAATTGATCGGCAATTTCTAAGGCAAAATACGTTACTATAGCGTTTGAGCCAGCTCGCTTTAGGGATATTAAACTCTCCATAATAGCATCTTTATTAATAATATTATTTTTAATGCCATTTTGTATTAATGAATATTCACCGGATACTTGATATGAAAAAATTGGAATTTTAAAATTATCTTTGATGTTTTTAATAATATCAAGGTAAGGCATTCCTGGTTTAACCATTACTATATCTGCACCTTCCTTTATATCTAATGCGACTTCTCTTAATGCTTCCAATGAATTTTTGAAATCCATTTGATAAGTTTTCTTATCACCCTTTAATTTTTTTTTGGAACCAACTGCTTCTCTAAAAGGTCCATAAAAATTTGAAGCATATTTTACAGCATAAGAAACTATTTGAATATTTTTGTAACCTTTCTTATCTAGCGCACTTCTTATTTGACCTATTCTACCATCCATCATATCCGATGGCGCAATAACATCACACTTCATTTCAGCTTGAAGCAATGATTGTTTAATTAAAGACTCGATAGTTTCATCATTTTCAATTTCATTATTTCTAAAAATTCCATCATGTCCATGAGTAGTGTATGGATCTAAAGCTACATCACACATAATACCAATATCATTTTTAAATCTTTTTTTTAATGTTCTCAAAGATCGACAAATTAAATTATCAGGATTAAATGCTTCGGAACCAAATTGATCTTTTTTTAAGCTTTCTGTGTAAGGAAACAGAGCTATTAAAGGTATTTTTAATTTGCATGCTTTTTCAACAACTTTACTCAATTCATCAATTGAATATCTAAATACATTCAGCATTGATTTAATTGGTTCTTTTTTTTTTGTTCCCTCTCTTACAAACAGAGGAAGTATCAAATCATTTGTTGATAAGTTATGCTCAGAAACAAGTCTTCTAATCCAATCAGATTTTCTATTTCTTCGCATTCTTAATGACGGATATGAACCTAAAATTCTCATGCTATATTGTGTGCGACAAATATATTATTATATATTGATTTTAAAGTAATTTATTGAAATACCAAAACAATTAAAGTGAAAACAATATTTTCTAAACTCTGCATAGCTTCTGATCACGCTGGTTATAGATTAAAAGAAAAGATTAAAGATTTTTTAATTAAAAACGGTGTATCGACAATTGATTTGGGTCCATTCGATAATAATTCAGTTGATTATCCGGATTATGCAAAAAGGGTAGCAAAAAGGGTTTTGTCCAAAAAAAGTGAAATGGGTATTTTAGTATGTGGTTCAGGCACCGGAATGGCTATAACGGCCAACAAATATAAAGGTATAAGAGCAGCCCAGTGCTTTACCAAAAAGAATACTCTTTTATCAAGGCAGCATAATGATGCGAATATTATTTGCTTGGGTGCTAGAATGTTAAAAGGTAAAGATGCTATAGCATTTGTAAAATATTTTATTACGACTAGATTTGAGGGTGGTAGACATTTAAAAAGAATAAAAAAAATATAAAATGAGTGAAATAAGTAATTTTTTTAATAATAATTTAAAATCAAGAGATGAAGAAGTCTTCTCATCAATTCAAAAAGAATACGGTCGTCAAATTAATCATATTGAACTCATAGCCTCTGAGAATATGGTTTCCAAAGCTGTTCTTGAAGCTCAAGGATCTGTGTTAACAAACAAATATGCCGAAGGTTATTCTGGTAAAAGATATTATGGAGGCTGTGAATTTGTAGATATTGCTGAAAACCTTGCTATTGAACGAGCTAAAAAATTATTTAATTGTAAATTTGCTAATGTGCAACCTCATTCTGGTGCGCAAGCTAATGGCGCTGTCTACTTAGCCCTAATTAAACCTGGCGACACCATACTAGGAATGAGTTTGAATTCTGGAGGACATCTAACTCACGGCGCTAAACCTGCACAATCTGGAAAATGGTTCAATGCAATTCATTATGATGTTAAACCAAACACGGGTTTAATTGATTACGAAGCCGTTGAAAAATTAGCTTTAGAACATAATCCTAAGATTATTATAGCAGGCGGTAGTTCTTATTCGAGAATAATTGATTTTAAAAAATTTAGAGCTATTGCAGATAAAGTTAAAGCATATCTATTAGTTGATATGGCACATTTTTCTGGTTTGGTTGCTGGTGGAGTTTATCCAAATCCACTTGAATATGCAGATGTTGTTACTTCTACCACACACAAAGTTTTAAGGGGTCCAAGAGGTGGAATAATCTTAACCAATAATGAAGAGCTAATAAAAAAATTTAATTCTGCAATTTTTCCAGGTTTACAAGGAGGGCCATTGATGCACGTTGTTGCAGCTAAAGCAGTTTGTTTCAAAGAAGCTCTTGATGATAGTTTTAAAAATTATGCAAAAAAAGTAGTGGCGAATGCAAAAACACTTTCTGAAACTTTAATAAAAAATGACTTTAAAATTTTTTCAGGCGGAACAGATACTCATCTTATGTTGTTAGATTTAAGAGACTATAAATTAACAGGTAAACTAGCAGAAAAAAGTTTAGGTAATGCGAATATAACTTGTAACAAAAATGCAATTCCTTTTGACACTGAAAGTCCAATGATTACTTCTGGTGTTAGGCTAGGCACACCAGCATCTACAACAAGAGGATTTGGTGAAAAAGAATTTATTTTAGTAGGTCAATTAATTTCAAAGTTACTTAAAGGATTGGCTAAAAACCCAGAAAACAATTCTAGTGTTGAAGCAGAAGTCCAAAAAGAGGTAATTGATCTTTGTAGCTCTTTTCCTATATATAGTAGTTAAAAAATTAAAAATAACTATGCTTTGTCCATTTTGTAAAGAAAAAGATACGTCAGTAGTAGACTCTCGACCCACTGAAGATGGGACAGCTATTAGACGAAGAAGATTATGTGGCTGTGAAAGAAAAGAGAGATTCACTACTTTTGAAAGAGTTCAGTTTCAAGAACTGACGGTAATTAAAGGCAATGGCAAAAGAGCTCCATTTGATAGAGACAAAATATCTAAGTCTATAAGAATAGCTCTTAGAAAAAGACCAATTGATAGCGATAGTGTAGAAAAGTTTATTTCTAAAATTGTAAGAAATTTAGAAGGGCTAGGAGAGAGTGAGATTCCAACTTCAACTATTGGTAAATTTATTATGGAAGGACTCTCAAATTTAGATCAAGTTGCCTACGTTCGTTTTGCTTCAGTTTATAAAAATTTCAAGGAAGCAAAAGACTTTGAACAATTTGTTGGTAACTTAAATGTCTACAAAACAGAATAAATTTTCTTTTTTTACCAAACTAGCATTCCAACAAGCAGACATTAATTTAGGATCCACATCATCTAATCCTTCGGTTGGATGTGTCATTGTTCATAACGACACTGTAATTTCTTCTGGTCACACAAGCCAGCACGGAAGACCGCATGCAGAAGCAAATGCTTTAAATCAAAAATTAAATTTTAAAAATTCAATTCTCTTTTCATCTCTAGAGCCATGTTCTCATTATGGCAAGACTGGCCCATGCACTAAAAAAATAATTAAAAATAAAATTAAAAAAGTAGTTTTTTCTGTGCCAGATCATGATCCAAGATCAGCTAACAAAGCACAAGATATTTTGAAAAAAAATAAAATTTTTGTAAAAAAGAATGTTTTAATTAATTATGGTCGAACTTTTTACCAAAGTTATAATAATAATGTTCTCCCTTATTTAGATGGGAAAATTGCAATTTCAAAAGATTTTTTTTCAATAAATAAAAAAAATAAATTTATTACAAATGAACACTCTCGAAAAATTGGAAATTTTTTGAGATCGAAGTATGATTGTTTGCTAACCACTTCCAAGACCGTAAATGCTGATGATCCCTTATTAAATTGCAGATTAGAAGGTTTAACACATAAGTCACCACAAATAGCAATACTAGATCGTGGATTTAAAATTAATTTAAATCTCAAAATCATAAAAGAACATTCAAAAAAAGTATTCTTGATTATAAATAAAGAAAACAAAAAAAAAGAGATAATTTTAAAGCGAAGAGGAGTTAAAATATTAAAAATTAAAGATAAAAATAATAAATTAAGAGATTTATTAATTATGTTAAAAAAAAATAATTTTAATAGGATATTTGTTGAATCAGGCTTAACTTTTATAAATAACTTAATTAAGAATAAATTAATAAATAGATTATATATATTTCAATCAATGTTACGTTTAGCTAAAAAAGGCGATAATAAAAGCTCTCCATCAAATATAAAAAAATTGATTAAGAAAAATAATAAAATCGAAATTAATTTAAAAGGTGATACTTTGTATCAAATAAAAATATAATGTTTAATGGAATAATTTATAATAATGGAATTGTTGTAGAATTTAAAAAAAGTAATATTTCAGCACAATTAGATTTAAAAACACCTTTAAAATTTAAAAAATCAGAAATTGGTAGCTCTGTAAGTTGTAATGGGACTTGCTTAACTTTAACTAAAATAAAAAGTGGTATTATAAGTTTTTATCTTTCCAAGGAAACTTTGAAGAAAACTAACTATAATTACATTAAAATAGGAGACAGGATAAACTTAGAAAAGTCACTTGAATATGGAAATAAAGTTTCCGGTCACTATGTCCAAGGACATGTCGATGCAATAGCTAGAATAATAAGAGTAAAAAAATTAGATAAAAATTGGGAAATTGAATTTTTAATTTCTAATTTATATCAAAAAAACTTAATTGAAAAAGGTTCTATAGCTATAAATGGCGTGTCTTTAACAATAGCAAGTCTCAAAAAAAATAAATTTATAATTAGTGTAATACCCCACACCCTAAAATTGACAAATCTCTATAACTTAAAAAAAAATGATTTTGTTAATGTCGAGTTTGATATTTTTGGAAAATATATTTTGAACATACAAAAATAATGAAAAAATATTCTCTGGCTCCTATTAAAGATATTATTAAAGACGCAAAAAAAGGAAAAATGTTTATTTTGGTTGATAATAAAGATAGAGAAAATGAAGGTGATTTAGTTGTGCCAGCCTCAAAAGCAAATTCAAAAATGATAAATTTTATGGCTAAGCATGGCAGAGGGCTTATATGCTTAGCGTTAACAAAAAAACAAGTAGATAAACTATCATTACCCTTAATGTCAGCAGTTAACAAAGCTCGTATGCAAACTGCTTTTACAGTTTCTATAGAAGCAAAAAAGGGAATAACGACAGGAATATCTGCTTTTGATAGAGCGCGAACTATTAAAGTAGCAATTAATAAAAAAACAAAAAAAAAAGATATAGTATCACCAGGTCATATATTTCCTTTAGTTGCTAGAAATGGTGGAGTTTTAGAAAGAGCTGGTCACACCGAAGCGTCCGTAGATATAGCTAAATTAGCTAAACTAAATCCAAGTGCTGTGATTTGTGAAGTGATGAATGAAGATGGGAGAATGGCAAGGTTTGACGATTTAAAAAAATTTGCTTTTAAACATAAATTAAACATAGGGAGTATAGAGGATCTTATTTCATTTAGACTAAAAAATGAAAAATTAATCAGTAAATTCGAGCAAAAAAAAATTAATTTAAAAAATATTGGTTCATTCGAATTAAAAATTTTTAAAAATAAATTGGATAATCTAATTCATTATGTCGTTTCAAAAGGTGAATTTGTTAAAAGCAAAAAACATAGAGTAAGAGTAATTTCAGTAACAGATCCTAAAAAAATTATTAATACACAAAAAAGTATTTTTTATAAATCAGTAAAATATCTTAATAAATTTAGTACATTCGCATTAATTCTTATCACCAATAATAATGAGCATCTTCCAAAAGATGAAAAAATCAATAGCACCAATATATTAAGACAATATGGAATTGGAGCTCAAATAATTAAAGAATTAAAAATCAAAAATATGATATTAGTTTCAAGAACAAGAAAAAAAATAATTGCTTTAGACGGATATGGCTTAAAAATCACAAATCAAGAAATAATAAAATGAAAAGTACTAAAATTTGCATAATCAGATCAAAATATAATGATACATCTAAACTTTTATTGAGTGCAATTAGTGAGCTTAAAAAAAGAAAGGTATTTTATAAAATCATTGAAGTACCTGGTGCGTTTGAAATACCTGTAGCAATTTCTAGAAATATAAAAAAATATGATGGTTTTATCGCGATAGGTTCAATAATTAAAGGAGAGACACCAAATTTTGAATTTATCTCTTCAGCAATTACTAACGGTTTAATTCAATTATCTATTCTTTATAAAAAACCAATTGGAAACGCTATTCTAACTTGCATTAGTGAAGCACAGGCTAAAAAAAGAGGTGATAAAGGTTATGAGGCAGCCTTAGCTGTTTTAGAAGTATTAAATGCTAAATAACAAAATAAGTTCAACACCAAGAGTAAAAGTGATCCAAAAGCTTTATAGCAATTCCCTTAATCCTGATGTTCCCAGAGAGTACAATAAAAGTCAGTTTAAAAAATTCATAAAGGATGTTGTAGAGGGTACTATTGAAAGATCTGAGTTGATAGAAGAGACCGTTAAAAAATATTTAGCTGATGACCTAGATTTAAAACGTACAGATAAATTATTAAAAATTATTCTTTATTCTGCTGTTTTTGAATTAATGTTCAAACATTCGACTCCAACTAAAGTCGTCTTAAATGAATATGTAAAGACTTCAGAGTTTTTTTTAGAAAAAGCTCAAATAAAATTTTTAAATGCAATTCTGGATAAAATAGCCAAAAACATAAGAAAATCTGACTAATTTAATAATTATGCATTAAGCATTAAATTAAAACTTATTGTTGCCTTTTATCGATTTATTTGGCATTTATGCACATCAAATATGATTTCAATAAATGCACTATTATACTTAATTATTTTCACAGGTGTTGCAGCTGTTATTTATAGTTATTTTCTATCATCACAAATTTTAAATTCGAGTGCTGGAAATAATAAGATGCAAGAAATTGCAGAGGCAATTCAAATTGGAGCTAAAGCTTACCTGAAAAGACAATATACTACGATTGCCTATGTAGGGATAATCGTTTTAATCGTTGTGAGTTATTTTTTTAGCCCACTTGTAGGCTTAGGTTATTTTATAGGAGCAGCTCTTTCTGGAATTGCCGGATACGTTGGAATGTTAATTTCTGTAAAGGCAAATGTTAGAACTGCTGAAGCATCAAGAAAAAGTCTTCAAGCTGGTTTAACGATGGCTTTCAAATCAGGAGCAATCACTGGTTTGTTAGTGGCAGGCTTAGCATTATTAGCCATAGCAATTTATTATTATATTTTAATAGCATTAAATATTGAAAGTAGAGAAATTATAAATGCTTTAGTTGCTTTAGGTTTTGGCGCTTCTCTTATTTCAATCTTCGCAAGACTTGGTGGTGGAATTTTTACAAAAGGTGCAGATGTTGGCGCTGACTTAGTTGGAAAAGTTGAAGCTGGCATACCTGAGGATGATCCAAGAAATCCTGCTGTTATAGCTGATAACGTAGGAGATAATGTTGGTGATTGTGCTGGAATGGCTGCAGACTTATTTGAAACGTATGCTGTTACAATTGTAGCAACAATGGTTTTAGCTTCAATATTTTTTACTGATAATCCTTATATGATGATTTATCCATTAGCTATTGGAGGTTCTTGCATATTAACTTCTATAGTTGGAACTTTTTTTGTAAAACTTGGTAAGAGCAAAAATATTATGAATGCTCTTTACAAGGGGTTTGTTGTTACAGCAATTTTATCTTTAATAATTTTATATCCAGTAACCGACTCTGTTCTGGGATTAAAAACTTCCTTTAGTTCTTCTAATATAATTTTTACAGGATTAGATCTTTATATATGTGGAGTAGCAGGTTTGGTTATAACTGGATTATTAATTTGGATTACAGAATATTATACAGGTACAAATTTTAGACCTGTAAGATCTATAGCTCAAGCTTCAACAACAGGACACGGTACTAACGTAATTCAAGGCTTAGCTGTTTCAATGGAAGCTACAGCTGTACCGGCTTTGATCATTGTGATTGGAATTTTATATACAAACAACTTGGCTGGCTTATATGGGATTGCTATTGCTGTTACCTCAATGTTAGCTTTAACAGGAATGGTTGTTGCTTTGGATGCTTATGGTCCTGTAACAGATAATGCTGGTGGAATTGCTCAAATGGCAAAATTGCCTAATAATGTAAGAAAGACTACAGATGCATTAGATGCTGTGGGTAATACAACTAAAGCTGTAACAAAAGGTTACGCAATTGGGTCTGCTGGTTTAGGTGCGCTAGTTCTATTTGCAGCATATACAGAAGATATTAAATATTTTTCAGGCGTTAGTGGTTCGGCTCTAGAAGGAGTTAAAGTAAGTTTTGATTTATCAAATCCATTTGTAGTTGTTGGTTTATTAGTTGGCGGAATGCTTCCTTATCTTTTTGGTTCAATGGGCATGCAAGCAGTGGGACGAGCAGGTGGAGCCGTTGTAATTGAAGTTAGAAGACAATTTAAAAAAATACCAGGTATTATGAAAGGTACTAGCAAACCAGATTATGGTAGATTAGTTGATCTATTAACTAAAGCAGCGATTAAAGAAATGATCATTCCTTCTTTATTACCAGTTCTATCACCAATTGTTTTATATTTTATTATTTTACCAATCGGTGGAATGAGTGCAGCTTTATCTACACTTGGCGCAATGTTACTTGGGGTAATTATAACTGGATTATTTGTAGCTATATCAATGACTGCGGGTGGCGGTGCTTGGGACAATGCAAAAAAATATATTGAAGATGGTAACTTTGGTGGAAAAGGTTCTGAAGCTCATAAAGCAGCAGTTACAGGTGATACTGTAGGAGATCCTTATAAAGATACAGCTGGACCAGCAGTAAACCCAATGATTAAGATAACTAATATTGTTGCTTTACTTCTTTTAGCAGTTTTAGCTCACTAAAATTTTCTTTTACCGTACATTTTCTGTCTAACGCTAGATAAAAATTTACCAACAAAGCTTTGTTGCGAAATATTATTTTCAGTTTCTTTGTCTGAGTATTTAACTGTTTTCATATCATCTTTATTGTAAATGTTTTTACTTTGTAAAATGCCGTATTTGTCAAAATTTAGTTCTAGAACATTATTTTCTTTTAAAACATTTTGGCCTAATTTAATTAATTTTCCTCTAGTGATTGTTCTTTCAAAATAGATCCATGTATTTTCATCAGATAGAGATAGTGTATGAGGATTGCCAATTAATTTAATAACATCATTTTTATTTGTTTTACCTATTTGTAGTACTTTTTCTCTATTTTCTAAAAAATTAATACCGTGTGGCTTATTAGGTTCTTTTAATTGGCAGTTATTTAATAAAATTGAGAAAATTATGATATATAATAATTTCAAATGCTTTCTACTTATAAAACTCATCATAATTCTCTTTATAACAATTTGGTTCACTTATCACGAAATTTATTTTTCTACAAAAAAATCCTATTAAAAGATACTTTTGAGACAAGGATTAATCTAATTTTTTTCCATTTATCAATCGTAATGAATATTTTCAAAAGTCGGAAAACTGAATTTCCTCAATATTTATTCGATAATATTTTTCAAAACATTGAATATAATATGAGAGAATTAGGCTATGGAGATGTTACGGTTAATAAACAGATGAAAAATTTAACGAGAATTTTTTATGATATTTTACTCAAATTTAATAATGACAAGAACAAGAATGTTACCTTAAATAAAAAACTTATTACTGATTATTTTGACTTTTCGGACAAAGATGATCAATTAATTACCGAATTAGCCAATTATTTAGATGAATTTTATAAATTTTGCTTTGAATTAAATGAAGATATTATGATAAAAGGGCAAATTAATTTTAGAGAATAAAAACATGGCTGTACCTAAACGTAAAACAACACCTTCAAAAAGAAATATGCGAAGATCTCATCATCGCATTAAAGCAACTAATATAGTTGAAGATAAGAAAAGTGGTGAATATAGACTTTCTCATCATATTGATCTTAAAACAGGTTACTATAACGGTAAAAAGATTTTAGACGTATAGTCTTTTAAAAAATTCATCATGAATAAAAAAATTGTTATTGCAATTGATGCAATGGGTGGTGAAAATGCTCCTAATAAAAATATCGAAGGCATTGCGTTATTTATTAAAAATAATCAGAACAAAAATGATTATTTCTTCAACATATTTGGAGATAAAGAAAAAATTTTAAAGGAAGTTAAAAAATATAATTTTTCAGAAAATTTATTTGAAATATTTCATTCATCAACCATTGTTTCCGATGATGAGACTCCATTAACAGCTATTAAAAGTTCCAAAGATAGTAGTATGTGGAATTCAATAAATTCACAAATTACAATTAATTCTGACATAAGTTTATCAGCAGGTAATACAGGTGTACTTTTTGTTATTTCTAGAATGTTATTAAAAACAATTGATACTGTAAGCAGACCAGCTTTAGCTGGGTTATGGCCTAATAAAAAAAATATGAACGTTGTTTTAGATTTAGGTGCTAATGTTGAATGTGATGATGTTAATTTAGTTGATTTTGCAGAAATGGGTTCAGCTTTGTATAAATCATTGTTTCCAGATGATGTTGCTAAAGTAGCTTTATTGAATATTGGATCAGAAGAAATTAAGGGAACTGAAACCTTAAAAAAAGCTTATACGAAATTAAAAGATATCAGTGCTTATGGTGATTTTGAGTTTAATGGTTTCATTGAGGGTAATAAAATTACAGATGGTGCATCAAATGTAATTGTTACAGATGGTTTTACTGGTAACATTGCTTTAAAAACTGCTGAAGGAACAGCAAAATTCATAACTGACTCTCTTAAAGAATCTTTAACAGAAACTGTTTTATCAAAAATATCAATTATCTTTTCTTATTTCGCATTAAAAAAATTTAAATCTAAGCTTGATCCAAGAAAATTCAATGGTGCAATATTTTTAGGCTTAAAAGGACCAGTAGTTAAAAGCCATGGCTCTACTGATGCGGTTGGATTTTATCATTCTATAGACTTATGTTATCGTATTATTAAAGGTGATTTAATGAATAAGATAAAATCTAATTTAAGCCATGCCTCAGATAAGAGATAATTTAAGTAAAAATGAAATAACCGAAATTATTACAAATAAAATAGGGCTTTCTACTTCTTATAATAAAAAAATAATAAACGATTTAATTGATGTTTTAATTATAAGTTTAAATAATTCTAAAAATTTAAAAATTTCTAATTTTGGTTCATTTTATTTAAAAAAAAAGAGTAAAAGAATTGGAAGAAATCCTAAAAACAAACAAGTTCACGAAATATCAGAGCGTAATGTAATCACATTTTATTGTTCTGAAGAATTTAATAAAAAAATTAATAATGGTTGATGAAAATATTAAACTATTAAACATTAGCGAAGCTTGTGCCTTATTAGGTCTTATTGATAAAAAAAATAATAAGATACTTACACATACTCTTAGGTACTGGGAGAAAGAGTTTAAACAACTTAAACCAAAAATTTTAAATGGGAGAAGGTACTACACACAGGAAAACATCAAAGTAGCTAAAAAAATTGTCTATCTTTTAAAAGAACAGGGCTTAACCATAATGGGAGCTAAAAAACTAATGAATGATAATCTAAAAAAACTTGACGATGAGAGTTTAATAAGTGTAAAAGCTGACTATTATAAAAAACAAATTAAGAATAAATCTAGAAACATTTTAAACAAACTTAAAAAATTAAATGGCTAAAAAATCACATATTAAAGTTCGTTTAGTACCTGAAGCATCACCAGATAGTGCTTTTTTTTATTACACGAGAAAACCAACTAAAGGTGAGAAAGCTAAAGATAAATTAAAAGTAAAAAAATATAATCCCGTAACAAGAAAACACGAAATTTTTGTTGAGAAGAAGCTACCCCCACACAGCAAGTAATATTATTTCTTTTTAAAGTTCTTATACTCGTATTTAATAAAAGATCTAATCATAGTCTTCCATATATTGATGCTTATCATTGGATCAATTTTTAATTTTATAGATTTTGTTTTTATTCTCTTTAAAATCGTATTTATACGTTTTTTATCAATTATTTCCTTCTTTGTTTTTTTTTGTTTAATAACTTCATTTACTAATTGAGTTCGCTTTTTGATTACTAAAAGTAATTTATTATCTATTTGATCTAATTTATTTCTAATTATTTTAATTTTTTTTGAAGTCATAGACATTTAATTATATTTATTAATATATAAAATATATAATAAATTCCTTATGCTTAAAAACAACAAATATCATTTCAGTTTTTTATTGTGGCTTATAACTCTTATAATCCTTGTTGTTTCAATTATCATTATTGGAGGACTAACTCGGTTAACAGAGTCAGGTTTGTCTATTACTGAGTGGGAGCTTTTTTCAGGAATATTACCGCCATTAAATGAGGAAAAATGGAATGAATATTTTTCTTATTATAAAGAAATACCACAATTTATTTTATTAAATTCATCAATGACATTGTCTGAATTTAAAATTATTTTTTGGTGGGAATATATTCATCGTGCTATTGCTAGATTAATTGGAATATTTTTTTTATTACCTTTGACTTTTTTTATCGTTAAAAAAGTTCTTTTTAAAAGGGATGTATTAAATTTATCATTTATTTTTCTATTAATATTAGTTCAAGGAACTATAGGATGGTTTATGGTTAAAAGTGGACTTGTTGATGAAGTTACAGTAAGTCATTACAGGCTTGCTATTCACCTAACCATTGCTTTTATAATATTATCATCAATATATTGGTTTTTTTTAAACTTTATATCTAATTCAAATAAAAATCTTTTAACAATAAATAGTGACTCTTTTTTAATAAAATTATTACTATTTACTATTTTACTTCAAATATTTTGTGGCGCTTTAGTTTCGGGTTTAGATGCTGCTAAGGTTTATCAAACTTGGCCTTTAATGAATGGATATTATGCTCCTGAGAACTTAATTATACATTTAAATGATCCAGGTTTTGTACAATTTATTCATAGAAATTTAGCATATTTAATTTTTTTTATATCTTTATATTTAGCTTTTACAATTTATCGATTTAAAAATACAAAAATTTACAAAATATTTTACTGCTATTTTACATTTATTCTTATCCAAGTACTTCTTGGTATCCTGGTCCTAATATCAGGTTTTAATATTTACATTGCATCAGCACACCAAATATCTAGTATTTTTCTAGTGTTAAGCATTCTTACTATGCTTCATTTTAGTCTTAAAAGTTCAAAAAATTAAGATTATTTATAAATTTATCTTAAGAAGTTAATATTGCATCTATAATAATTATTACTGCGCTTAGAAAGCATACTAAAATAATTAAGGACTTTAAGTTTTTGCTTACAAAATCTTTTATGTTTTTTTTCCTACCTATCATTGTTCCTATAATCAAGGCTGGAGCTAGGTATAGAGATTTCATAAGCTCAGGTAAATTAATTATATTAAAGTAAATAAAAAGAATTACTGTAAATAAAGCTCCAATACCAAAAAACATATTTAAAGTTGCCACAACATTTTTGGCAGTGCTATTTTGGTATACGATTGCCATTGGTGGTCCACCAATACCTATTAAGGTGCCCATTAAACCCGATGCAGCACCTGCAACTGTTATGTTTTTTTTTGTAGCTACAATATCCCATTTTCTTGCACTCAAATAAGTAACTATTAAAAGTAAAACACCAAAAGTAATCAAATAGTACTTTGTTCCAATGGTTAAGAATAATAGGGGAATAGCTAATAATGATCCTACTACTCTTCCAGAGAAAGAATAGATCAAGTCTACTTTGATTACATCTTTAATGCTTAAAATTCCATTGCTTAAAGCTAAAAAAGAACCCATCAACACAATACAACTTGGTACCATTGAAGGATCTATTAATACTAAAAAGCAAGCAGGTATCCCAAAACCAATTCCTATTGCGCTTTGAGTAATTGCTCCAAAAGTAATTAGTAAAAGGATTAACCAGTATATTTCTGCAGATGCGAAATAAGTTAAAATATCAAACACAATTATCTTCTTGGATCATCATGATCAGGATTGAATCTTGTTGGCAATAAACCTGATTGAAACCATTCAATAAAAGTATAAATATTAAACACTGGTAATTGAAATTTTTTTCTTATATCTGCTGCAAATGGACTCATATTTGTACACTCCATTACTATTGCTCCAATATTAGAGTGTTTTTTAAGTAATTCTTCGACTGCATCCAAATGATCTTGTCTTGCCAAATCAACATCCATTTCTTTTTCATCGTTTAAAATAACTCTCGTAAATTCTTTTCCGTTTTCTGTGCCAATGATTGGCGTGTCTAAAGGAACATTTGCAGCTTTTAAATGTTTTTCAGTTAAAGAGGGTTTGTGAATTGTTAAAATTCCTACCTTTTTATTTTTTGGTAATAAACTTTGCACCATTTGAGTTTGCATTAAAGAAGAAGTAGCGACCGGAACATTTACGGCATTAGCCATTTCTTCTTGAAACAAAGATAAAAAACCACAATTTGTAGTTATTCCATCCGCTCCCATTTTAACTAAATGTTTTGCTGCATCTATAAAGCCTTCTAAAATATCTTTACCTTGTTCATAAACGGCAGCCTTTGGCGTAGAACCTGGAACTACTCTATAGTGAACTGGGACACTCCAAGTTCTAGAGTTAGCTATGTCTCCATGCATCCTTGGAAATTGAGTATCCAACATACAGATACCAACTGTTCCACCGTAAACAGTTTTTCCACCAACGATTATATTTTTTTGATTGTGACCTAATTTCATTGGTTGTATCTTATAGTTCTCTTTAATTTTAAACAAGAATATAAAATTACAATAAAATTAAAATGAATACCAAACCAAATACAAATTATCTTACAGGTGCAGAAGCTCTTGTAAAATTGTTAAATGAATATGAGGTCAATTATATATTTGGTTTATGTGGTGACACATCCTTACCTTTTTATGACGCTCTATTTAGATTAAACCATTCTATTAAACATATACTTACAAGGGACGAGAGGAGCGCTAGTTATATGGCAGATGGTTATGCAAGAGTAACTGGTAAAGTAGGCGTGTGTGAAGGCCCAAGTGGGGGTGGAGCTACTTATATAATTCCTGGAGTAGTTGAAGCTAATGAGTCATCGATATCTTTAATATCAATTACTTCTGATGTACCAACTACTTCCTATGGTCATTTTCCATTAACTGAATTAGATCAAAAGGCATTGTTCAAGCCATTAACAAAGTGGAACTGTGTATTACGAAAATCAAAAACTTTTGCCAAAGATATTAGAAGAGCCTTTAAAGAAAGTACTACTGGTAAACCAGGCTCATGTCATCTTGCGCTACCTTATGACATTCAAAATCAAGAAGTATCAGAAAAAGAAATTTGGGTTGATAAAAAGCATATAAAATTTCCTGCGGAGGCAAAAAAACCAAATATAAATAAATTAAAAAAAATATTAGAAGAAATTTATAAATCTAAAAACCCAATTATAATTTGCGGTGGGGCAATTAAAAATGCTTTTGCTGAGAGAGAATTACAGAAGTTTGTTGAAAAACTTAACATTGTTTTAGCAACTTCTGTTACAGGAAAGGGTACACTTTCAGATTCACATCCTAATA
>VTPM01000020.1 GCA_008638125.1 Pelagibacteraceae bacterium
TAGAAAATTGCATAGTTTTCTGCAGTCACGTATCCAAGATGGGGCAAAAGAAGTGCATTAGGTAAAAATCTTAATTTATGATCTTGTGGTAAAGGTTCTTTGTCGTAAACATCTAATCCTGCTCCAGCAATTGTTTCATCTTCTAAGGCTTTAATTAAATCTACTTCATTAATAATTGGACCTCTTGATGTATTAATTAAAAAAGCTGTTTTTTTCATTTGTTTAATTTCTTTCTCTGTAATTAAATTTATATATCGTTCACCTAAAACAACGTGGATAGAGATAAAATCAGAATGAGATAACAAATCCTCTTTTGTCATTGGTAGAACGCCTAATTTATTTGCATGACTTAAATCTAAATTTTCACTCCAAGCAGCAACTTGCATACCAAAAGCTTGGCCTATTTTAGCCATTTGAGATCCAATTTTACCAAGACCTATTAGTCCTAACATTTTTCCTTTTAACTCTAATCCAATACTTGATTGCCAATATCCTTGAAACATTCCATCAATTTCTAGCTTAACATTTCTTGCTAATCCTAATATTAAAGTCCAAGCCAATTCAGCCGTTGGGTTTGAATTTATTTCTGTGCCACAAACTAATATGTTTTTGCTTTTAGCGGCTTCTAAATCAATAGCTTTATTTCTCATTCCACTCGTCATTAAATATTTTAAATTTGGAAGAGACTCAAACAAAGATCTAGTCATCGGTGTTCTTTCTCTCATTATAAAAAGAGCATCAAATTCTTGCAGCGCAACCGTAGCGTCGGCTTCGCTTGCAAAAGGTTCGTTGAAGATTTGAAACTCATACTTGTCAGCATATTGATCAATTTCAATTACTCGCTCAAAAGCATTTTGATAATCATCTAATACAGCTATTTTAATCATGATTTTTTTTGGTTAGACAAATAAATACCTGAAATTATAAAAGCTGCACCAATAAAATGATATAACTCGAATTTTTCTTTAAAAATTAAGATTGCCATTATTGCTCCAAATAATGGCATTAAATGTAAAAATATACTTGATCGATTAGGTCCAATAACTTCAATTGCTTTCTGCCAAGCGTAAAAAGCAAACATCGATGGGAAGAAAACAACAAAGGTTAAAATCAAAAAGAAGGCTTTATTATAAGTTATTTCTTTGCCGGCCATTTGCTCACCTACAAATTGGGGAAACAAGAAAAATAAGCCTATGGTTACAAAGATTTGTAATAATGATAGCTGCGTAAAAGGTAAATTTCTTTTTTTCAATAAGGTTGAATAGAGAGCCCAAGAAAAAACTGCTACTAACATCCAAATATCACCCTTGTTAAAGCTTAAAGATAATATCTTGTTTATATCAGCGTTGGTTATAATCGTTACTACACCAACTAATGAAACAATTAAGCCTAATAATTGTAAGAAATTAAATTTTTCAACTTTTATAATCGAGGACAAAAAAATTACGGTAACTGGAATGACGGATATCATTAATAAAGCATTAATAACTTGCGTATAATTTAGTGCAAAATAAACAACTGAGTTAAAAATACTTACACCAGTAATTCCTAGGATGATGAACAAGCCTATATTCTTTTTTACTTCATCAATTTTTGAAAAGATTTCTTTATATGTAAAAGGAAGCAGTAAAATCCACACGATGGTCCATCTATAAAAATTGAGAGACAAAGGTGGGACCTGAAATAAAGTTGCAAATTTTCCCACAATAAAGTTAGCAGACCAAACAAAGGTGGCTGCAACTAATAAAGTATAAGCTATGGCGTTTTTTGACAAAAATATCCTAGTTAAATCTTGAGGAATGGTAAGGAGTTAAATCTAAGTTTGTTTTTTCTCCAGCAACTATTCCTGATACAATTTTCCCAGTAATAGCGCCTAAAGTCCAGCCTAAATGATGATGGCCAAAAGCATAGATAATATTCTTATTTTTTAAAGAGGGTCCAATGACAGGGAGAAAATCAGGTAAAGTTGGTCTAAAGCCTAGCCACTCATCATCATGATTTTCTAACTGAGGTAACAGTTCTTTTGCGCATCGAACAATATAATCAATTCTCTTCTTTGAAGGAGGATTATCTAATCCACCTAACTCAACTGTGCCAACTGCTCTTAATCCTTGGTTCATTGGCGTTAAACCAAAACCTCGGTCTAAATTAATAACCGCCCTATTTAAAAGATGATCCATGCCTTTAAAGTGAACGTGATAACCTCTCTCAGTATCAAGGGGAATGTTTTCTCCTAATTGATCAGTTAATTTTTTTGAAAAAGCTCCACAAGCGATAACTATTTTTTCAAACGTATAATCTTTACTATCTGTCTTTATTAAAGTTTCATTAACTTTAGTTTGCTCTACATGTGCAACATTTTCTTTAATAAATTTGCCACCTCTTTCAATAAATAAATCAAAAAGTTTTTTTGCTATGCCGTGAGGGTCCCTTGCATGCCAGGCATAATCAAACAGAACTCCAGAGTCAAAAATAGGTTGGAGATTAGGTTCTAAATCTAAAATTTCAGATTTTGTCACTAAAGTTTGTTTAACACCTAAATCATTTCTTACTTTAATTTCTAATTCTCTACTTTTTAGATTTTCTTTAGTCCAAATATAAATAATCCCTTTTCTTTCAACTAATCCGGTTGTATCGATTTCCTTAAAAACTTCATCATAAGCATCTAAAGCTAAATCTAAAATTTGATGCATGTATTTTGCAGTATGTAACATAGATTTTGTGTTGCAATTTTTAACAAAATTATAAATCCAAGGTAAAAGTTTTGGCACATAATTCCATTTTAAGGCTAAAGGCCCATAAGAACTAAAAAGCATTTTTGGAACATTTACTAAAATATCTGGTCTATTAAATTGCAAAACAGCATAAGGTGAAAAATGTCCCGCGTTCCCGTAAGATGCCATTCTGGCAGGATCATTTTTATCAAAAATTGTTACTGGAATATTTTTTTTTAATAATTGAAGACCAATGCAAATGCCTTGGATACCGGCACCAATAATGCCTGCTGATTTACAGTTTTGTTCACTCATAGGGATTGAATACTCTAAATTTGACTTAGCTTAAATGTGGTATTTTATGCAAATAGATTTACTTACTTTTTAAGTATGCTTTTTCTAACTTCTTTTGTGGTATTCAGAAAATTAGTTACTTTATTTTCAATTTTTACTAGAGGAACTTTTTTAATATGACCATCTAAAGAAGCTCCCTCCTCAACTTTTATGTTATCCGTAAATTCAATATCACCAACAACTTCGCCGGTTGAACCTATGCTCACAGATTGAGCTGAAATTTTTCCATCCAGAAACCCATCTACCTGGATATTTTCACAATTTACCTCTCCGATAACTGAGCCTTTTTCTCTAATAATTAAAGTTTTAACATTTACGGGTCCTTTAATAGATCCACCCAATTCTACTTCTCCCGCAGAATTAACTAATCCTTCAATGGTAAAATCTCCGCCAATGGTTGATTTTTCAACAACAACCTTGATTAACTTATCTTTATTTTCGCCAAACATAATATTTAATTTTTGAAAATTTAATCAGTTATCCTGATTTTTGGCAAGAATTATTTTAATATTTTTAACTTATATTAAACTATTAAATTGTAGTGTTCTTATAAATATTACAAGACATTGCAATTCCTAAACCAAGCATAATGGCAAGCATTGAAGATCCGCCATAAGAAAGAATAGGCAAAGGAGCTCCAACGATAGGAAGCAATCCTAACACCATTGCCATATTAACGGCAACGAATACAAAAAAAGCGCTAGCAAAACCAAAACAATAAAGTTTTGCAAAAATACTTCGTGTCAACATTCCAATGCGAGTAATTCTGTAAATGATCGTTGCGTATAATAAAATTATCAAAGCTGATCCTATGAAACCAAACTCTTCAGAAAATAATGTAAAAATAAAATCGGTATGTTTTTCAGGTAAATAATTTAGGTAAGCTTGCGAACCATTTAAAAATCCTTTGCCTGTTAACCCGCCTGAGCCAACGGCAATCTTAGATTGAATGATTTGATAACCAGCACCAAGTGGATCTACATCTGGATTTAAAAAAGTTAAGATTCTACTTTTTTGGTAAGGTTTTAGGAAAGATATGGCTATAGGAGCTAAGATGATTAGCAAGCCGGTTAAGTAAGCAAATATTTTCCATCTAACCCCAGCTAACCAAGTAATTATCGCTCCACTAAAAAATATTAATATTGCTGTTCCTAAATCTGGCTGAGTAACGACTAATAGAAAAGGAATAGTCATTGCGAACAAAGGAAATAATAAATATTTTAACTTGTTAACATCATTAGTCGATATCTTGTGATAATAATTGGATAAGAATAATATTATTCCAATCTTCATTATTTCAGACGGCTGCAAGTTAAAAACAAATAAATTTAACCATCGTCTTGATCCTTGAGATTGAACGCCAAAAAATTTTGTTAAGATTAATAATATAACTAAGCTTGCATAAATTAATAAACTGTAATCGTTCCAGAATCTTATATTGATAAAAGAAATGAGAATGAAAAATATAAAGAAAACTCCAAATCTTATAGCGTGGCTTTTGGCAAAATAATCAAAATTGCCACCGCTTGATGAAAATTGTGCAAAAATACTAATTACACCTAAAATTAAAACTGAAAATAATAAAGTAAAATCTATGCTAAAAAATCTTTCTTTAAAAGAAAATGGAGTATGGATTGATGCTCTACTATAAAACATTATACCTCCTCACCTAATTGACTAATGAAAGCTTTTCTAACTTCATCTCGTTCAATCACTTTTTGAATAACTTGCTTAGCTATGGGCGCAGCAGCACTACTTCCAGATCCTCCGTGTTCAACTAAAACACTGATTGCATATTTAGGGTCTTGATAAGGAGCAAAAGCTACAAACCAAGCGTGATCTCTTTCTAAATAATCAATATCTGATTGCTTAACCTCAGCCTCCCTTTGCTCTTGGGTAAATCTCTTAATTTGTGATGATCCCGTTTTTCCAGCAAAAATAAATTTTTTATCATTATGTCTTGATCCGTAAGATGTTCCGCCTGGCTCATTAGATGCTGCAAACATAGACTCCTTAATAAAATTAATATTTTCTTGGTTTCTAAATAGAGGCTCTAAATTAAATCTTTTAAGTTGATCGTCTATTGAAGCACTATCATTTGGATTTTCATTTCTAAATTTTAAAAAATTTAATAATGGATTTTTATCTTCATCATCGTTTATTACAATTCTTGGATTTAATTTGTATCCACCATTAGCTATTTGAGCCGTCATTAAACAAAGCTGAAGAGGTGTGGTTAAAAAATACCCTTGACCTATACCAGAATGTAAAGTTTCACCAAGATACCAATTTTTTCCTAATTGATTTAATTTCCATTTTGTTCCTGGAACTACTCCAGCTTTTTCTTCTGCAAAACCTTTTAATACTTTTTCACCTAAACCAAATTTCTTAGCTGTAACTGCTAAACGATCAATACCAAGTCTTCTTGAGACTTCATAAAAATATACATCACAAGAATGTTTGATGCCTTTACGCATATTAACCATTCCATGTCCTTCTTTTTTCCAACAATGAAATCTTTCACCATACAGTTCAATGTAACCAGTACATTCCACATTTAGTTTTGTAGTGAAAACATCGTTCTCTAAAGCACATAATGCAGTTAAAGTTTTAATAGTTGAGCCTGGAGGGTAAAGCCCTGATATAGCTTTGTTAAGCAAAGGTTTGTCTCTATGCGATATTAAATCTTTCCAATTTTGTTCATCAATGCCATGCACAAAAGCATTAGGATTAAAAGCAGGAGACGAAACCATAGATACAATGTCTCCACTATAGATATCCATTACACAAACTGCTCCACTTACGTCTTTAATTAAATCAGCAGCGTGAACCTGAATGTCTTGATCGAGAGTAGTTCGATAAGTTTTCCCTTTTTCACCATTGTTGGTGGAAACTTGTTTTATCTTTTTTCCATATGCATTTACCTCAAATCTTAAATAACCTGGAGTGCCAAACATTTGTCGATCATATAAAGACTCTAAGCCAGTTTTTCCTACAGCTACTTCTTTTATTCTTAAATCCTGCAAATAAGTCTTATTCTTCAAATCTCTTGGCGTAACTTCTGAAACATATCCAACAACATGGGCTGAAGCATTATTAGAATATACTCTTGCAATTGATACGACGGGTCTTAAGCCTGATAGCTCATGAAGAAATAGGTTTACTCTAGAAAATTCTGACCAGGTTAAATTATCCGCAATTATTAAGGTATCCCATCTTTTTTGTTTGGCCATCCTTCTCTTTAAAAGGAAAACTTTCTCTTCAGTTAAATTAATAATATTTTTTAATTTAAAGAAAAGAGTGTCAATGTTAGGGACATCTTCTGGTGTGATATGTAATTGATAAATTTTTTCATTAGAGGCTATCTCTTTGCCAAAATAATCCTGGATGATGCCTCGAGGAGGAGCGATTTGTGTTTCTCTAAATCTGTTTTTATCTGATAGGCCTGAATATTTTTGAAACTGATTAATTTGAAGTGCAGCAAGTCTTCCGAGTATTCCAACAACAACTATGGCTTTGAAGGAGCTCACTAGAAACATTCTTCTACCAATAGTCCTTGTTTTGCTAACGATGTTAGATGAATTAAAACTAAGCATTGTCTTTGTTATATAATTTTAAATGTGAATTAAGAAAAAAATAAAAAATAGGAAAAAATAAAAAAGTAAAGAAAGTAACCCTTAGCAATTCTACATAGTAAAAAGATAGATTTGAAAAATTATTAATGATTGTAAAATAGGTTGCGTTTGAAAAAAATAAAGCAGGCACAAAAGTAAACCATTCACTCGCTAGTCTTGGTCTTAATGTTACATTCCTTAGATAAGTTGCCACTAAGCATAAAACTAAATAGCAAAGTGCCGTTGAACCTAATGGTGTGCCAATTAAAACATCTTTAAAAATACCAATTAAAAAAACATGGCCAAAACCTAAATACTCTGGAAATTTCAAAGCATAAAAATAAATGATGATCATTTGTAAGTTAAAGGAAAAAACATCAACGTTTGGAATATCGTTGACTAAAACGAATGAATTAAGAGATAAAAAATATAAAATAACTAGAGGTAAAGATTTTATGAATTTTTCTTTTATAAATTTAAAACTTAACATTGTTATCTAAGTTGCCCGTTTGTAATTTGAACAAAAAGTGTTTGATCAAGATCAGCTAAAGTTCTTACTTCCACTATTTTGTCTTTTTCATTGTAATACGTTTCGCCAACTGCAATACCTGCAGCTAAAATTCCATCTTTTCCAGAAGTGTAAATATTCCTTCCTGGCTCTAATTGATACTGTTCAGGCAGGTAGTCCAAGACCATTCTTCTTTTAACTCCTTGGCCAGATAAGATTGCATTTACGTTTGAATCTTGGATGATCACTGGGATCTTACTATTAAGATCATTAATTAATAATACTCTAGAAGTTAAATAATTTGCCTCAACAATCGTGCCGATTAAATATTTATCGCTAAAAACGGTCATACCTTTTTTTACGCCATCGCTTGTTCCTTTATTAAGTAAAAAAGATTTTAAATAAGGGCTTTCTTGGTCAATCACTACTTTTGCAATAACAGAAACATCTTGTTCAATTGATTTATTGCTACTTAATTTTAACGCTTCCTTAAGCATTTCATTTTCAGTTTTTAGAAATTGATTGTTAACTAATTGAGCTTTTAGCTCAGCATTTTGTTCTTTTAATAAATTATTCTCATCATAAACGCTGTAATGATGAATGCCTCGATCAATCAAATATTTAGTAAATTTTTCTGGAGAGGATGTGACAATGGCTACTTGATAAATGAAATCGTTTAGCACTGCTCTGGTCTTAGTAATGTAGGAATAAGATAATTTATCTAAAATAATAACTAGAATAGAAACTATAATTAAAAAAAATAAGGAAAATTTTTGCTTAGTTCCCTTTTTTAAAAGAGCATAACGTAGTGCTATAAGTAAATCGTCTCGTTGCTCTGCCATATTAAAATCTTAACTAAATTAATATTCAGACAACATCGTAGAGAATAGTTCCTCATTCTCTAAAGCCTTACCTGTTCCAATTGCAACGCACTCCAATGGACTGTCTGCAATGGTTACGGGTAAACCTGTGTCTTTTGAAATTAATTTATCAATATTTTTTAGTAAGGCTCCTCCGCCAGTTAAAACTAAACCCATATCTACTAAGTCTGCAGATAACTCTGGTGGAGTATTTTCTAAAGCTTCTTTAATTGCACCCAACATTTGATTTAAAATTGGCGTTAATGCTTCACATGCATCTTCTTCACTGAGTGAGATTTCTTTTGGAGTACCTGTTCTAATGTCTCTACCTTTCATCAAGAAAACATTATTAGATGTTGGTAATGCAGTACCAATTTCTTTTTTAATTTTCTCAGCAGTTGATTCTCCAATTAATAAATTAAATTTCTTTCTCATATAATTAATGATGGCAGTATCCATAGCATCACCTGCTACTCTAAGTGATTTAGAATAAACTACGCCCCCTAAAGACATAATGGCTATCTCAGTTGTTCCACCACCGATATCAACGATCATTGAACCTGTAGCTTCTGAAATTGGAAGTCCTGCACCAATAGCAGCAGCGATTGGTTCTTCAATTAACTGAACTCGTCTTGCTCCTGCAGCTAGCGCTGAATCTTGAATGGCTTTTCTTTCAACTGGAGTTGATCCTGTTGGTACACAAATTAAAATTCTTGGATTTGCAAAAGTATTTTTAGAATGAACTTTTTTAATGAAATGTTTAATCATTTCCTCGGTCACGATAAAATCTGCGATGACACCATCTTTCAATGGTCTAATGGCTTGAATGTTTCCAGGCGTTCGGCCCAACATTGTCTTAGCTTCATCACCAACGGCTAGAACTGTTTTTTTTGCTCCTTCTGTAATGATCGCAACTACTGATGGTTCATTAAGCACAACACCTTTTCCTTTTAATACTACTAATGTGTTTGCCGTTCCTAGGTCGATGGCCATATCTTGAGACCAAAATGATTTCATTTTCTTAAACCACATAGATTTTCCTTAATTATGCTGAAGCACTAAGACTTTCGTCTGGAGCTTTTCGCTTACGTTTAATTATTAACTTGTTTAAAGCATTTAAGTAAGCTTCAGCAGATGCAACTAGCGTATCCGTATTAGCTGCTTGACCTACAGTCGTTTTGCCTTTTTCTTCAATTCTTACACTTACTGTAGCTTGTGCATCAGTTCCCTCAGTTACAGCATGCACTTGGTACAATTGAAGATTAACCTCATGTGCATATAATTTTTTAATACATTTAAATATTGCATCAACTGGACCATCTCCAGTTTCTTTACCAGTTTTAATCTCACCAAAAACTTCAAGTGTCATCTCTGCAGTTTGAGGTTCACCTGTGCCAGCAATAACTTTTAAAGATTTTAATTTAATCAAACTCTCTTCTTTAATCAAACTATCGTCTACTAAAGCTGCAATATCTTCATCGTAAACATGTTTTTTCTTATCTGCTAAAATTTTAAATTTTCCAAAAGCAGATTCAATAACATCATCTGTCACTCCAACATAACCAAGATCTCCAAGCTTATCTTTAAAAGCGTGTCTACCTGAATGTTTACCCATAACTAAAGATGTTTTTTTAACCCCAACACTTTCAGGTGTCATGATTTCATAAGTTTCTCTATTCTTAAGCATTCCATCTTGGTGAATGCCTGACTCATGAGCAAATGCATTTTTTCCAACGATGGCTTTATTGTATTGCACTGGAAAACCAGTTGCGTTTGATACAACCTTAGATGCTTTTGAAATTAATTTTGTATTTATTCCAGTTGTAAATGGCATTAAGTCTTTTCTTGTTTTCATCGCCATAACAATTTCTTCAAGCGCTGCATTACCAGCTCGCTCACCAATTCCATTAATTGTACATTCAACTTGTCTAGCGCCTGCCATTACACCCGCTAAAGAATTTGCTACTGCTAATCCTAAATCATTGTGACAATGCGTAGAAAGAATTGCTTTATCAATATTTGGAACTTTATTGATTAACGTTTCGATTATTTCTTTAAATTCTGATGGTACTGAATAACCAACCGTATCTGGAATATTTATAGTTGTTGCACCTGATTTAATTGCAAGTTCAACTGTTCGGCACATATAATCCATATCTGTTCTTGTTCCATCTTCGCATGACCATTCAACATCATCAGTAAATTTTTTTGCATAAGAAACACTTTCTTTAATTGCTTCTAAAACCTGCTCAGGAGATTTATTTAATTTATGCTTCATATGAAGCGGACTAGTTGAAATAAAGGTATGAATTCTAAAACGTTTCGCATGTTTTAATGCCTCGTGACATGCATCAATATCCTTTTTATTTGCTCTAGCTAATCCACAAGGAATAGATTTTTTTAATACTTTTGAAACTTCTGTAACAGACTCAAAGTCACCTGGTGAAGCTATTGGAAAACCTGCTTCAATTACATCAACACCTAGCTCATCAAACACTCTAGAGATTTGGATTTTTTCTTCCAAACTCATCGATGCGCCTGGCGATTGCTCACCATCTCGCATAGTTGTGTCAAAAATTATAATTCTATTTTTATCGCTCATTGTATTTTAAGGGATCAATTTCTTAATTTTTTGATCGCACTTATATTACAAGCAAAAAGAGAATTTGCCAAATATTTTGAGGATTTAATTGACTAAAATGGTTCTAATTTTTAGACTGATCCACTAGTTTATTCTTACCAATCCAAGGCATCATATCTCTTAGTTTTTTACCTACTTTTTCGATTGGATGATTAGCTAAATCAGCTCTCATTTTAAGAAAGTTCTTTTGACCATTCTTACACTCGTCCATCCAATCTTTTGTAAACTTACCAGATTGAATGTCTTTCAAAACTTCCTTCATTCTTTCTTTAGTTTTATTATCAACTATCTTTTTGCCCGATATGTACTCACCATATTCAGCGGTATTAGAGATAGAGTAATTCATATTTGCAATTCCACCTTCGTAAATTAAATCTACAATTAACTTTACCTCATGAAGAACTTCAAAGTATGCCATTTCAGGTGGGTAACCAGCTTCAGTTAATGTTTCAAAACCATTTTTAATTAACTCAACTAAGCCACCACATAAAACTGTTTGTTCACCAAATAAATCTGTTTCACATTCATCTTTAAAATTAGTCTCAATGATTCCAGATTTGCCTCCTCCTATTGCTGCAGCATAGGACATCGCAAGGTCTCTTGCTTTGCCAGTACTATCTTTGTGCACTGCCATTAAACATGGAACTCCACCGCCCTTTTGATATTCGCTTCTTACTAAATGACCAGGTCCTTTTGGTGCTACCATGAAAACATCTAAATCTTTTCTTGCTTCAATTAATTTATAATGAATGTTTAATCCATGAGCGAAAGCTAAACTTGTTCCTTCTCTCATTCTTTGTTCAACGTGATTTTTGTAAATTTGCGCTTGTAATTCATCTGGCGTTAAAATCATAACCACATCTGCCCATGCTGCTGCATCAGATAAAGACATTACTTTTAATCCTTGGCTCTCAGCTTTTTTTACACTAGGAGATCCTTCTCTAAGAGCAACAACAACTTGTTTTACTCCGCTATCTTTTAAGTTAAGTGCGTGCGCATGACCTTGACTACCATAACCAAAAATAGCTACTTTTTTTTCTTTAATCAAATTAACGTCTGCGTCTTTTTCATAATACATTTTCATAATTTTTCTCCCTAGTTTATTTAAATACTTCTGGTCCTCTTGTCATGGCTACAGCCCCTGTTCTTGAAATGCTAATTAATCCATAAGGTCTTATTGTTTGGACTAATTTATCAATTTCTCTTCTTAAAGCAGTTACCTGAATAACGAAAGAGTTTTTTGATTTATCTAAGATTACAGAATTATATTTTTTACAAGCTTTTTTAACTTTTTCTTGATTTTTTTTAGAAGAATTTATTTTAATTAACGCTAATTCTCTAAATAATATGTTTTCATCACTTCTTTTAAAAAGAGCAACTTTATGTACACAAATTTGTTTACCTAATTGTAACTTAATTTGTTGAATAACTTCAGGCGTTCCAACTGAGACAATGGTAATTCTTGATAAGTGTTTTTGTTTATCTACCTCTGCCACAGCTAGAGACTCAATGTTATATCCTCGGCCAGAAAATAATCCTATTACCCTCGCTAAAACTCCAGCTTCGTTATCTACCCAAACCACAATGATATGGTGTTCAGGTTTGCTAACTTTTGATGGTTCACTATAAGCTGATTTTGATTTTGGCATTAAACTAAAATTTTTCCTTCCGCAGAAACTTCTTCCTTATCCTCTTCTGGTCCTAAAATCATTTGATTATGAGGTTTACCTGATGGAATCATAGGGTAACAGTTTTCCATTTTATCAACTAAGCAATCAAAGATTACAGGTCGATTAATTGAAATCATTTCCTTGATCTTCTCATCAAGTTCACTTGGCTTTGTCGCTCTAATACCAACGCAACCATAAGCTTCGGCTAATTTCACAAAATCAGGTAACGCTGCAGTATAACTTTCTGAATAATTTTTATCATGTAATAGCTCTTGCCACTGTCTAACCATTCCCATGTATTCATTATTCAAAATAAAAATTTTAATTGGTAATTTATATTGAATAGCTGTCGACATTTCTTGCATAGTCATCAAGACAGAAGCTTCACCAGCAATATCAACAACTAATTTTCCTGGATGAGCTAATTGAACACCAATGGCAGCAGGTAGACCAAAACCCATAGTGCCTAAACCACCTGACGTCATCCATCTATTTGGCTCATCAAATTTATAATGTTGTGCAGCCCACATTTGGTGCTGACCTACTTCAGTTGTAATGTAAGTTTCTTTGTTTTTTGTTAGTTCGTAAAGTCTTTGTACAGCGTATTGTGGTTTGATTACACTATTACTATTTTTAAAACCTAGAGAATCTTTTTTTCTCCACTTATTAATTTGATCCCACCATTTATCAATTTTATTTTTATTTATATCTACAAAGTTTTTGTTCTTAGATTTAAACCTGCTTATTAAAGACGTTAAAAAGATATCAACGTCACTTACGAAAGATAAATCAACTTTTACATTTTTACCAATGGATGAAGGATCAATGTCTATGTGAACTTTTTTAGAATTTGGTGAGAATTCATCTAGCTTTCCAGTAATTCTATCATCAAACCTTGCGCCGATGTTAATCATCAAATCACAATCATGCATTGCATTGTTAGCTTCGTAAGTTCCGTGCATACCAAGCATTCCTAAAAATTGTGAATCTGATCCAGGAAAAGCTCCTAATCCTTGTAGTGTTGATGTAATTGGAAAACCTGTCAAAGCAACTAACTCTCTTAAAAGTTTACTTGCTTTTGGTCCTGAATTTATAATTCCTCCACCAGTATAAAAAATAGGCCTTGATGATTTTTTCATCATCTCAATTAATTGATCTATTTTTTTATCAGATATGTTTTCTTTTGCTTTTGATCCGTTTAAAGATTTTGAAACTTTAGTTTTATTAACAGTGTATGGTCCTTTTTTAAATTGAACATCTTTTGGAATATCAATTAAAACGGGTCCTGGTCTGCCAGAAGTTGCAACCTCGAAAGCTAAATGTAATATTTTTGCTAAATCATTTACATCTTTTACTAACCAATTATATTTTGTGCACGGTCTTGTTATTCCTGTTGTGTCACATTCTTGAAAAGCATCTGTTCCAATTAAATGTGTTGGAACTTGTCCTGAAATACAAACAAGTGGAATGGAGTCCATATAAGCATCGGCTAAGGCAGTTACTACATTTGTTGCACCTGGTCCTGATGTAACCAAAACTACACCTGGTTTACCTGATGAACGAGCATAACCTTCAGCGGCGTGACCTGCTCCTTGTTCGTGTCTTGCTAAAATATGTTTGATACTTTTATGATTTTTTAATTCATCATAAATAGGAAGCACGGCACCACCAGGATAACCAAAAACGTATTCAACGTTATGATCTTCTAGTGCTTTAAAAACAATTTCCGCTCCTGACAATAATTTTGGCATTATTGCAATCTATATTAGAAATTTTGATGGTCAAGTTTTAGCTGATAACTTTTAAAACTTTTTTTGAAAGTTGGCTAAAATTGTTTGAATATTCTTTATTCCAGTCTTGCATGCGACCCCTAGACCATGTGGTTTGTCGCTTCGCATACTGTCTAGTTTTAATATTAATCAATTCTTTTGTCTTAACTAAATCGCTTG
>VTPM01000067.1 GCA_008638125.1 Pelagibacteraceae bacterium
CCAAAACCATCTAATAATAAGTTTAATGTTTCCATTTAAAATCCTAAAGGTCCTACAGCTAGAGATAGTCCTAAAACATATCTAAATAATACAAATATAGTCACTGAAATAGCTAAACTTACTAATGAAGCAGAGATTAAATTAGCACCTAATCTCCATGAAATAAAAGTTGAAGCAAAAAAAGTAGTAATGACAAATCCAACAACAGGTAAAATAATTGCGTAACCAATTAAGACAACAGCCGTAGCTAAGACTTCTAAAATTTTTCCAAATGATGGCCAATAAGGAGTTTGTTCAGGCTTAAAGATTAAAAATAAAGATGAAGTAAGTAAGAAAAAAGAAATAATGTAAGGAAATGTTTTTGGCCCAACGGGATCAGAGATAAAACTTTCCTCAATAATAAAAGCGGAATAAATATAAAAAAGACCCAGGAGAAATGTTAATCCTCCAAATATTCTATCGTTCATTTATGTTAAGATTTTATTGCGCCCCTTTAAACTTAGGGGCGCTAATAATTTTTAAATTTATTTAATTAAACCGATTTCTTTAGAAAGTGTTTCGATTGATTTAACTGAATTGCTTACAAACTTTTCAAAGTCTTTTCCTGTTAAATCCAATGGAGCTAAACCACTTGAAGCCATAGTTTTTTTCCATTGTGGTGAATCATAAACTTTCTTCACTGCAGAAGCCCAGTAATTATAAGCATCGTCGCTCATTTTACCTGGAGTATAAAAACCTCTCCAGTTAGCTCCGATAACATTAATTCCTTGTTCTCTTGCCGTTGGCATTGAAGAGAATTTTCCTGGAATTCTATCAGGAGAAAGAACAGCTAATACTCTGATGTCACCTGCTTCTACGAAACCAATCGCTTCTGACAAGTCACCAGTGAATGCTTGAACTTTTCCACCTAATAATTGAGTTACTGCATCTCCACCACCATCAAATGAAACATATTTAATTTTTTTAACGTCATATATTCCATATTCTTTGGCAGCTAATAAAACTTTAAGATGATCCCAACCTCCCACAGCAGAACCTCCGCCGATTGAAATTGATCTTGGATTATCTTTAATTTGTTGAAGCAATCCTCCAAGCGTGTTGATTGGATAATCTGCAGCAACTGCGATTACACCATAATCCGCTCCAACAGTTCCAAGCCATCTAACTTGTGACATATCATTTCCTGGAAATTGTTTTTGAGCAAGTCTCGTAGCTGTTGCTGAAGAAGCTGCTACGATAAGTGAATCGTCTGTATTTCTTTTGTTAACGACTTCAGCAAAAGCTTTTCCGCCTCCGCCTCCAGCCATATTAGTTACTTCCATTGATCCATTGATTAAACCTTGATCTTGAAGAGCTTTTCCAACTGCTCGACAAGTAAAGTCCCAACCACCACCAGCATTAGCTGGAGCTATACATTTTGTATTACTTGGATCAAAAGAGAAACCTGAAACTGTAGAAAATAAAAGTAGTGATAACGCTAAAGTTACCTTTGAGATTAGTTTTAACATTTTTTTCCCCTTGTTTTTTTTAAATTGGGCACATTTCACCTTAATAGAACCAAGGTGTCAATTAATTATATGTTGAGAATAAGCTGTTAAAATATACCTAAATCTGAGGTTTTTTTAACTTTATTGCCTTTTTTAACTTCTACGTTAAGCTTTTGAACTTCTGTTGCACTTAATTTTTTCAAATTTTGCACATTCTTTAAAAATCTTCGAGACTCACTAATCGTAATGATGCCATCAGTTAATGTTTTAAATTTCTCAATGTAATTTGATCTAGTAAATGGTCTTCTGCCATTTGGATGAGCATCGGCAATACCTAATTCTTCTGAAATAATACTTCCATCATTCATAGTTATTACTACTTTTCCCCCAAAGCATTTTTGTTTTGGATCTGGGTGATGATACTTCTTCGTCCAAATAGGATCTTCAAATGTTTTAATTTTTTGCCATAAAGCTACTGTGCTTTTTCTTCTAGATCTTTCTGGTGTGTAAGACTTAACGTGATGCCAGCTACCATCTTCTAATGCTACAGCAAAAATATACATAATAGAGTGATCTAAAGTTTCTCTGCTAGCATATGGATCCATCTTTTGAGGATCATTTGCACCTGTTCCAATCACATTGTGTGTGTGATGACTTGTAAAAATATCTATCTTCTTTATTTTTTCTAAATTACCAACTCTTTTTCTTAAACTTCTTGCTAAATCAATTAATGCCTGAGCTTGATATTCAGCTGAATGCTCTTTGGTATAAGTTTCTAAGATTGCTTTTTTACTTTCATTTTTTTCAGGAAGTGGAACGATGTATTCTGCATTTTTCCCGTCAAGCACATAAGCGATTACACTATCTTCACCTTCGTAAATTGGACTCGGTGCTCCCTCTCCTCTCATACATCGATCAACTGCTTCAATTGCAAGTTTACCTGCATGAGCTGGTGCAAAAGCTTTCCAGCTTGAGATCTCACCTTTTCTAGATTGTCTTGTTGAAATAGTTGTGTGTAAAGCTTGTTGAACAGATTGATAAACCACATCCGTTGATAAATTTAATAACGTACCAATTCCAGCAGCTACACTTGGCCCAAGATGCGCGATATGATCTATTTTATGTTTATGTAAACAAATTGCCTTAACTAAATTAACTTGAACTTCATAACCTGTAATTATTCCTCTAATTAAATTACTACCATTAATTTTCATTTGCTGCGCTACAGCTAAGATAGGTGGAATGTTATCGCCTGGATGAGAATAATCTGCAGCTAAGAAAGTGTCATGAAAATCTAATTCTCTAACAGCAGTTCCATTAGCCCAAGCAGCCCATTCACAATGAAATTTTTCCTTACTATCTATACCAAAGATTGTTGCGCCATTTTTTCTAGGATGCGCTAAGGCCATTTCTCTAGCTGAGATAACTGGTTTTCTATTAAATGAAGCAATAGCAACAGAAGCATTATCAATAATCCTATTAATGACCATATCAATAGCATCGCCGCTTACTTTTGATTTATCCGTTGCGATCTCAGCAATGTGCCAAGCTAGTTGATCTTGTTTTTTTAAATTTGCAGAAGATGGATGAACGTTAACTTTAATTTCTCTCACGACTAGGCCAACATGTTTCGAAGGACATACTGAAGAATGCCTCCGTGTTTGTAATATTCAACTTCATTTTCAGTATCAATTCTACATAGCAATTGAATTTTTTTAATAGTTCCATCAGCGTATTTGATCTCACATTCTACTTCTTGTCTAGGCTCAACACCTTTTTCAATATTAGTAAAAGTAAATAATTCTGATCCTTTAATATTTAATTTTTTACGATCAAAACCTTCTTTAAATTGAAAAGGTAAAATTCCCATTCCAACTAAATTAGATCTATGAATACGCTCGAAACTTTCAGCTATTACTGCTTTAACACCTAATAATTTCGTTCCTTTAGCTGCCCAATCTCTTGATGAACCTGTTCCATATTCTTTACCAGCTACAACAACTAAATCATTTCCTCTTTTTTTATATTCCATTGCAGCTTCATAAACGCTCATTACTTTATTATCAGGGAATAATGTAGTTACTCCACCTTCTGT
>VTPM01000021.1 GCA_008638125.1 Pelagibacteraceae bacterium
TGATAAAGATGATGAAGTGCCACCATTTATTGAGAAAAAAATCAAATCTGCATAAGTCAATTATTTAAAATCAAACTTTAACAAAGGAGCTTTATGAACTTTTTTATTAAAAAGTATCTTAAATGGATTAGTACTTTTTTAGTACTAACAGGAATACTTCTCACAAACTTAAATATTTATCCTCTCAATATTATGTTTCATGGTTTAGGGGTTATTGGATGGACGATAGCTGGATACCTCTCAAAAGACAAAGCTATCTTGACTAACTTTGGTTTACAAATTCCACTCTTTGTAATTGGATTTTTTAAACTAATCTAGAGCGTAGCCTGCTGACCTAACTGTTCTTATATAATTTTTCTTTGAATTAATATTTATCGCTTGGCGTAAACGTCTTATATGAACATCGATAGTTCTATTTTCTACGTTAATATTATCAGACCAAATATTTTCTAACAGTTGCTCTCTAGAATAAACACGTTTTGGATTTTTAATTAAAAAATTTAGTAATTTAAATTCGGTAGGTCCTAATTTGATTTCTTTTTTTTCCCTAAATACTTTTCTTTCAATTCGATCAACTTTAAGATCTTCATACTCTACAATATCTTCAGAAACAGAAGGATTAACTCTTCTTAACAAAGCATTAACTCTTGCAATTAATTCTTTGTGACTAAAAGGTTTGGTAATGTAATCATCTGCTCCACTATTTAATCCCCTTATTTTGTCTTCCTCTTCCCCTTTCGCTGTAAGCATAATAATAGGAATATGTTTATGTTTTTTTTCAGTTTTTAAAATTTTACAAATTTCTATTCCAGATAAATTTGGAAGCATCCAATCAAGTAAGATAAGATCTGGTGCAATCTCTTTGATGTGCTCTAATGCTTTCTCTCCATTTGAGTTTGAGAAAACTTTATAACCTTCTTTTTCTAAATTATATTTGACAAGAGTAACGATTGACTCCTCGTCCTCTATAATCATTATCTTGGCTTTCATTGATTTAAACTGAAGTATCTTTACCTTTTGGTCGATGTCCTTTTAGGTATTCACCTTTAATAAGATAATATACTGACTCTGCAATATTTGTTATGTGATCACCGGCACGCTCTAAATTTTTAGTCACAAATATTAGATGTGTTGAAAAAGCTAAATTTTTTTTGTCTTTAGATAGAAAATCCATAACATTATTCATGGCTAGATGGGTTAAATCATCAACTTTTTCATCACCTTTCCAAACAGCTAATGATTTATCTAAAGATTTATTAACGTATGAATCAATAACGTCTTTTAATTGTTTTTGAACTAAATCACCTAATCTTTTTAAACTTTGTACTAGTGAATCAGGAAGATCTAAAGGCAAAGGCTCAACTTTCTTAGCATTACTTTTAGCCAAGTCTCCAATTCGCTCTAAATCTTGAGATATTTTTAAAGCGCTTATCGTTGATCTTAAATCAATTGCCATTGGTGCTCTCTTAACTAGTAAATTCATAATTTGTGTATCTATTTTAGATCTAAACTTATTTACTTTTTCATCACTTTTAATAATTTTATCCGTAGACTCTTTGTCTACTTTAATTACTGCTTCTAAAGAGTCTGATAATTGACTCTCTGTTAAACTACCCATTTGAATGAGCGTATCATGCAAATGCTGAAGTTCTTCTTCGTATGATTTTACAATATGTGTTTCGTTGTTCATATGTTTATCCAAATCTACCTGTAATATAATCTTGTGTCATATTATTACTAGGGTTTTTAAACATTTTTTCTGTAGTGCCAAATTCAATTAATTTTCCTAAATGAAAGAAGCCAGTTTTTTGAGATACTCTAACTGCTTGAGCCATAGAATGCGTTACTATAATGATGGTATAAGTTTCTCTTAACTCATCAATTAATTCTTCAATTTTTGCTGTTGCAATTGGATCCAAAGCTGAACAAGGCTCGTCCATTAAAATAATTTCTGGATTTACAGATATCGCTCTAGCTATGCATAACCTTTGCTGTTGTCCTCCAGATAAACTTGTTCCAGGCTCATGTAATCTATCTTTAACTTCGTTCCACAAAGCAGCTTTTCTCAAACTATTTTCAATTAAATTATCTAATTCACCTTTATTTTTCGTAATACCATGAATCTTAGGCCCATAAGCAATATTATCATAAATACTTTTTGGAAAAGGATTGGGTTTTTGAAACACCATACCTACTTTTTCTCTTAGTCTAACAACGTCAATGGACTTATGATTAATATTTTTTCCATCTATTTCAATTGATCCTTTAATTTTACATATATCGATAACATCATTCATTCGATTGATGCATCTTATGAAAGTAGACTTTCCACACCCAGACGGACCAATAAGTGCGGTCACTTCCTTTTCGTGAATTTCTAAATTTACATCAAATAAAGCTTGTTTTTCTCCGTAATAAACTTCGAGATTTTCAGTTTTTATTTTTATTTTTCTCTCTTTCATTAATTCCACTTCTTTTCAAATTTTTGTCTAAGATAAACTGCAATAAAATTCATCACAATTAAAAAGGTTAATAATATCATTATTGTTGCAGAGGTTTTTTCAACAAAACCTCTTTCAGCTGACTCTGACCACAAATAAACTTGCGCAGGCAGAGAGGATGCTGGGTCAATTGGACTTCCAGGTATATCAACTACAAATGCAACCATACCAATTAAAATTAAAGGTGCTGTTTCACCTAAAGCTTGAGCAAGACCAATGATAGTACCTGACAATGTTCCTGGTAAAGACAATGGAACAACATGATGAAAAACTGACTGGAATTTAGAGGCTCCAACTGCTAAAGCCCCTTCTCTAATTGAAGGTGGCACAGCTTTTAAAGATGCCCTGCAAGGAATTATTATTCTTGGCAATGTCATTAAGGCCAATGTAATTCCAGCTACTAATGGAGTAGACCTTGGAAAGTTCATAAAGCCCAAGAGGATTCCTAATCCCAAAAGTCCATATACGATTGATGGAACGGCAGCTAAATTATTAATATTAATTTCAATAAAATCAGTAATTTTATTTTTTGGTGCAAATTCTTCTAAATAAATCGATGCTAAGATTGCGATAGGAAAAGATAATATTAAACAAATTACAACACTAAAAAAACTTCCCAATAAAGAAGCACCGATACCAGCTAGTTCAGGATCTCTCGAATCCCCATTGGTAAAAAAATAATTATTAAACTTTTTTTGAATTTTATCTTGAGCGACTAACTCATCAAAAATTTCTAATTGTCTATCATTAACTTGCCTTCTATCTTCCGGGATATCTCTTGGAAAATTACCCTTAAATAATTGATCTATATCATCAGAAGAGGTTAAATTTATATCTTGAGTTTGGTTTATTAAATCTGGATTTTTTACTAAATAGTTTTTTATCTCTAAGTCAAAATCTGGACTGAATAATTTTTTTAATAATTTTTCGTCATCAGGATTAGAAGTTAACAATAATTTATTAATACTTTCTAAAGCAAGATCATAATAATCTGCATCTTGAATATCTTCCAAAGATGGATTGGATGGTAGACTTAGTATTTCAGCATTAAAAGATACATTAACTTTTATGGTAGTTTTTGAGAAAGCATCACTACCTTTTGAAAATATAGTAAAAACTAAAAAACCCACAAAAGTTAATGCAAGTATAATGGATACAAGTCCATATAATTTAAACCTTGCTTCAGCTCTATGTCTTTTTTTAATTCTTTGATCTTTAGTCATATTTTTCTCTATATTTTTTTACTACTCTTAAAGCGATATAATTTAAAACTAATGTTACTAGAAAAAGGGTTAAGCCTAGTGCAAAAGCAGATTGAGTTTTAGGGCTATCAAATTCTTGGTCACCTACCAACAGCATTACAATTTGAGTTGTGACTGTTGTTGTAGATTCTAGTGGATTTATTGTTAAGTTAGCCGCTAATCCTGCTGCCATTACTACAATCATAGTTTCTCCAATTGCTCTTGAAACAGCTAATAGGATTGATCCAATTATTCCTGGGAGAGCGGCAGGGAAAACAACTTTTTTAATCGTTTCAGATTTAGTTGCTCCTACTGCGTAGGATCCTTCTCGAAGAGATTGTGGAACAGCATTGATTACATCGTCTGATAAAGATGATACGTAAGGAATAATCATTATTCCCATAACTAATCCTGCAGCAAGTGCACTTTCTGAACTCACATTTAATCCTAAACTTTCGCCGAATTCTCTAAAAAATGGACCAACTGTTAAAGCGGCAAAAAATCCATAAACTACGGTTGGAATACCAGCCAAGATTTCAATAATAGGCTTAATAGTTCTTCTAGATTTATAACTTGCATATTCTGCTAAATAAATTCCTGAAAATAATCCGATTGGAACCGCTACGCACATAGCTATTAACGCTATAAACGCAGTTCCAGCAAACAAAGGGACAGAACCAAAAGCATCTTTAATTTCTAGATATTCCTCAGCAGTAATTGCACTAGCGTCCCTGACAAATGCTTTTTGAGGACTCCAATTTGTTCCAAATAAAAAATCAAAAATATTTATTGAAGAAAAAAATTTTATGCTCTCAAAGAGAAGGGAGAATATAATTCCAAGAGTGGTTAATATTGCAATTACGGAAGATGAAAAAAGTAACCATTTTAAAATATTTTCTACATCATTTCTTGCATTATTGTTTTTAGATACTTTATTAAAGGCATATATAAAACCTATCGAGGCTAAAGATAAAATTGAAGCTAACTTAGCTTTGTATGCAAGTGAAGTAATTTTTGCATAAGCAAGTGCGCCTATTTTTATGGTATCGGTTAAATCTCCAGTAAAATTTCCAGCACTATATGAGAGGATTTTTTGATAAATAAGGTTTGTAGTTAATCCTGCTTCAATTTGTGAGGCTGATAATACTTTGCCAACTACAATAGTTTTTATGATAGTTGGTTCAAATAAACTCCATACAGCAAAAAGGATTAACGAGGGTATTCCACACCACAAAGCAACAAAGTATCCGTAATAAGTTGGTAATGTTTTAAGTTTAAGATTTTGATTTGTAACTAATTTTTTAGCTGTTGTTTGCCCAAAGAAATATGAAAAAATACAAAACAACAAAATAGCAGTGAAGATTCCTAAATTCATTAAACTGGTATACTCTTTGATTGTTACAATTATGTTAAATTTCTAAACCTGTAATTGTAAAAAAAAAGGCCGATTTTACTCGGCCTTTTTAAGTTAAATTAATAATTTATATTTAGTTGATGCTAATTGTCGTTAGTTTTGTTGCAGCTGTTCTAGTTGAATTATATTTTTCACTAGATAACGGCACTAAACCTATGTCAGACAAGTAACCTCCATCACCCATTGATTTTTTTGAAGTAAATTCTTTCAAAAAATCTGAAATGCCTGGAATAACTCCAATATGAGCTTTTTTCACATAAAAGAATAATGGCCTTGCAATCGGATATGAATAATCTTGGATGCCAGCTAGAGATGGTTGTACTCCATCTATGGATGCAGCTTTAATTTTATCTTTATTGCCTAATAAATAACTAAAACCAAAAAAACCAAATGCATTTGGATTAGAATCAAGTTTTTGGACAATTAAAGTATCATTCTCTCCTGCTTCGATAGCATAACCATCTTCTCTTATTTTTGCACATTCACCTTTGTCTCCACCAAGAAGTTCAATGGCTTTTTTTGTGCAACCCATTTCCATAACTAAAGAATTCCAAGCATCTCGTGTTCCTGAAGTTGGTGGGGCAATTAAAATTTCAATTTTATTTGCTGGTAGTTTGCTGTCAATATCACTCCATTTTGTATATGGATTGTTGACTAGTTTTCCATCGATTTCTACTTTTTCAGCTAAAGCTCTCCATAATTGTTCTTTAGTAAAACTTATATCTGGAGCTTTTACTGATTGAGCAAAAACTATTCCATCATTTCCAACAACAATTTCAATGATATCTTTTACACCATTTTTATTACAAAGTTCTTTTTCAGCAGTTTTAATAGCTCTTGAAGCATTTGTTATATCTGGATGATTTTCTCCTACACCAGCACAAAATAATTTCATACCACCGCCAGTTCCCGTACTTTCAATTACTGGCGTTTTAAATTTTCCGCCTTTTCCGAATTTCTCTGCTACTACCGTTGCATAAGGGTAAACAGTTGAAGATCCAACAATCTTAATTTGATCTCTAGCCTGAGCAAAATTTGCTAAAAAAATCATACTAAGAACTAATAGTAAATTTTTAAATATTTTCATTTTTTTCCTTTTTATTTTTGTTTATTTAAAAAAACTTACAGAAATTTATTTAAAATTTTGTTACAGAAATATTAAATATTTATTACAATTGTTAAATTTAAGGTTGTACTATCTTGCTAAATAGCAGGGAATGATACTGTAAATTCTGAGCCTTTTCCCTCTTCACTTGTTATATTTAACTCGCCTCTATGTTGTAATACCAGGTGCTTAACTATAGCTAGGCCTAGACCGGTTCCTCCAACCTTTTTACTTTTTTCAGGATCAACTCTAAAAAACCTCTCGGTAACTCTTGGTATAAGATCTTTTGGAATTCCAACTCCGCTATCTTTGACTGAAGCTAATATTTGATCATTCTTTTTTTTAAGTGAAATATTTATATTCTTTCCTCTTTCACTATACTTTATTGCGTTTTCAATAAGGTTGGAAAATATTTCAATTAATTTGTCTCTGTCACCCACGATTCTTCTTGCGTCTTTTTTGCAATCAAAATTAATTTTTACATCATTTTGACTAAGTGATTGATTTTGTGCTTGAATTACATGATCTATAATATCTTTTAGATCTATATCTTTATTCGGTCTTATATGTTCCTCTAGCTCTATTTTTGAAAGTGATAAAAGATCTCTAATAAGGTTTTCCATCCTTTGTGCCTGTTCTAACATTATAGGTACGAATTTTTTTTGAGCTTCAAAATCGTTTTTTGCATGTCCTTGGTTGATGGTTTCTAAACCTAGCTTTATTGATTGTAATGGGGTTCTTAACTCGTGAGATGCATTAGCTACGAAATCTGATTTAAATTTTTGTACTTTAGCTATTTCGGTAAGATCTCTTAATACAATAATGATAAAATTGTTATTCTCAGGGTGAGGGAAAATTGTAGCGCTGAAAAATTGATAAATGGGATTTTTTATTTCAACTTCAACAACTTGTTTTTCATTATTTTCTATACAAATATCAAAACTTTCTAAAATCTCTGGAGCTCTTAATATTGAAGCAAGATGCTTCCCTTCAAGATTTTCACCAAATCTAAGAGCTGCGTTTTTATTTAAAAAAACAATTTCTTTAAATTTATTTACTATTAAAACTTGGTCTAAAAATTCATCAAGAGTATTTTTGACAAGGTCTTTATTATTATTCATAGATAAGTTTTTTCCTTCAGCTTCATTCGTATATTTATTTTTTTTTGTATTAGATTTAGCATCTAAGCCTTTGCTAATTGATCTAACAATCAAAAAGATGATCCAGCTGAAGATTAAGAAAATTAATAAATAAAATAATATTTCCATAAGCAGTATATACGCTATCTAGATTAAACACTCAAATATGCTACATAACGGTTAGATGAGTGAAAGAATTAAATTCTGTACTGTTATAAATTCTAATGCTTTAAAAAATCAGAAGCTTCTTGATGAAACGATTAACTTATTGAGAAAGGATCATGATGTTGAAGTAATTAAATCAACATCGATTGAAGAGGCAAAAGAAATTTTTAAAAAACTATCTATAAAAAGCTTTGACCGATTAATAATTACGGGTGGTGATGGCTCTTTTAACTTTGCTGTAAATGAAGTTATTAAGTATCCATCCTTATCAACTAAGGAAATGGGGTACATTCCACTAGGCACAGCTAACATTCTTCAAATTGAGGCAAATATTAAGAAGAAGGCAAAAGATGTATATGAAACATTAATATCAAAAAATACAAAAAAAATTTACTTAGCCAAAGCTAATAATGACTATTTTTTTTTGATGTTAGGTGTTGGATTTGACGGAACAATTGTAGCCTCAATTCACTCAGGTATAAAAAAATATTTAGGAAAACTAATATTTATAATTAAATCTTTGCAACATTTTCTGTTTTTAAAAAATGAAAAAATAAAAGTTTCATTAGATAATAAAACATATGAAGCAAATTGGGTATTGATAACAAATGCAAGATATTATGCAGGCCAATACAGTATTTCTAAAAAAACTAATATATTTGAAAATGGGCTTATCACTTATGTTTTCCAAAATCTTACAAGAATGAATTTAATGTATTATGTTATGCTTGTTCTCTTTAAGGGAGATTTAGCTGGTACTAAAAATATTATTACTTCACAGGCTCAAAAAATAAAGGTTACCAAAACTACTGAACCTTTAAATACTCAACTAGATGGTGAGTACTTTGGTTTACAGGATGAAATACAGATAGAGGAAACAGATAAATATATAAACTTTTTATCTAAGTAAGCTTAGTAAGAATGTAAATCTGAAGAAGTAGGATCACGAAAGGTAATATCGTTCGAATTAACTCCATAGTATGATTGTACTCATCTAGCTTTCGTTCAAGCCAATTCCTCTGATATTTTTTCTTCTTTACAGCCATGCTTAGATATTCTTAGGTTAACTTAGTTAATATATAAATTTGAATTACTAAAATTATAAAAGGTAATATGGTTCTAACCAAACTCATTGTGTGATTGTACTCATCTAACTTTCTTTCTAACCAGTTTCTTTTGTGATTTTTATTTTTCATGAAGAAGCTGAAATTATTAAAAGAAGAATACTTTTTTTGCAACCCTAGAACCAAGAAATATTACTTTTTTTGCAAATTTCTTTTACTTTTTTTGGATAATCAGTAATTATTCCATCCACGCTGTACTCGATCATTCGTAAAACATCTTCATCATTGTTTACCGTCCAAACATTTACAGCTAATCCAAGATCGTGGGCAAGCTTAACATTCTCTTTGGTTACATCTCGATAAAAAGGACACCAAACGTGTCCGTCAAGAGATTTAATTACTTTTGGTAGTTCAAATAACTCTAATGAAGAAAATTTACCATCAACCCACAATGAATCTTCAAAGATAGTCTTGCTTTGACCTTGTTGTAAACTTAAGTAGCCTCGTAAAATATTTGAATTTTGTTTTTTAACTTCCTTTAATATTCTCCAATCAAAAGATGAAATAAGTGTTTGGTCTACTAAACTGTAATCATTAATATCTTTTAGTATCAATTTTACCATCTCGCTTGGGTTCGGAATTAAGTCCTGTTTATAGGGGGTAGATTTAATTTCGAGGTTTAAAAAAATATCTTTACCACTAGATTTTACTAATTCTAAAAGATCTTTAAGACTTGGAATTCTTGCAGTCTCAATTGTTTTTTGTTTTGAAAAAGTCTTTCCATATTTACTATTGGAGTCAATACCTCCAACATTATATGTTTTAATTTCTTCGAATGTTTTTTCATAAATTTTAATGTCATCCGTTGGTAGCCAATTATTGTTTCCGTCTTTTGTAAGATCCTTGTTTAAAGTAAAATTATGATAGATGGTTGGTACATTATCTTTAGAAATCAAAACATCAAATTCAATAGCTTTTATTTGAAGTGAAAAAGTATGCTTAAATCCTTCAATGGTATTTTCAGGGTACTCCCCTCTAGCTCCCCGGTGACCATAAATTCTTATGTAATTTGGCTTACTCAAAAAATTATTTTTCAAGTTTAAATCCTTTGACCTGATGCAACATCAAACAAGTGAAGTTTTGATAAATCAAAGGATAAATTAATTTTTTTACCTACATTACTTTTATCAACTACCCCTGGCACGCTCGCTACTAAAATTTCATTGCTATTTTCTAAACGTCCATGAATTAAAGAATTTGATCCAACGAGCTCAATAAGATCAACTTGAATTTTAACTAAACCATTTGGATCTATAGAAAAATCTTCAGGTCTCATACCAACATAAGCTTCTCCAGAATGTTTTTTGGAAGATTTAAATTCTAAGCCATTAGAAAGCTTTATGCCTGAGTTTGAGTGGTTACCCTTAAATATGTTCATTGCAGGACTACCAATAAACTGAGCTGTAAAAATAGTTTGAGGTTTTTGATATACATCTATTGGAGTACCAATTTGTTCAACTCTACCCTCGTTCATTACAATCATTCGATCTGCTAAAGTCATAGCTTCCACTTGATCATGTGTTACGTATAAAGAAGTTGTTTTAAGTTGAGTTTGTAACTTCTTAATTTCCAATCTCATCTGAACTCTTAATTTTGCATCCAAATTTGATAAGGGTTCATCAAATAAAAAAGCCACTGGATTTCTCACGATAGCTCTTCCCATCGCAACTCTTTGTCTTTGACCGCCTGATAATTGACTTGGTTTTCTCTCTAAAAGTTCGCCTAATTCCAAAATATCTGCAGCTTTTTTTACTCTATCGGCAATTTCATCTTTATCTATTTTTGCGATTTTTAATCCATAAGCCATATTACCAAACACAGTCATATGAGGATAAAGAGCATAATTTTGAAACACCATTGCAATGTTTCTTTGCATTGGTTCTTCATCGTTTACTCTTTTACCATCGATGATAATGTCGCCAACATTAGCCTCTTCGAGTCCAGCAACCATTCTTAGTAAAGTGGATTTACCGCAACCTGATGGACCAACAATGACGATGAGTTCTCCATCCTGGATATCAACACTGAGGTCGTGAATGACTTTCGTTTTACCAAAAGATTTTTTTAAATTTTTTAAGTTTATGCTTCCCATTTATTTTTCACTTTCTAATAGTCCTTTAACAAAAAACTTTTGCATAGTTATAACAACAACAACTGGTGGAACCATAGCTAAAATTGAAGTTGCCATAATAGTTGGCCAATGACCATAATCATCTCCGCCAGGTATCATTTGATTAATTCCCATTACGATCGTGTTCATACTTGGATCTGTAGTTAAAAGTAGAGGCCATAGATACTGGTTCCAACCGTAAATAAATAAAATTACAAATAATGCAGCAATATTTGTTCTGCTAATAGGAACTAATATATCTTTGAAAAATTGCATTGGAGTTGCACCATCAATTCTAGCGGCCTCAACCATTTCATCTGGAATAGTTAAAAAGAATTGTCTAAATAAAAATGTAGCTGTTGCCGAGGCAATCAAAGGAAAAATCAAACCAGCATAACTATTGAGCAATCCTAAATTTGCAGCAATCTCATATGTGGGAACAATCCTTACTTCAACGGGCAGCATTAAAGTTAAGAAAATAATCCAAAAGAAAAATTGTCTACCAGGGAATCTAAAATACACGATGGCGAAAGCAGATAATAAAGAGATTATAATCTTACCCACTGAAATACCTAATGCCATAATGGCAGAGTTTAATAACAATCTAAATACTGGAGGGCTTTTGCCATATCCTTCGGGCACACCATTAAATAATGCATTAGTATAATTTTCTATAAAATGCGGACCGGGCAACACTGGAAAAGGTGGTTGAATAATTTCATCTTGCGTAACAGTTGAAGCAACGAATGTTAGCCAAACAGGAAAAAATATAAATAGAACTCCTATGATTAATCCTAAATGTGTTAACCAATATCCTGATTTTTTTTTCTCAACCATTTTAATAATGCACTTTCTTTTCAATGTATTTAAATTGCACGACAGTCAATAAGCCAACAACAACTAATAAAATTACTGACTGAGCAGCACTAGAACCTAAATCTTGTCCAACAAAACCATCAGCATAAACTTTATAAACTAAGGTTGTCGTTGATTGCTGAGGTCCGCCAGATGTTATGGTGTGAATGACACCAAATGTTTCAAAAAAAGCATAAACAATGTTTACGACTAAAAGAAAGAAACTTATTGGAGATAGTAGAGGAATTACGATTGTTCTGAATCTTTTCCAAAAACTTGCTCCATCAATAGCAGCCGCTTCAATTACTGACTTAGGAATAGCCTGAAGTCCTGCTAAAAAAAATAAAAAGTTGTAACTAATTCTTCCCCATGATGAAGCTAAAACAACTAGCCCCATAGCTTCATTACTATTTAAGGCATGATTCCAATCGTAGCCAAACATACCTAGATACCAAGAAACTAAACCTATTCGACTTGAAAATAAAAAACTCCAAATGACAGCAGCAACGGCTGGTGCTACCGCGTAAGGCCAAAGTAGAAGTGTTTGATACACTCCCGCTCCTTTAATTAAACGATCTGCTAAAGCTGCAAAATAGAGTCCTAAACCCATAGAAAATACCGAAACCAATGTAGAAAAAAGCAAAGTTGTTAAAAAACTTGCTCGATAATAACTATCGCTTGCTAAAAATTTAAAATTCTCAAGACCAACATATTGAGATTTAAGACCAAAAGGATCTGGTAGAAAAAGAGAGTTCCATACTGCTTGGCCTGCTGGATAAAAGAAAAATATAGCAGATATAATTAGTTGGGGCGCAACTAAAATAAGGGGTAACCACCAACCTTTAAAAATTACTCTTTTTTCCATTTATGAAAAACAGGAGGAGAAAAATATCTCCTCCTGTTAATTTTAGATATTACTTGTTAGCTTGCTCAAATCTTCTAAGCAAAACATCACCACGTTTCACAGCACTATCCATCGCTGCTTTTGCAGTTTTATTTCCAGTCCAAATACCCTCAAGTTCTTCATCTATGATTCCTCTGATTTGATCAAATGAACCTAAACGTAAACCTTTAGAATTATCTGTAGGAGCTTTACCCATCATCTGTTTACCAGCAATGTCTGTACCAGGATTAGCTTTATAGAAGCCATCTTTGTCAGTCTTTGCAGCTGCAGAGATTGTTATTGGAAGATAACCAGTATCTTGATGCCATTTTGCTTGGATATCATCAGTTGATAAGAAGTTAATAAACGCTGCAACTCCTTTGTATTCATCAGCTGAGTGACCAGACATAACCCATAAAGATGCTCCACCAATAATCGTGTTTTGAGGAGCCTTAGTTCCTTTATGATAAGGCAATGGTCTGATTTCAAATTCAAACTTAGCTTCTTTTTTTATACCAGCGTAACCAGCAGAACTTTCTGTAAAGAACATACATTCTCCACCTCTAAAGTTTGCTCCACCTTCATTTCTTCGACCTGCATAGAAAAATTTACCATCTTTGGCCCATTTTCCCATCATGTCTAAATGTTTTACATGAAGTGAACTGTTAAATTGAAGCTTAGTGTCTAGACCAGCAAATCCATTTGCTTTTGATGCAAAAGGAACATTGTGATACGCAGAAAAGTTTTCTAAATGTATCCAACTTTGCCATGCAGTTGTAAGTCCACAACCTATACCAGCTTTTTTAGCAGCATCTAATGCTGTTCCAACATCATCCCAAGTAGCTAAACTCATGCTTGGATTTAATCCTGCTTTTTTCATTAGGTCTTTGTTGATCCATAGAACAGGAGTTGATGAGTTGTAAGGTAAAGACAACATTTTTCCATCAGTTGTTGTGTAGTAACCTTTTACTGGCGGAATGTAAGCGTCTGCATCAAACTTTAATCCAGACTGAGCCATTACTTCATAAACAGGTTTTGTAGCTCCTTTGGCTGCCATCATTGATGCTGTTCCAACTTCAAACACCATCAAAAGATGTGGTTGTTGTTTTGCTCTAAATGCAGCAATACCAGCGTTCAAAGTTTCAGAGTAATTTCCTTTTTGAGTATGAACAACTTCATAGTCATTTTGACTTGCATTAAATTTCTTAACTTGCTCATCTAGTAATTCACCAAGTCTTCCTCCGAATGCATGCCACCAATTAATTGTAGTTTTAGCCTCTGCATTAGCATGAATGAACAGTGCAAATACTGAGAAGACTAAAAATAGTTTTCTTATTGATTTCATTTTTTTTCCCTCGTTAGTGTTGTTGTTAATTTAATTTTAAATGTTACCACAAAATGTCACGGATAAAAGAAAAACTGTGAATTATGAAAAATTCTAGTATAGGTTTAAATTTAAATGAAAGTTTCTGTAAGCTATCTAAAAATAATAATTTTATTTTCTATATATCTAACACTTTTTTTTAA
>VTPM01000068.1 GCA_008638125.1 Pelagibacteraceae bacterium
CAAAGAAGTTTCAGATGAAACTTTACACGAAATTTATGCATTAATTAAAAATAATGCTACTTCATTTAACTGTCAGCCTTTAAGAATAAAATTTCTTAAATCAGAGGCTGCTAAGAACAAATTAAAACCTTTCTTAATGGAAGGAAACGTAGATAAGACAATGAAAGCTCCAGTATGTGCCATCCTTGCTATGGATCTAGATTTTTATAAAGACTTACCTAAAAACTTTCCAGCTATGGATGCTAAATCATTCTTTGAAGGTAATGAAAAATTTACTTATGACACCGCTTTTAGAAACTCTTCTATTCAAGGAGGTTATTTGATTAAAGCTTGTCACATCCTTGGATTATCAACTGGACCTATGAGTGGCTTTAACAACGAAGGTGTTGATCAAGAGTTCTTTAAAGGCACAAACATTAAATCGAATTTTTTATGTAATATCGGTTATGGCGATGAGCAACATACTTTCCCCAAAGCTCCACGATATGAATTTAAAGACATCATAGAAATTCTTTAATCCTTTTGTGATAAAAAAAATTATCATTATTAGTTTTCTATTCGCTTTAACTACTCATTTAATTTCAGCTGAGTCTTATAAAAGTCATCATGAAAAAATGCATGGCAAAGGGAGTAGTGGCCACGGTCATATGGATCACGATGAAGTGAATATGCCTGGTCTGCAAGGTAAAGACACGACTGAATTAGAAGTTAATGATTTAAAGAATATTTTTATCAATCATAAAAAAATTGAGAGAAACGTTACAAATATCCCAAATGGCATTAAGACGGTTACCTTATCTACCAACCCAGAAGTAAGGCAATCGATCGTCAATCATGTTTCGATGATGGTCACAAGGATGCAGGAAAATAAAAATCCTGAAGTCATCATTCAATCACCCACGCTGACAGAGTTGTTCAAGCATTATGATAAAATTGAAACTGAAATTGAATTAACTGATACAGGTGTTCAAATAATTCAAACTTCACAAGACCCTGAAGTAGTGAGTTTGCTGCAAAAACATGCTGCAGAAATTAGTGATATGGTTGAACGTGGCATGCAGGCGGTTCATGATCGAATGATGAGATCTGAAAGACCCAAAACCTTAGAATAATACTTTAATTTTTGTAAGCTAAGGTGTCACATATCTAATCCAACAACTAAGCATACATAGACACCAACAAGGACAAACTATGAAAAATATGAAAACTATTTTAATTTTTTTAGCTTTGTTTTTTTTACCTTCAGTAGCAATGGCTGGACAATGTCCAATGTTAGTTGCACAGGTAACTGAACAGTTAGCAACGTCTAACTTATCTGCAGAAAAAAAATCTGAAATTGAAATGTTGAGAGATCAAGCAGAAATGCTTCACAAAAGTGGTGATCATGCAACTTCAGAGCAAATGCTTGCAGAAGCTTTAGAATTGTTAAAAGGCTAAGCAAAAATTCCACTACTTCTTAATTAATGTTAAGAAGTAGTGATTGCTTAAATTCCTGAAATTATTTAAAATTTAGTAGTTTGAAACTTAAAGCTTTTATAATTCTAATTTATTTCATTTGCCTTTCATCTTTTGCCGAAGAGGTTCGTCCTAACGAAAATCTCGAGCCTATTGATGTTATTCAAATTCAGCTTAAAGCTTTAAAGGATAATGATACACCTAAGGCAGATGCCGGGATTAAACAAACCTGGTTATTTGCTCATCCTAAAAATAAATTAGTAACTGGCCCTTATCCAAGATTTAGAATTATGCTGTATGATCCACATTATCAAATTTTACTTAACCATAAATCTCACAGCATTAATTTAATTCAATCAGATGATAAAAAATTTGTCTATGGTGTAAACGTGGTTTCAAAAGATAATCAAAACTTCTTCTATGAATGGCACATAGAAAAAGGAACGGAAGAAAATTGTAATAATTGTTGGTTTACTTCTGCCGTCTCGTATCCTCAAGTCAAAGGCCAAAATATTTAAAATGTCATTTGTTACATCACGGCAAGAAGCGCTTGATAAGTTAGCTTTATTTAATGATCAATTCATTCAAGACTATTCAGCTAAGCGAAATTTTGATTTAGGTCCAAGTGAGAGAAATAATGTGTCTTGTTTATCGCCTTATATAACTCACCGATTAATAACGGAATATGAAGTTGTCAAAAAAGTTTTAGCAAAGCATGCTTTTGTCAAAGTAGATAAATTCATCCAGGAAGTTTTTTGGCGAGTATATTGGAAGGGTTGGCTGGAGCTAAGACCAAAGGTTTGGGAAGATTTTTTAAAAGATTTAAAACATTTAACATTAGATCAAAATTATGAGCTAGCCATTCAAGGCAAAACCAATATCACTTGTTTCAATGATTGGGTTCAGGAATTAAAAAGCAGTAATTATCTGCATAACCATACGAGAATGTGGTTTGCTAGCATTTGGATTTTTACCTTAAAGCTCCCCTGGCAGCTTGGTGCAGAATTTTTTATGAAACATTTAGCAGATGGAGATGCTGCTTCAAATACCTTGAGTTGGAGATGGGTTGCAGGATTACAAACTAAGGGTAAGCATTACGTAGCTCAAGCTTGGAACATTGCAAAGTTTACCAATGATAGATATCAAAACGTTAAACTTAATGAACAAGCTACACCAATTGAAGATGATAGAATTTATTCAATTAAAAAAAAGGAAATGAATTCAAATCCAAAAGGGGAACATCTTTTATTTTTTGAAAACGACTTAAACTTAGAGACGATTAAATTAAAAGATTATAAATCCTTGAATTGTTTGATTCTGCCCAACGAACAAAGGAAGATTAAACTTGCTCAAAACGTTTTGAGTTACAAGGAAAAGGTAATTGCAGATCAGATTGCTAGATTAAATAAAAATGTGAGGAAACTAAAAGCTGAGGAATTAGATGCATTAGTTCAATCCAAGGAAGGCTTAGATGTGATTTATCCAAATATTGGAGAAAACCTAACTTACTTGCAGTCCATTGAGAGTAAATACAGCATCAAGTTAAATTACATTGAAAGATCTGAGGATGCATATTGTCATCAATTCTCAACCAAAGGTTTCTTTAACTTTAAAGAAAACATCCCCAAGATCATTACTCATTTAAAATTAAGTTAACCCCTGTTACCCGAGCATTTCTTAGAGCAGTATTTTACCTTATCCCAATTTAATCGCCATTTTTTTCTCCATTTAAATGGCCTTTTACAAGTAGGGCAAGTCTTTTCAGGTAAGAATTCTTTTTTCATTAATCTCTTTCAAATCTGAATTGCAAAACTAGCATTACAAATCAAAGTCTAATCATCATATAAATTAATTATGAAACGAACAATTAAATTTAGAAAAGAAAAGAAAATAAGGGTGAGAACTAGAAGATTTAAGAAGTTATCACTATTTCAATTACAAAATAGGGCAGATAGTAATTGTTGGGGTAACTGGGTAGCTAGAGCTTGTTAATT